>SVOP01000018.1 GCA_015066325.1 Oscillospiraceae bacterium
TAAACAGCAATATAGATGCTTTTGCAGAGCAGATTATAAATGAAAAGCCCGATATCGTTTCTTTTTCATCATATATCTGGAACATAGAAAAAACTCTTGAGCTTTGCAAGATTTTAAAAGAAAAAATCTGTTGCACTATTATTCTCGGCGGTCCTGAGGTTTCTTACAGAGCAAAAAATATTTTAGAAAACTATTCTTTTATTGATTTTGTTCTTTCGGGTGAGGGGGAAAAGAGCTTTCCTTTATTCCTTGATATCTATTCAGATAAGGGCGATTTGAAAATAGTCAGTGGCCTTTCTTTCAGAGAAAAAGGCGATATAATCTCAGTACCGGAGGAAGAGTGTACTGAAACTCCACCGTCACCTTATAATAATGAGTTTTTTGATAATCTTAAAGGCAGAATTTCATATATTGAAACAAGCAGGGGATGTCCGTATAGGTGTGCTTTCTGTTTATCGGGCAGATGCTCACCCTTAAGATTTTTTGATATAGAACAAGTAAAAACCGATATTTTAAAGCTTGCAGTCAGCGGAACTAAAACAATAAAATTCGTTGACCGCACCTTTAATGCAAAAGCAGACAGAGCAAACGAAATTTTAGAATTCATACTTTCAAATTACGGAACAAAGATACCTGAGGGTACTTGCTTCCATTTTGAAATAGCAGGGGACATACTGAAAGAGACTACAATGGAAATACTGTCACGGGCTCCTAAAGGTGTTTTTCAGCTTGAAATCGGTATGCAGTCCTTTAATGAAGATACTCTCAAAGCAATCAATCGAAAAACCGATACCCAAAAGCTTATTGAGAATATTAAAAAGCTTATCTCATTCGGTAATATGCATATTCATATTGATTTGATTGCAGGGCTCACAGGAGAAGATATAAATAGCTTTGAAAAAAGCTTTGATATCGGATATAGCCTTAAAGCCAATATGCTTCAGATGGGCTTTTTAAAGCTTCTTTATGGTGCGGATATGAGAGAAAACAAGGAGAAATATCCTTGTGAGTTTAATGAAAATCCACCGTACGAGGTAACCTCAACTCCGTGGTTATCAAATGAAGAAATACAAAAGCTGAAAAAATGTGAGGACGCTCTTGAAAGAATGTATAACAGCGGTCGTTTTCTTTTTACTCTTGATTATCTTTTTTGTGAATGTGGCTTTACACCTTTTAGGCTGTTTATGGATTTCGGAAATGAAATAGACGGCAATAAAATGAGCCTTTCTGATTATGCTACACATATTTATTATTATTTCAAAGATTTTGCAGATTCCGAAAGACTCCGTGAAACTCTTATATGTGATTTGCTTTCAAGCTCATCTGCCTTGCAGATACCTGAAATTTTCAAAAGAAAAAATGACCCTCTTTATAAGAAGGTCAAAAAGCATTTTACTAAAGATACAAATGCACTTAATAAGGTTGCAATCCTTTATAAAACACAAAAGGTTTTTGTGGTTAACCAAAGAAGCCAAAAGGATTTTAACGGAAGATACGAAAGCAATTTTTACGATTTAGAGAATTTTATAAATTAAATATGGGTTCGTATTGAAAAAAATTTTCAATATGAACCCAATAAATTTTTATTTTGATTTTTTGTCTTTTATGTATTTTGCTAAACAACCAATTCCCATTCCGATAGCAGAAACTAAAATGCCCCCAAATAATGCTTCAAGGTTTGGCAAATTGAGCTTATCAAAAGCTACCATATTGGCAAGGGAGAATGTGAAATATTCGCAGAGCATATACATTATTCCTATTAAAGCAACAACTCCTGCTTTAGTTAAACTCCTGAAATCATCTTTACCTATAATAACGGAAATTATTAAACTTGTAACGGGAAGAATTCCCCAGAATACGAAAATGGAAAAAACAGCCGCATCAGTTGCACCGCTAAAAATCCAGAAGAATAAAATACAAAAAGTCCATATTGATACGAAGATTAAAATCGGTAAAATCTTTCTTAAACGGTTTTTGCTTTTAACAATATTTGTAGTTTCATCAAGGTGTTTAATCATATTCTCGTCCTCCTTTAACAAGGCGTCAAGAGTGATAGAATAAATATCACTTAATTTAATTACACTTATAATATCGGGATAGGATTTGCTGTTTTCCCAATTGGAAATTGTCTGTCTGCTGACACCTAATTTTTCTGCAATTTCCTCCTGTGTGAATTTTGCTTCGTTTCTTGCATTTTTTAGTTTGCTTCCGATGTCCATTGTGTTCACCTCTTGCCTTAATTATAAGCTTCAAGCGTTCTTTTGTCTATCAAAAATCTTTTACATTACAGTATTTTAGCAGAAAAATCTTTTTACAAAAAAGAAATTCTACCGATTTTTACGATAGAATTTCTTTGTTTTATATTTTCAATAAATATATTGATTATCAGGTCTTCAATTGTATCACACACCAAAGATAACATAATCTTTTTCAGTACGAGATTTTGCAATATAATCACTCTTAGCTAATCCGTTTTTGTCGTTTTTATAGGATTTTAAAATTTCTCTGCTCATATTTGTTAAATCTTCTCGTTCAAGAGCTTCATCAATATTCAATAACAATACTTCGCTGTTTTCATAGTCGTCTGAGGTAGGTGTACCAGATTTGTATTCCAACGTGAAAACCGCACACCATTGTTCACTTTTAAATTGCATTGAAAACAAGTCTTTTGCTTTACAACAAACACTCGTTTCTTCAAAAACTTCACGTTCAATTGCAAAGGTGGGCAGTTCATTTTCTTTTACATATCCACCGGGCAAAAGAATTCTGTCTTTGGCAACTCCGTATGTGTGCCTTACTAACAATATTTTACCATTAATTTCTACTATACCGCAAACGGCAAAGTGTGGAGTGTTGTTATCTGTTTTCTTTTTATTAAAAATGCTCATTTGTTGTTCTCCTTGGCGGTATCTAATAAGTGTTGTTCAACCATAAATAAATTTATAAGTAATTAAATTTTTGTTTTCTTAAATCACGCCAAAGGCGTGTATATCATCAATTTTGCAAAAATTGCATATCATCAAAACGAAGTTTGGTATATCATCATTGCGAAAGTAGTTATACAGCCTGACGGCTGATGATATGCACCTTCGGTGATGAGATACACGCTAAAGCGTGATGATATGCCATTGCTTTCGCAATGGATAAAAAAATCTCGTTCTGAAGAACGAGATTTTTTGGCAGGGATGGCGAGATTCGAACTCACGCGTGACGGAGTCAAAGTCCGTTGCCTTACCGCTTGGCTACATCCCTAAATATATGTAAATAAAAAAATGGGGTGGATGATCGGGGTCGAACCGACGACCTCCAGGGCCACAACCTGGCACTCTAACCAACTGAGCTACATCCACCATAATTTATAATATTGGCACGGTTGGAGGGATTCGAACCCCCGACCTACTGCTTAGAAGGCAGTTGCTCTATCCAACTGAGCTACAACCGCGCATTGTGGAGCGGGTGATGGGAATCGAACCCACACGACCAGCTTGGAAGGCTGGGATTCTACCATTGAACTACACCCGCGTGCTGTCACAACAACCGATATTTTATCACAACACTATATTATTGTCAAGATTATTTTTTGAAAATATCGGTAAATTTTTATACAATTTTTCCAATACAAAAATCTTTTTCAGAATCAATAATTTCCACATTTAAAAATTGACCCTTGTAAGCCCCTTTTGAGTTTACTCTTACAGGTGTGTAGTTTTCTGTGTAACCCTCGCAACAGTCATTTTTTTCTGTTTCGAAAAGAACTTCAACGGTTTTACCAATTTGTTTCTTTAAAAATTCTTTACGGATTTTATCCGTAACTGCAGAAAGACGCGAGGCTCTGTCTTCTTTAACTGACTTTGTCAGTTGTTCCATTTTTGCTGCTCTTGTGCCTTCTCTTACTGAATAGGGGAATACATGAGCCTTTTCAAAGCCGACTCTTTTAACAAACTCAACTGTTGTTTTAAAATCCTCTTCTGTTTCTGTAGGGAATCCAACAAGCACATCTGTTGTAATTGTAGCATCGTGGAATGTTTCTCTTAATTTATTAGCCAGATGCTCATATTCTTCTGCGGTATAATGCCTGTTCATTGCCTTTAGCACACTATTACAGCCGCTTTGAACAGAGATGTGGAATTGAGGGCAGAGCTTTGTGATTGTTTTTAACTGCTCAATCATTTCATCGGTAATGTGGTCGGGTTCAAGAGAGCCGAGGCGGACTCTTTTTATACCATCATATTTTTCTGCAAGGCGTAAAGCATCTGGGAGAGAATAAGGGGTGTTTTTGCCGTAGTCTGAAAGGTTGATACCGACAAAAACAATTTCTGAATAACCGTTTTCAGAAAGTGCTTTTAATTCATTGTCAATATCTTCAAGTGATTTAGAACGGGAACGACCTCTTGCGGTTGGAATAAGGCAATATGAACAAAACCTGTCGCAGCCATCCTGTATTTTCAAAAATGCTCTTGTGTGACCGTCAAAACGAGATATGCCGCTGCCGAAAAAATCGTCACCGGTTAAATGCTCTATTCTTTTTACAAGAGTTTTTTTGTTTGTTAAATATTCACTAATGGCATTGGCAATATATATATTGCTTCTGTTACCCATAAAAATATCAACTTCTGGCAAATCATTAATAATATGTGGTTCTGCCTGAGAAGCGCAACCTGTAAGAACTATAATGATATCAGGATTGTTCTTTTTAAGCTTGCGGATAGTCTGCCTTGTTTTTCTTACACTTTCAGCTGTAACTGTGCATGAGTTAACAACTGCAACATCTGCCTGAGTTGCATTATATATAATAGTATATCCGTTTTTTTCTAAAAGCTCACTCATTTCCTGAGTTTCATATTGGTTGACCTTGCAACCTAAAGTGTAAAAATATACTTTCATCATATTACTCGCTTCAAAAAAATCACTCCCGAATTTCTTCGGGAGTGAAATTATATCATAGATATGAAATAAGTGCAAGTGTACTTATATTTAATTAGCCGGGGAAAGGACCTGTCTGAGAAATATCTGAGAATCCGTTGCCACCGAATACCTTGTAGATAGTATCGTCAACGAACTTAGCAATAGCACCAAGAATGTTCATCATTGTCTGGTCTTCAGCTTCGCCTTCCTGACCAACTCTGCGAAGAGCATTGAGAAGTCTGTCTGAAACAGCCTCTGCTTCTGTGGCATCGCAGATTGTGTTCTGGAGAAGTGCCTGAGCTTCATCATAAGCAGCCTGAAGCTCAACGAGGTCTTCAGCAGCATACATTGACTGGTCTTCTGCAAGAAGAACTTCTTCAGCTTCTTCAAGGTACCAACGAGTGATGTTCTTTGTGTTACGGTTGCCATTGAACTGCGGATATGCATCAGACATATCGTTTACAGATTTGATTTCACCTGTGATAAGTTTGCCCACAAGAGAGAGAACAACGTCGTTTCTGCCAACCTCGTGATGCTGACCTTCAAAGAGCCATACATTTTCAGGGAATGCACAAGTTGAAATATCAATACTTCCGTCGGGAGAGATGATAGCATCATCAGCGAAAAGAATTTCGTCAGGAAGAATTTCGCCTGCAGGTGCATAAGTTGCACCGAGAGTTGTTGAGTCAATATCAATGATAGCGTCACTGTTTGTTGTAAGTGAAGACTTCATTGCTGCAAAGAAACAATAATCCTGTGCGCTATAGTCAAGGCCGTAACCTGCAACGCTGTGAACAAGTACGCCATCGTCCATAAGCTTACCGAAGTTAGCTTCAAGATTTACTGCTGCTTCGTGGAATGCGTCAAGCTTGGGAGCAAGCTCTGCATATTCAGCATCTTCCCAAATAAAGCTGTATTTAGCCTTTGCATCGTCATAACGATCTGCGGGGATCATTGCCCAGAACTGAGGACAGTTGAGCATCAATGAATCAAGAATACCATCAACTGCAGAAGTAAGGAGTGTGTATACAACGGCCTTGGGGAAAATTTTAATAGCAATGTTGATGAGGTAACCAAGGGCGGCATTGCCTGATGTTTCTTCCATAATCATAGGAATATACTCATGGAAGAAGAATTCATCTTCGAGGTTCCAGCTTCTGAGATAGAAGTCACCCATAACATCAGTACCCTGAAGACAAGCAACAACGTTAACTACGCGGTTGATATCGGGATAACCTGTATCTTTGAAAAGTTCAAGATATGCAGTAAGGATTGTACCACCAAGTGAAATTGTAACAACGTTAACTTTGTCTACGCCTTTATCTGCTTTGATTCTCTGAATATAATCATCAAGACCTCTTGCAGATTCCATGGGGTCACCGATGAGGGGGAAAGCGTAAAGATAAAGGTTGTCCTCACCAACATCGTCTTTGATGGATTTCATAGGAATCATTCTGTAGAAATAATCTCTGTCATCCTGAGTCATGTTTGCAACTGATGTGGGAACACCATCAACAGAATATTCAATTGTTTTGAGGTTGTTGATAGGTTTACCGGTTTTGTCGCTGGACTGAATGGAGAAAAGCTGTCTTACTGTGTTATAAACACCTTCACCGAATTTTCCGTCAGCATCAGACTGAGTGATGAGAGCTGTTGCAAGGGGAGCGGCAAGGTTGTTGATAACTGCGGGAAGAATCTGAGTGGAGTCAAGAATAAGAAGACCACCTGAAAGCTCTTCACCGTTTGAGTTAACAGCAGGATCACCGTTTTCATCAGCAAGATAAGAAATTGACTGGCTGATACCGGGGATGATAACTGTGGGGTAAATTACATCATCTTTCTGAGTTGTTGTACCAGCAGCATAAGTTGCGGTTTCTTCAGCATAGAACATATCGGGATTTGCCTCCATATATTCGATTGCTTCTTCAACGCTGTTTGCGTTAACAACAGTTGAACCATCGGAACCGATAGTAACTGTATTTGCTAATGCCATAAAGGTAATAGCAACTGCGCCTACGCTTATCACTGAAAATACCATAACAAGTGATAAAACAACGGCAAGTACACGTTTGCATGTCTTTTTCATAGAAAAAGTTCCTCCTTAGGTTTTTATACAAAATATAATATAACATAATTTACTAAAAAAAACAATATAATGTCGATATTAATTTTGAACAAATTACATTAATAATATTTGTTGACTTTAACATTAAAAGCATATATAATTTGATATCAGGTGATGAAATTAATCTTGTGGTGAGAAAGGGTGGTTGTAGTGGCTTTTTTTACAGCGTACATAGCTACAATTATTTTTGTTTTCGGAACTGTTATCGGCAGTTTCCTTAATGTTTTGATTTACAGATTGCCTATCGGAATGGATTTCAAAAAGGGCAATTCTATTTGCACATCTTGCAAGCATCAACTCAATTGGAAAGACCTTTTTCCGCTTTTCAGTTGGATTTTTTTAGGTGGTAAGTGCAGATATTGTAAAACTAAAATTTCGCCGAGATACCCTATCGTTGAGGCTTTAAACGGCACTGCTTATGTGCTTGTTTATTTGTTTCTTTGTGGCGGAAACGGCATCGAGGGCTTAAGCCTGAAGCTTGCAGGTTATATGATAATGATGTCTGCTCTCATAGTTGTTTCCTGGGTGGATTTTGAGCATCAGATAATCCCGGATTCAATGTGGATTGCAATTTTTGTCGGTGGGGCTTTTGTTGTTGGCGATGCACTTTTAACAGGCACATTTACAAAAGAATGGATTATTTCCAAAGTTATCGGTCTTTTTGCTGTTTCAGGATTATTCTTCCTTGTTGCTCTCGTAACAGGTGGCAGAGCAATGGGCGGCGGAGATATAAAGCTTATGGCAGCCGTTGGATTTGTTCTCGGATGGAAAGCGGTATTAATTGCTTTGTTTATGAGTGCTTTGTTGGGCGTTCTTTTCTCAATTGGCAGAAAATTAGTAAGCAAAAAGGAAATGAAAGGTGTTATTCCTTTTGGTCCTTTCTTAGCAATGGCATCTGCAATTTGTGCTTTCGTAGGCGAAATGATTTTCGATGCTTATTTAGGCTTGTTTTAACCCCTTGTTACTATAAAATTTTCATTAAACTCCCTTGCCACGCATATATTGTTGTGGTAAAGGAGTTGTGTTTATGTTTGTTGTATCCCTTTCAAAAGATAAAATAAAAAAATCGGTTTTAATCGGTGTTGCAGTTGTATTAATAACCCTTTGTTCTGCTGTTTTATTAAAATACATCGGTGATGCACAACAATCACGGGAAAATATGGGGATTTCGCTATCAGCAGTATCCGAAGAGGATATATTGTCATTTATTTCTAACTACGGTTGGCAGGTTGATGATGCACCTGTTGAGGTGAGAGATGTAATTATTCCCGAAACTTTTGACGATGTGTATAACAATTACAATGAAATTCAATTAGAGCAAGGGTTTAATCTTGAAAAATATGCAGGTCAGCGGGTTAAAAGGTGGACTTATATTGTGAGGAATTACCCTGATACTTCGCCTACAGATGATTTTATAAGGATTAATATTCTTGTTAGTGACGGCGTTGTTGTAGGTGGAGATGTTTGTTCAGTGAAGCTTGATGGATTTATGCATGGTTTTTATTTGTCAACTGATGGAGAGTAGGTGTTGATGTGAAAAAAGAAAGGCTTGATAAAGTAATTGCTTCACAAGGGCTTTGGTCTCGTAATGATGTGAAGAATATGATAAAAAGGGGAGAGGTGTCTGTGAATGGCGTTGTCGTGAAGGACAGTTCTCTTAAAGTCTCTTATGCGGATGATATTAAAATTAATGGGCAAAGTCTTTCGCAGACAGAGTATGTTTACATAATGCTCAACAAGCCAAAGGGTGTTGTCAGTGCATCTGAGGATAAACGGGATAAAACTGTTGTTGATATTTTACCGGACGAGCTGAAAAGAAAAAATCTTTTCCCAGCAGGCAGACTTGATAAAGATACAACAGGTTTTTCACTTATAACAGATGATGGTGATTTTGCCCATAGAATTTTATCACCTGCAAGGCATGTTGATAAAACATATATAGCACAGGTTTCTGATAAGATTGACGTTGAAAATGCAAAGAAAGCCTTTGCAGATGGGGTTGTTTTAGGCGATGGAACTGTTCTTCTTTCTGCTGAACTTGAATTAATTGATGATAGCGAAAGACAGACCTTCAAGGTTGTGATTAAAGAGGGTAAATATCACCAGATTAAAAGAATGTTTGCTTCTTTGGGTACAAGTGTTATTGAGCTTAAAAGAGTTGCAATCGGCGGACTTGCATTAGACCCTGATTTGCAAGAAGGGGAAGCACGGATTATTACTGAAAATGAATTAAAATTGATTGAAAAATAGTAAATTTGGGATTTTTGATTTAATAGTGTATTTTTTTGTTTTTTTGCAATTAAAACAAGATTTTTATCAAAAATCTAACAAATTGCATAAAAGAATTTGAAAAATATCAAAAAAACACTTGCAAAATTGTGCAAAGTTGTGTATTATGTATAATTGCAAAAAGGATATTTTGTTAAAGATTATTGGAGGTCATATAAATGTCCAATAGATTATTTCAAGGTGTTATTCACCAGATGCGCGATGTTGTAGACAGAACAATCGGCATAGTTGATGAAACAGGTGCAGTTATTTCTTGTAGTGACCTTGGCAGAATCGGTGAGGTTCGCAATGTGAACACTCCTGCAGTTTTTTCATCTGCTACTCCTGTTGCCTGCGATGGTTCTCTTTATCAGGCATTCGGCACTCATATGCGCCCTGAATATGCAGTTTTTGTTGAGGGTGAGGATTCCGTTGCCCAGAACTACATAGGTGTTCTTGCAGTTTCCCTTTCAAGCATCAAGCAGTTTTATGATGAAAAATACGATAGAAGCAATTTTATCAAGAATATAATCCTTGATAACATTCTTCCCGGTGATATTTATCTCAAAGCAAGAGAGCTTCATTTCAATAACGAAGCATCAAGGGTTGTTCTTCTTATCAGGCTTCTCGATAAAAGTGATGTTTCCGTTTATGATGTTGTTCAGAATCTCTTCCCTGATAAAACAAAGGATTTTGTTATAAATATCAGCGAAAATGATATTGCTCTTGTTAAAGAGGTTAAGAGTGATGTTGATGGTAAAGATTTAGAAAAGCTTGCTCGTTCAATTTCTGATGCACTTTCTTCCGAGTTCTTTACACACTCACTTGTTGGTATCGGTACTCCCGTTGTCGGTGTTAAAGATTTAGCCCGTTCTTTTAAAGAGGCTCAGGTTGCTCTTGAGGTAGGTAAAGTTTTCGATACTGAAAGAAATATCGTAAGCTATGACCACCTTGGCATTGCTCGTCTTATTTATCAGCTTCCCACAACTCTTTGCGAAATGTTCCTTAAGGAGATTTTTAAGGTTGGTTCTATTGATACTCTTGATCAGGAAACACTTTTCACAATTCAAAGATTCTTTGAGAATAACCTTAATGTTTCCGAAACCTCAAGAAAGCTTTTTGTTCACCGTAACACTCTTGTGTACAGACTTGAAAAGATTAAAAAGCTCACAGGTCTTGATTTGAGAGAGTTTGATGATGCGATTGTTTTCAAGGTAGCTTTGATGGTTAAGAAGTATCTTGATGCAAATCCCGTTAAATATTAAGAAATAATTAATTTAGCACATTTTTATTACAAAAGGGTTACATTTTGTAATAAGATGTGCTATAATTGTTTGTGTTGAAATTTTTTAAGATTGGGTGTTGAAATTGATAGAATTTAAAGGCGTCTCCAAAGTGTATGAAGACACCAAAACAAAAGCCCTCAATAATCTTGATATAAAGATTGAAAACGGGGAATTTGTTTTTATTGTTGGTTCTTCGGGTGCCGGTAAGAGTACCTTGTTAAAGCTTATGATGCGTGAAGAGGTTCCCACTTCAGGCTCTATAAATATCAACGGTTATGACCTTAACAATATGAAAAAAAGAGAAATTCCTTATTTCAGAAGGTCTCTGGGTATTGTTTTTCAGGATTTCCGTTTGATTCAGACTATGAATGTTTACGATAATGTTGCTTATGCGATGCGTGTTATCGGCGCAAGAGAGGGTGCTATAAGAAAGAGAGTGCCTTATCTTCTCGGTCTTGTAGGTCTTAACTCTAAAGCTCGCTCAAAGCCGAACCAGCTTTCCGGTGGTGAACAGCAGAGAGTGGCTCTTGCAAGAGCTTTGGCTAACAATGCAAGTATGATTATTGCGGACGAGCCCACAGGTAACATTGACCCTAAAATGAGTTATGAAATTGTTGATCTTCTCAACCATATCAACTCTGATGGCACAACTGTTATTATGGTTACGCATGATTTGCATCTCGTTAAGACCTTTAACCATCGTGTTATCACAATCAAAAACGGTGTAATTGAATCCGATTATCCCGATGCTTCTCATATTGAAGCAGAGCCTTATACATTTGAGTCTCCTGAAGATGAAATCGGCTCATATTTCCTTAATGAAGATACTTCCGATTTCGAATATCTTATGGAAACTTATGGTATCGACCCCACTAAAGATACAATTGAAGCAGAAACACCTGTTTCTGCAGAAGAGGAGGTTGATGCTCAATGAAAGGTGCAAGCTTAGGTTATTTAACCCGTGAGGGCTTCAGAAATATCTGGGTGAATCGTTTGCTTTCCCTTGCAACAATTGTAGTTCTTATTTCTTGCCTTATTATTGTTGGTAGCGGTTCTCTTATTTTCCTTAATATCAATGCAGTTCTCGATTTGATTGAAGGTCAGAACGTTGTTATGGTTTATGTTAATGACGAAGCTGATGATTATATGACACAAACATTGGGAGTTCAGCTTGAAGCTCACACCAACGTTTTAGAGGTTGAATTTGTACCACGCGAAGAAGCTTTTCAGCGACAGATTGAAGCTTATGGCGATAAAGCAGACCTTCTTGAAGGTCTTTCTCCCGAGATTCTTCCCGATGCATATAAAGTAACTGTTAAAGACCTTGAGCAGTTTGATGCAACAGTAGCAGAAATCAAGGGGTATGAAAATGTATTACAAATTCGTGAGAATAGTGATTTAGCCGGTAAACTTGCAAGTATCAGAAATGCAGTTACATATATCAGTATTGGTATTGTTGCAATTCTTTTCTTTGTTTCCTTGTTTATAGTTTCCAACACTATCCGTATTACAATTTACAACCGTAGGCTTGAAATCAGCATTATGAAAGCCGTTGGCGCTACAAACGCTTTCATTCGTTGGCCCTTTATGGTTGAAGGCATACTTTTAGGTCTTTTCTCGGCAATACTCGGTTTGGGTATTCAGTATGGTGTATATAGTGTTGCTTCAATATGGCTCGGAAATGTTCTTTCAATGCTTGGTGGAGAGGCAGTCAACTTCCTTGATTATGTATGGGTAATCTTTGGTATATTTGCTTTCATCGGTATTGTAATCGGTGCATTCGGTAGTATTATTTCTCTTAATAAATATTTAAAGGAGCACAGTAATGTTGTTGAAAACGACTGATAAATCCAAAAAGATTTTAAGCTTTATTCTTTCTTTGATTATTGTTTTTGGTGTGATGTCTGTATCTGCTTTCGCTCTTACTGACGCAGAAAAACAAGAATATGAAAATAAAATTGACGAAATAAGAGAGCAAATCAAAGAAAACGAAAAGAAAATTGCAGAGCTTGAAGCAGAAGCAGCAACCTATGACGATGAAATCAATGCTTTGCAGGAAAAAATTGATGTTCTTACAGATCAGATAGACCTGTATAATGATGAAATTGCACTTATTGATGCGGATATTCAGGTTATTGATAATCAGATTACAGGCATCGAAAATGAGATTGAAGATTTAAATAAGCAAATTAAAAAGCTTGATGAACAGGTTGTTGAT
This sequence comes from Oscillospiraceae bacterium, assembly GCA_015066325.1. GTDB lineage: Bacteria > Bacillota > Clostridia > Oscillospirales > Acutalibacteraceae > DTU089. The sequence goes on from SVOP01000018.1 coordinate 12,803, forward strand.
ATCCAGCAACAAATTGCGGATACTTACACTCTTTTGGGTGAAAGAATTCGTGTCAGCTATATGACCGGTGCAAACAGCACACTTGAATATCTTCTTACCTCTGACAACTTTAAATTTCAGGAATATCTTGAAAGAACAGAGCTTATTGACAGAATTGCAGAGCACGATGATAAGCTTATAAAAGACCTTGAGGATGATATTGAGTCTTTAAAAGCTAAGGTTCTTGAAATTGAAGATATGAAAACTCGCCTGAACTCTAAAGTTGATGAGCTTGATTCAGCAAAGAAAGAGCACGAAGCAAAGAAAAAAGAACAGGTTGATGCTCGTAAAAAAATAGAGGATAAAGAAGCTTTAATTCAGAAAGACCTTGATAAAGTTATGAGCATTGTTAATGGTCTTAATTCAAAGAGTAAAGAATATGAAGCTGCTATGGAAAAAGGTGAAGCTGCTATTCTTGATTATGAGCAAAAGCTTGCTCAGCAGAACACGTCATTCGGTTCGGGTCAGGTTAGTGGCGATATGATTTGGCCCTTACCTTACAGCGATACTTATGTTTCATCTTCATTTAAAATGAGAACCCTTAATGGTGTTACAAGACAGCATAACGGTATTGATATCTGCCGTTGGGGTGGTACTCATGGTGCGCAGATTGTTGCAGTTAAAGAAGGTACTGTTGAAGTAGCAAACAGCAGTGGCTACGGCGGTGGTTACGGTCTTTATGTTGTTATTAACCACGGTGAAGGCGTTAAAACCTATTATGCACATCTTTCATCAGTTCATGTTAATGTTGGTGATTATGTAACTCAAGGTACTGTTATCGGTCTTGCCGGTAATACAGGCTATTCATTTGGTGCTCATCTTCATTTTGGTCTTATGATTAATGGCGGATGGGTTAACCCGATGAACTATCTTTCAAAGCCTGCAGGTTTGCAGATTTGCGGATAATTTAATATTAAATAATAATTACGCTCCTTTTTCATAGAATGAAAAGGGGCGTTTTTTTGTTAATTTTAAATTTTAATAACGAAAGAGTAAAATCAAAAAATAATAAAAAAAGAGTTTTCAAGAAAAACAGAGGGTTAAAAAATAATGAACTAAACAGATATTCAATTAATGTGAAAGGAAAAACCGCAATAGTATTAGAATTATCCGAAAAAGATTTGGAATATGATGAAGTCTTAACACTTTTGCAAATATATAAAGGGAGAGTATTGGTTCCTTCAGAATATGCCAACATAGAGTTATTAAAAGATTTTTTGTATAATCCAAATGAATATTATCAAAGAGCACTGCTTTCTTCTCTTATCAATCAAATGAAAACAGTAAACAGGGACTGGAAAAATATATGTATAAAAACAGAAAAATTTTCGCTCTTTAAGGAGTTTTACGAGCTTGTAAGAATATCAAAAAAAGTAACATTTTTAACAGAACCCAATGCCTATACAGAAAGATTAATCAGGGATTGTTATTATGAATATGGTGCAATAGTTTCTGTAAAGATTGATGAAGAAAAACATAAATTTGATGTTTCTCTGGATTTGGATAAAATTGATGATAAGGGAAAACTGATGATAAATGTAAAAGACAGAGACTTCCTTTTATACCCCGATGTAAGATATTTTGAAAATCAAACGGAATATCAGAAGCTTTTACCCTTTCAGATTGAGCATAATATAATTTGCTCAGCTTTTTCTGATAAATAATTTAACTTGACTTTTTGGTTTAAGTTCTATATAATACTACATATTGAATTTGCACACTTGTTTGTGCAATTAATTTTTGAGAGGATGTAATTCACAATGGCACAGGATATTGTTTTAACCAAAGAAGGCTATGAGGAGCTTTCTGCAAAGCTTAAAGTGCTCAAATCCGAGGGCCGTTCCGAAATAGCAGAAAAACTCAAGGTTGCTCGTTCTTTCGGCGACCTTTCTGAAAACAGTGAGTACGACGAGGCTAAGTCCGAACAGGCAAAACTTGAAGCGGAAATCAATGATATTGAAGCAATGCTTTCAAGAGCTACAATTATTGATGAAGAAGAAAACTCAAACACAGAGGTTGTCCACCTTGGTTCAATTGTAACAATCAAGGAAACAACAAGAGGTGCTGCAGAAAGAACATATACTATCACAGGCTTTGCTCAGGCAAATCCTGCAGAAGGCAAGATTTCCGATGAATCTCCCGTTGGTAAAGCTCTTATGGGCCACAAGGTTGGCGATAAGGTTGTTGTTGAAGCACCTCGTGGAATAATCAATTTTAAAATTGTCAAAATTGATGTTGACCAGAAATAAAATATGAGTAAAACCGATTTATGCAGAAATGCACAAATCGGTTTTTTAATAATATAGGTGTGTGAAATGAAAAGAATAATTTCCTTTATTCTATCCTTTATTTTTGTTTTCGGTCTGTCTTCTTGTGATGATGTAACAACAGTGTTAGAAACAGAAAAAATAATAGCAGTGAAATATGATTCTAACAGCAAATTTGCTTGCGATGAGTATGTTTCTGATGGCTATGCTAAAATTACATATAACTCATCTTCAGATGTTGTTCTTGCGGTCGAGAATAAGAAAGCTGCTTACGGTATTCTTGATGAATTTGAATTTAATTCTTATATTAAGGCAGGGCGTAATATAAAACAAAAAGAAAAATGCGAATATAGTATTGATTACTGTGCTTATATCAGTAGCGATAACCAAAAGCTTCAGAATTTATTTAATAAAGCTATTAAAGAATTAAAAGATAATGGTACATTTGATAAAATAAAAATTGCTCATTTAAACGGAGAAAGCTTTTTAAGTGAAAAAGCCGAAAATGAAAACGGAACGTTAACAATGCTATGCGACCCGAATTTTGAAAAGCGTGTTTTTACTGACGATGATGGTGAGGTTGTTGGTTTTGATGTTGATATCGCACGTGAAATCTGCAATTATCTCGGATATGATTTAGAGATTGTTACTGCGGATTTCGATGAGCTTTTCATTGAGTTAAATAATGGGGCAGGGGATTTCATTATTTCTGCTTGTGAGGTTAACGAAGAAAGAGAAGAATATTATTTATTGAGCGATACATATTTTACATTAAACTTTTTTCTGATTGAAAAAGAATAAAAAAATAAAACCTCTTGCAGTTCGTTGAACTGTAAGAGGTTTTTTAGTTTAAACTAAATCAAAATTAAGCAAGCTCTGCAAAGTATTTGATTGTTCTAACCATCTGGCTTGTGTAGCTGTTTTCATTGTCATACCAGGAAACAACCTGAACTTCGTAAAGATCATCAGCAACTTTAGAAACCATTGTCTGAGTTGCATCGAAGAGTGAACCGTATTTCATGCCGATAACGTCGGAAGAAACGATTTCATCAGTGTTGTAACCGAAAGATTCGGAAGCAGCAGCCTTCATAGCAGCGTTGATGCCTTCTTTTGTAACGTCAGCACCTTTAACAACAGCTGTAAGGATTGTTGTTGAACCTGTGGGAACAGGAACACGCTGTGCAGAACCGATGAGCTTGCCGTTAAGCTCGGGAATAACAAGACCGATAGCTTTAGCAGCACCTGTTGAGTTGGGAACGATGTTAGCAGCACCTGCACGAGCTCTTCTCATATCGCCTTTTCTGTGAGGACCGTCAAGAATCATCTGGTCGCCTGTGTAAGCGTGGATTGTGCTCATGATACCGCTCTGGATGGGAGCATAATCGTTAAGAGCTTTTGCCATGGGAGCAAGGCAGTTTGTTGTGCAAGATGCAGCAGAGATGATCTGGTCATCAGCTGTAAGAGTATCTTCGTTTACAGAGAAAACGATTGTTTTGAGGTCGTTACCTGCGGGAGCAGAAATAACAACTTTCTTTGCACCTGCGTTGATGTGAGCCATGCTCTTATCTTTTGAGCAGTAGAAGCCTGTGCATTCAAGAACAACGTCAACACCGATTTCGCCCCAGGGGAGTTCAGCAGCGTTTGCCATTGCGTAGATTTTAAGAGTTTTGCCGTCAACTGTGATTGTACCTGCTTCGTCGTCTGCTTCAACAGTGTGAAGATTTTCGCCGATTCTGCCGCAGTAACCGCCCTGAGCTGTGTCATACTTAAGAAGCTGAGCAAGCATTGAGGGTTTTGTAAGGTCGTTGATAGCTACTACTTCATAGCCTTCAGCGCCGAACATCTGACGGAATGCGAGACGGCCGATACGACCGAAACCGTTAATTGCAACTTTAACTGACATTTGAATTACCTCCAAATATTTTTTGTTAGTTTATTTTTAACCTTGTTTATTTTACCACAAAAATGAATAAATGCAAGGACTTTGACATAATTTTAACTTATATTTTTAAGTTTTGTCATAATGCAAAAAAATATAACGAGAAAACAGAAAAAAATGGTTCAATTTCCAATATAATAAATTAGTTAACAACATTAATCGGATTACCGCTTAAAAATGCTGTTACATTTCTCTCAAGAATACCCATAAGGCGAAGCCTTGTTTCATAAGCAGCCCAGGCAATATGGGGAGTGATAAAGCAATTAGGTGCAGTAAGAAGCGGGTTGTCACTTTTTGGTGGCTCTGTTGACAAAACATCTGCACAATAACAAGAGAGCTTGCCTGTTTTTAAGGCGTTTGCAATATCTTTTTCATTGGCAACTCCGCCACGGGCTGTGTTAATTACACAAGCACCATCCTTGAGTTTAGCAATAAATTCATCGTTTATAAGCCCGGCGGTTTTATCGGTAAGAGGGCAGTGAACAGTTATAAAATCAGAACTTTTGAGCACTGTATCTATATCAGTAAATTCAATGTCGGGAGCATCGTCTTTTTTGCCTGAGGGAGTATAAACTAAAATCTTCATACCGAATGCCTTTGCAATTTCCGAAACTCTTCTGCCGATTTTACCAAAACCGATAATGCCGAGAGTTTTACCGTCAAGCTCAAATAAAGGCATATTCCAATAGCAGAAATCCTTGCAGTTTTCCCAATCACCGTTTTTTACTGAGGCAGTGTATTCACTTACTCTGTTAACGGATTCAAGAATGTAAGCAAACACCATTTGTGCCACCGCATTTGTGGAGTAAGAGGGGATGTTTGAAAGAGGAATATTCCTTTTCCTTAATGCAACCCCATCAATCTGATTGTAACCTGTTGCAAGAGTGCCGACAAATTTAAGGCTTGGCAATTGTGAGATTACTTCTTCCGTTAGCTTAACTTTGTTTACAATAAGAATTTCTGCTTCTTTTGCTCTTTCAATAACAAGCTCTTCCGGGGTTCTGTCGTAAACAGTAAGGTCTGTTAAATTGCCGATAGGGTCCCATGATAAATCACCGGGATTTTCAGTGTAGCCGTCAAGGATTACGGCTTTAAGTTTTTTGTTCATAAAATCACCGTAAATATTATACACATAAAAACTTTTTCTTTCAATGATTATTTTATATTCTCTTGACCTTGGTAAAATATTGTTATAAAATAACACTATATTTTTGAAAATGGAGTGAGGATTTGAGTTTCAAAAAATTAACACAGGATGAAAAAAGGAGTAGAATTCTTCGACTTTTAAGTGTTAGTTGTTTTGGCGGTGCGGTTTTAGCAGTTGTTGTGATGTTGCTTATTCCCTTGCCTCAGTTTCAAAAGCAACTTGCAGATATAAATGCCTGGTTTACAAATATAGAGCTTTTTATTGCTCGGTTTGATAAATTGGCAGCCGTTGGTGTGATTCTGTTTTTCTTTTTAGTTAAAACAATTGTTGGTTTTATACCTTTTTCTGTTTTGTTTATCGGAACGGGTCTTGTTTTTTCACCGCCTATTGCGGTTGCAGTAAATGTAATCGGTTTCAGTATGTTAATTGGTATTAAGTTTTTTTGGGGCAGAAAATTTGGAGGCGGAAGTTTTCATAAGTTGCTTTTAAAATCCGAATCCTTATCAGATTTTATGGATTTTCACGGCAAGGGAAATAAATGGATGCTTGTCGTTCTTCGTTTTGTTCCTGTTGCTCCGGTTGGAACAGTCAGCAGGGCATACGGCGCAACGGATATGAAAACGATGCCATTTGTTATTTTATCTGTTGTGGGATTTTTACCTCGCCTTATTTCCTGGAGTATTATTGGTTGCAATGTTTTTGATCCGTTTACACCTTCGTTTTTAACTCCGATTGCAATTCTGTTAGTAATTAGCGGTATTTCCTTATTGCTTCTTGATATTTTATTTAAATTAATCCGAAAGGACGATAAAAAATGAAAAAGAATGATATTTCAACCAGTGCATTTTTAGAAAGACTTACTGCAGTTTACGGCAGTGCTGAAGCAACATTTCAGCAGGTGAGATATGCAAAGCTTGCTGAGAGCTTTGAAAAAGATTTTTCAGAAAATGCTGATTTGAGATTTTTCTCTGCACCCGGCAGAACCGAGGTTGGTGGTAATCACACCGACCACAATAATGGTAAGGTTCTTGCAGCGGCAATTAACCTTGATGCAGTTGCTGCTGTTTCTCCTCGTGAAGACAGCATTATCTGCGTTAATTCAGAAGGCTATCCTTCAATTTCTGTTGATATAGATGATTTGAAAGTTAAGAACGAAGAGGCCGGAAAATCAACAGCTCTTATCAGAGGTATCTGTGCTCGTTTTAAACAACTGGGTTATAAATATGGTGGCTTTAACGCTTCTGTTACATCCCGTGTTCTTTCGGGATCAGGCCTTTCATCTTCTGCTGCTTACGAAGTACTTATCGGAACAATTCTTAATTACTTATATAATGATGGCAGAATCAGTGCGGTTGAAATAGCGCAGATTTCTCAGTATGCAGAAAATGTGTTTTTCAAAAAGCCTTGCGGACTTATGGACCAGACTGCTTGTTCAGTTGGCGGATTTGTTCAGATCGATTTTGAAAATACCGATGCTCCTGTGATAAATAAGGTTGATTTCGATATTGCAAAGCACGGCTACAACCTTTGTATTGTTGATACAGGCGGAAACCACGCTGACCTTACAGGTGACTATGCAGCAATCCGTCTTGAAATGAATTCTGTTGCAGAATATTTCAGCAAAAGAGTTCTTCGTCAGGTTCCCGAAAAAGACGTTTTTGAGCATATGGGTGATATCCGTAAGAAAACAGGGGACAGAGCAATCGAAAGAGCAATTCATTTTTATAATGAAAACAAACGAGTTGAAAGACTTGCAGATGCACTTTCTAAAGGTGATTTTGAGTCTTTTAAAGCAACAATTATTGAAAGCGGTAAATCTTCTTATATGTATAATCAGAATTGCTTTACCCTTTCAAATCCCGATTCTCAGCCGGTAGCCCTTGCACTTTGCCTTACAGAAGAGCTTCTCAAAGGCAAGGGTGCATACCGTGTTCACGGTGGTGGTTTTGCAGGTACAATTCAGGCTTTTGTTCCTATTGAAGAAACCGAAAACTATGTTTCTTCAATGAAAAAGGTCTTCGGTGAAAATTCTTGCTATATTCTTAAGGTAAGAAGCCACGGCGGCTGTGAAATATGATTAAAAAAATGTGTCAATTTACAGATATAAACGGTGGGTTTCCACCGTTTTTGTCTGTAATCAATACAGATTTTCTCTTTGCCCGAGGTGCTTCTGATGGAGTTTATTTTCAGGAAATAGACGGTGAAAGAACACTTCTTTTTTCTTTTAGAGGGGTAACTGCTACAATATGCAGATTAAGCGAAAAAGCAGATGTGGAGGAGCTTTATTCTTTTTTGGAATTCCAAGGGATAAAGAATGTTTTATCGGATTTCTTTTTCGAGGAAATGTGTCTTGAAGAAAGGGCAGTTTTAAAAATAACACCTGAATACGAGGAGTTTTGTGATACTATAGCTATTACTCCGTCATCAAGCTTGAGTAATTATGAAAGTGTTTTTTATTTACTTTCTCGTAATGGCTCCTTTGAAGCTTGGTATTCCTTGTTTTCTGCTAAGGTGAATAAGTTTTTTTCGTCCGGTGTTTATATGATGGCAGATGATGTACCTGTCAGCTGTGCAGTTGCACCTTTTATTTTCGGAAATACAGCTGTGGTTGCAGGTGTTTTCACAAATGAAAGCCATAGAAATAAAGGGTATGCAACAAGGTGTGTAAAAGCACTTTTAAGTGAATTACAAAAGAAAAATATTGAAGATGTTTATCTTTGGTGCGAAGATAAAAACATAAAGCTATATGAAAATATTGGTTTTTCCATATGCGGAAAGATTTATATAAAGAAGGAAGAATAAAATGTCATTCTTTAATTTTAGTGAACAAATGAAAGAAATTTCTGAAAAGGCACTTTTAAAGTGTAACAAAAAATTTGCAGAAATTGACAAAATAACAGAATTTAATCAGCAAAGGGTTTTAAAAGCATTTATAGATAGCGGGGTCAGTGAATCTCATTTTGCAGGTTCAACCGGCTATGGCTATGGCGACAGAGGTCGCGAGGTGCTTGATGAAGTTACTGCACAGATTTTTGGTGCAGAGGATGCTCTTATCCGTCATAGCTTTGCAAGTGGCACTCATACATTGAGCGTAATGCTTTTTGGTGTTCTTCGTCCCGGTGATACAGTGCTTTGTGCAACCGGTACACCTTATGATACAATTCATTCCGTAATTGGTTTATCAGGCGAGGGAATGGGTTCGTTAAAGGATTTTGGCATAGGCTTTGAAATTGTTGAACTCAAAGAAGACGGAACAGTTGATCTTGATGCAGTAAAACAGAAGCTTACAGAAAAAGAATATAAGGTGGTTTATATTCAGCGTTCGAGAGGCTATTCGTTAAGACCGACTCTGACATCAAAAGAAATTAAAGAGATTACTGATGTTGTTAAAGTGAACAGTAAAGCAATAACAATGCTTGATAATTGCTACGGAGAGTTTACCGAATATGAAACTCCCGCAGAAATCGGCGTTGATATTTTTGCAGGTTCACTAATTAAAAATCCCGGTGGCGGTATTGCCAAATGCGGTGGTTATATAGCAGGTAAAAAAGAGCTTGTTGAGCTTTGCTCCTACCGCCTTACAACCCCCGGTATCGGTAAAGAGGTTGGTGCAACTCTCGGTAACACAAGAGATATTTTTATGGGGCTTTTCCACGCTCCTCATGTAACAGGTGAAGCTCTTAAAACAGCGGTGTTTACCGCCGCAGTTTTTGAAGAAATGGGTTATTGGGTTTCACCAACAAGCTCGGAAATTCGCGCAGATATAATTCAATGTATCAAGCTTGGTAATAGCGAAAAGCTTATTGCATTCTGCCAAGGTCTTCAAAGCGGTTCTGTGGTTGATAGCTATGTTGTGCCTGAGCCATGGGCAATGCCGGGCTATGATAGCGATGTTATTATGGCGGCAGGTGCATTCACAAATGGCTCTTCAATTGAGCTTTCTGCTGATGCGCCATTAAGAGAACCCTTTGCGGTGTGGCTTCAGGGTGGTCTTAATTTTCATAGTGCAAAAATCGGCGTTCTTTTGGGTGCACAAAGAGTTTTGGATATTAATGACTGATATCATTTATATAAATATTTTCGCTGATTTCCTTGAAAACGGGAGCTCCGTCCATTCCGCCGGAGCTTCCGTTTTCTTTTAATATGCAAACGACATATTTTGGGCTTTCTGCAGGGAAGAAGCCGACAAACCAACAGTATTTTATTTCAATTCCATTTTCATTATACTGTCCGCTTTGGGCAGTGGCGGTTTTTGTGCAGGAATCAAAAAGTGATGTGAAAGCAGCTTTTCCCGTTCCTGCTGTTGTAGTTTTTGCCATAGCACATTTTATTGTTTTGCAAGTGATTTTTGATAGTACCCTTTTACCGTCTTTTTGGATTGAGGGGGTTAAATTTCCGTTGCTGTCAACCGAGCCTTTATAAATATAAGGTGTGTTATATATTCCATCATTTGCAATAGTGGCAAAGCATAACGCAATTTGCAGAGGGGAAGCAGTTAATTTCCCCTGACCAAAGCCTAAATTGCCGACAGCTGCAGAACTGTTTAATTCTTTAATGTCCGGCAAGCTACCCGAAGAGGTTATGAAACCGTTACCTAAATTAATGCTTTTCCCAAAACCTAAATTTCTTGCGGTGTCCAAAAGTTTTTTAGCACCGATTTGTGTGCTTAATTCTATAAAATATGGATTGCAGGACATAGCAATAGCAGAATCAAAATCAATTGTTCCGTGCCCCTCTAATTTGTTGCAGTTGAACTTATTTGCACTTTTCTCAATATACCCCTTGCAGTTATATTCCTTAAGCTTTATGCCGTTTTCCAGAGCAGCGGCGGCAGTGACGGGTTTGAAAACCGAGCCTACGGGAAAGCTTTCAAATGCTCTGTTAAGAAATGGGGAATCAGGAGAGTTCAAGTATTCTGATATGTTATCTCTTTCATAAATCGGTGTTGAAGCACAAGCTAAAATTGCAGAGCTTTTTACGTCAAGCACAACTGCCGCTCCCTTGTCTATGCTCCCGTTTTTCAAAGCATTTTCAACAATAACCTGAATTTTTCTGTCTATGGTAAGCATAATTCCGCCTTGAGAATAATAATTGTCGTTTCTTATTTCGATTTTTTCACCTGTAAGCATTCTGCCCAGAGCATCTGCTGAATAAGCAACAGAAAGTTTACCCTTGTGCTCTTCAATTTGTTTTTCATAATATTTTTCAATACCGGCCACACCGTTACCGTCAATATCGGTGTAGCCGATTAAATGAAGTGCAACACTGTCCCCATACCGCTCAAAAATATTAAATGTTTTAATATCCTCACTATCATTTATATAATTGTTTCCTTCTGTATCAAAGCTTGTGAAATTACCTTTTAATATAGTGTTTTTTGCATATTCTTTACCTTTTAATTTGCTGATTAATACTGCGTTTTCTGCGGTGGGCTTTGCACAGATAATTGTTTTTGTTTTATTATTGGTAAGTTGTTTTCCGTTTCTGTCATAAACAGTTCCCTTTTTGTTCCCCAACTCCCGAACTCTTATATGCGGTTGAACAGAAACAAAATCACTATCGGAAGAAATAAAGAATAATCGTCCTGAAAGACTCAGGAAAGAAATTAAAATAACGAGTAAAGCAGATATAACTCTCTTTTTCAAAATTTACACCACCGAATTATAATTCTCAACTTTAATTGTTGACAAGTTTTTCAAGTATATTATATAATCAAAGTACATTATTTAAAGGAGTTACAAATGGACGAAAGATTTTCCCGTTCAAGCCGTATTTTAGGCGAATTAAAAATGGAAAAGCTTAGCAAAACCTCGGTTATCGTATTCGGTATCGGTGGTGTTGGCGGAGCAGTTCTTGAAGCCCTTGTAAGAGGTGGTGTGGGAACTGTTGCAGTTGTTGATAAAGATACAGTTGATATAACAAACATCAACCGTCAGATTATTGCGACCAACGATAATATCGGTGAAAAAAAGGTTGACGCGGCAGAAAAAAGAGCTTTAAGCATAAATCCTGAAATCAATTTTAAAAAATACGATTTGTTTTATCTTCCGGAAACTGCAGATAAAATAGATCTTAACCAATATGATTTTATAGTTGATGCGATTGATAACGTAACCGCAAAGCTCGAGCTTATCGAAAGAGCGAGTAAGCTGAATATCCCCGTTATTTCCTCAATGGGAACGGGGAATAAGCTTCATCCTGAGCTTTTTGAAATAGCCGATATTAATAAAACAAGT
>SVOP01000019.1 GCA_015066325.1 Oscillospiraceae bacterium
CTTGTGGAGGTGAGAGAATAGTTGATGTTGTGAGCACTGCAGAAGCTGTGCTTATAAACGGCGAAGAAGTTGATACTGTTGAAGCCTCCATGGGTGCTTTTCAGGGAAAGCAAGGCGATTATATTGAATTCCGGTTCCCTGAAGAACAAACCTTTAACACGGTTTTTATTAACGAAAAATCAACTTCTGTAAGGCAATATAATATTTTTGCTGAGGTTGACGGAAGATTTAAGTTAATATACACAGACAAACTTATAATCAACGATAATATCAAAGTTGAAGAAACAACTGCAACTGCCTTAAAAATTCAAATTGTTAACACCGAAATCGGTAATGACAATTTTATTATTCAAGGCGTAAGTGCATACAATATTGAAGAAAAATAAGGTGATTCGTTATGGCAATTAAATTCTGTAAAGAAACGAAATCTTTTAAGCTTGATACATATAGCTCAACATATATTTTCGGTATTTTTGAAGGCAATTACCTGGTGCATTACTATTACGGCGCACCAATTCCCGATACTGATGTTGAAGCGCTTCGTATCAGACCCGGTTTTGCCTCATTCTGTCCCGACAGTCCGACAGCGAGAGCTTTCAACTTTTCTCCTGATGTAACACCAATGGAATATTCTACTTTCGGCGCAGGTGATTTCCGCCTCTCTGCCTTTGCAGTAAAAAACAGTGATGGCAACAAGGTTACTGATTTAAGATATGTGAGCCACGAGATTTATGACGGCAAAAAGGCTATTCCGGGGCTTCCCTCTCTCTATGTTAACGAGGATGGTGAAGCGCAAACACTTGAAATTATAACAGAAGACAAGGTTACAGGTGTTAAAGCAACTCTTATTTACACAGTATTTGAGAAAAAAGGCGCAATCACAAGAAGCGTTAAGGTGGAAAACCCCTCGGACAAGCCCTTCCATATTGACACAATTCATTCTCTTTGCGTTGACTTGCCCGGTTACGACTATGATATGCTGGGTCTTTACGGAAGATGGGTTAAAGAAAGAGCTTTAGACAGATACCCCTTGCACAGAGGTATTCAATCCATAAAAAGTAAGCGTGGCTCTTCAAGCCATAACCACAATCCTTTTACTGCACTCGTAAGCAAAAACGCAACCGAGGATTACGGCGATTGCTACGGCTTCAACCTTGTTTACAGCAGTAACTTCTCCATTGATGTTGAGGTTGACGGCTTTGCCTCCTCCCGTCTTGTTATGGGTATTAATCCCGAGGGCTTCAGTTGGCTTCTCAACCCGGGTGAAGAATTCTATTCACCTGAAGCGGTTATGATTTACACTAACAAGGGTATTGGGGAAATGAGTCGTATGTTTCATAGACTTTATTCCGATAACCTTGTCCGCGGTAAATGGAAAAAAGCAAAAAGACCGCTTCTCATTAACAACTGGGAAGGAACAGGTATGGACTTTGACCACGACAAGCTTGTTTCCTTTGCCCGCCACGCAAAAGATATGGGCATTGAAATGCTTGTAATGGACGATGGTTGGTTCGGTAAACGCGACGATGATAAATCTTCTCTCGGTGACTGGTTTGTTGCTGAATACAAGCTTAAACACGGCCTCTCAGGTCTTATAAAAGAAGTTAATGATTTAGGTCTTAAATTCGGTATTTGGTTCGAGCCTGAAATGATTTCTCCCGATTCGGATATTTACAGAGCTCATCCTGATTGGTGCTTACACACAGAGGGCAGAGATAAATCTATTGCCCGCACACAGTATGTAATAGACTATTCAAGAAAAGAAGTCCGTGACCACATCTATTCAATGATGTATAAAATCCTTTCTGAAAACAACATTGCATATGTTAAATGGGATTTCAACAGGAACCTTACGGAAGTTTCCTGCGCTGAGCTTCCGCCCGAAAGGCAGGGTGAGGTTTTCCACCGATTTGTTCTCGGTACTTATGAAATTATGGACAGACTCACAAAAGACTTCCCCGATTTGCTTTTGGAAAACTGCTCAGGCGGTGGCGGCCGCTTTGACCCCGGTATGCTTTACTATTCACCTCAGATATGGACAAGCGACAACACCGACCCTATAGAAAGACTCACAATTCAGTTTGGTACCTCTCTTTGCTATCCGGCTTCCACAATGGGCGCTCACGTTTCTGCAAGCAGAAGAGCAAATTATGAAACCAAAAAGAATGTCGCACTTTGGGGCTCATTCGGTTATGAGCTTGACCCCGATAAATTAAGCGAGGAAGAAATTGCTGAAATCAAAGAGCAGGTTAAGGAATATCACAAGTATTATGATGTTATTCACTATGGTGAGCTTTACAGACTTATAACCCCATTTGAAAACGAATTCAAGGTTGCTTGGGAATTTGTAAGCGAGGATAAAAAAGAAGCTCTCGTTACTGTGGTTCACATTAAGCTTCCTTATGACGATTTATTCTTCTTAAAGCTCCAAGGTCTTGACCCTGAAAAGATTTATGAAATTGAAGATACGGGTGAAACCTACAGCGGTGCATTCCTTATGAACGCAGGTCTTAACCTTACCCACAGACCTAAAGGCGATGGTATTTCATATTTAATTCATTTAACAGCAAAATAATATAAGCAAACAACCTCTTGGACATCCAGGAGGTTGTTTGCTTATATCTCTTTTTTAGGCTTAACGTTAACAGAATAGTAGGTGTAATAAACAACAAAACCCGGCTTTGCGCCATTTGGCTTCTTAATGTTTTTTACATCTGTATAATCAACCGTAACAACCGTTCCGTCTTTAGCAGAACTATAAAAAGCGGCAATTTCTGCAGCTTCAACAATTGCATCATCCGGAATTTCTCCACCATCACTCAAAAGAAGCACATGAGAACCAGGGCATTTCTGTGCATGAAGCCACACATCCCCTTTTCTTCCCACCTTAAAGGTAAGCTTATCGTTCTGAATATTATTTCTGCCAACAAGCACAGTAAGTCCCTGACTTGTTTTAAATTCAAGGGGCGGAAGCGCTTGTTTTTTCATTTGCTTTTTGCCTGATTTTTTAGGCTTAATAAACCCTTGAGAAACAAGCTCATCTTTAATTTCGCCGAACTCTCTTTCAAGGGTTGAGCGTTCAAGCAAATCCTTAACGCTCTTAAGATACTCTAAATCCTGTTCACCCTCTTCAATAAGCTTTATGAGCATATTTTCAGCCGTGCATGCCTTCCTGTATTCCTTATAAAGCTTTTGAGAGTTCTGCGAGGGTGAAAGCGCCGGGTCAACCGAAATCTTCACGATATTATTGTTATCGTAATAGTTTTCAACCTCATATACACTTGCGCCCTTTTCCAATTTATACTGAGCTGCGGTTATTAATTCCGCCTTTATTCTTAAATCTTCCCTATCGGCACATTTGTGTAAATCCTCATGCTGATTATTTAATTTACGAGAAGTTCTTTCTATTGCATTATCAAGAAGCTTGAATAACTCTGCACCTTTTGAGCGAGTACGGAGAACTCTGTCCCTCTCCGAATAAAAGCCCTCTAAAAGCTCAAAAATACTGTTCTTTTCTATAACCTTATACGCAGAACCATATTGGGTTATTGGCATAAAGGAAAATTCCATTGGCTTTTCAGATTCATCGAGAACCATTGTGGGCTTTGCTTCGCCGGTTATAACCATAGTTTTAAGAGAGCTGATTTCACAAAGAAGTGTCATTTTCTCATCTGTGTTAAGCTCTCCTACGCCCTTGTCATCACCGCAGACTCTGTAAGCGATTTCTCTTGACAAAAGCGGTGAAACACCTTGCATTGTTTTAAGAATTGCGGAGGAAAGCTTTGAATTAGTAAGTCCCAGAACACCTTGGCATATCTCCTGAGGCTCAACTCTTCTTATATCAAGCTTATCTTGTGCAGGTGGCAATTTATACTGTGCACCCGGTAAAACAAGGCGGTATGAGGATTTCTCACTATCAACCCGCCTTAAAGCATCAACAACTCTGTTGTCTCCGTCAAAGAGAATAACATTGCTGTGTTGCGCCATTATTTCCACAGCAAGAGTGAGCTTTACTTTATCGCCTATTTCATTGGTTGCATCGAAATTGAAAAAAGCGATTCTGTCAAGTCCATACTGCTCAACACTTACAAGAGTTGCACCAACAAGTCGCTTTCTGAAAAGCATACAAAGCATTGGTGGTGTTTGCGGATTTTCGGGAACAGAATTCACCACAGCAAAGCGAGGGCTGTTTGCATCCGCTGAAAAATACAGCTTATACATACCGCCCCTTGTTCGCATTATGAACACCAACTCATTTTTTGAGGGTTGGTGGATTTTATCAACCTTTGCTCCTGCCAGAAGCTCATTAACCTCTGACACGAGAAAGTTTAAATAAATACCATCTAAAGCCATTAATCTTACCTTTTTATATATAATTTATTGGATTTTTTAAATCTGAAACCTTGATTTCAATTTCATCCCCGAATTTTTCTTTGAGAGATTTATATAAATATTCGCAAACTATGTTTTCTGTTTCAAAATGACCCGCAACAAACATTGAAATACCCAAATCATTTGAAAGCAGATATTCATGATGCTTTGCTTCACCTGTAAGGAAAGCATCTGCACCGTTAGATTTTGCTTCTGCTACCAAATCTCCTCCCGAGCCTGAGCAAAGAGCGACTGTTTTAATAATTTTCCCTGCGTCTGTAAAAGAAACCGCTCCGCCTAAAGCAGATTTGATTTTCTTTGCAAATTCTTCTGCAGTGCAAGGTTCAATTTCACCGAATTTGAGAAATTCCTCAGTTTCAGATGTTTTTAAATTCTTAATACCAACCACTTTTGCAAGGCAATGGTTAACGCCACCCTCAGCTTTATCAAGGCAGGTGTGAGAAGCAATAAAGCTCATCCCCGACGCTACCGCTTTATACACTAAGCCATCACAAAGGATTTGTGAAACAGGATTGAAAATCATAGGATGATGAGTGATAACAAGGTCTGCACCGAATGTCGTTGCAGCTTCTAAAACATCGTTTGTTACATCAAGAGCAATATATATTTTCTTAACCTCTTTATTGAATGAGCCAATATTAAGACCGCAATTATCCCATTCTTCTGCAGTATCAAAAGGTGCTATTTCATTCAGGTAATCATAAATATCTTTAACAGTCATTTTTCTTAACCTTTTCCTTTTTCAAAATGTCATATCGTACTATTGCAATTATAAGCGAACTCATAACAATACATTCGGTTATAATTCCTGCAACAGAGCCTGTTATTATGTTATAAACGAGCCAACAAGGTGAGCTTGGGAAAGTTACAAGGCGAATTTTTGTTTCACTTTTAAGCCAATAGCTGACTGTTGTTAATATCATTGCCATGGCGGGAAGAAATGAATACCAATCCACCCAGGTCAAAGCACTTGAAACTGCACTGATAATAACAAAAAGTGCCAACCAAGCAGGACTTTTTGCCCACTTTTTATCGTTATTTATAAAAACAAAAGACCTTAACAAGCTTATAAAATTAAGTGCCGCACCGGTATATGCACCAAGAAGTATATAATGAATTATAAAAAGAACTGCTGCACCAATCTGAACACCGATTATGCCCTTTCTTTTCTTCTGTTGAAAAGAAAGTCCGTTAAGTGCCGCACCGCCAAAGCCTACAATTTGCGCTATTGTTTTAATCATTTAAAAAATCCTTTAATTTATGTATTGTTTCAAAAAGTTCTTTGTCTTCTTTGCCGATTTCTTTGGTAGCATCGTACCTTTTCTGCAATCGGTTAACCTGCTTTTTTATATGTGTTTTTGCATCATCTGTTTTGGGAAGCTTGCCCAAGAAGCAATCTGCAACCGAAAACTCACGGATTTCACCCGTATAAAATGCATCAAAGGCTATATAAAATCTGTTGCCTTCGTGAGTTGCAATTTCAGTTCCTATTTCAAAGCCGTTGGAGTAAAGGAATTCTCGCAAGTCCTCTGCTCTGCTCTGAGGTTGAAAAACAAAGTGCAGATTTTTATTCTTAATCCAAGGAGCTTCTTTCAGCTTTTTGGCAATAAGAGTACCGCCCATCCCTGCGAAAACGATTTCATTCACCTCGTTTTCCTTGAATGAGTTAAGACCATCGGAAAGACGGAGTTCAATTTTATCTGCAAGCTTATACTGTGCAACAGAGCTTCTTGCATTTTCTAATGGCATTTTGCCAATATCAGCCGCAATCGCTTTTTTAATCTTACCTGACTGTATTAAATAAATGGGTAAATACCCATGGTCGGTTCCTATATCAGCAACAATGCCGCCGCCTTTTACAAGAGAAGCGGCGGCAGAGAGCCTATCTGATAAATTAATAATCATTTATTCTCAAGAAATGCGTTGATTTTTGCAACAAGCTCATCTGCATTCACACCATGAACCATGCAAGCCTGTTCAATAGTTTCGCCACGAGCTGAAGGGCAACCGAGGCAATGCATACCCATTTCAAGGAAAAAAGGTGCAGTATCGGGAGCTACATCAAGAATTGAACCGATAATTGTATCTTTATTAATTGTCATTTTTATTTCTCCTTTGCTTTGTTTTCTCTCATAGTATATCATAACTTTAATTAAAAATAAATACAATTATGAAACTTTTTCACATATTTTATTACGTCTAATTGTTTGTTTTTACAATTGAATTAAGCTTATGTAAATGATAGAATTAAACTGTATAATTTTGTAATCTCACGGAGGGTGTTTTTATGTTACAAAAAGATTTTAAACCAATTCTCAGATTTATGGTTACAAGCGACGTTCACATTAAAGATGAACCTTGCATTGAAGAAGAAAGACTTGAAAAAGCAATAAAGAGAGTTTATCAGCTTTGTGAAGAAAGCGAAACCTATAATAAACTTGATGCTTTCTATTCAGTTGGTGACTTTGCAAACAGCGGTACTGAAAACCAGATGAGAAAATTCAAGGAAATTATTGAGAAGAATCTTAAGCCCGAAACCCAGTATGCTCTCACAATGGCAAGCCACGAATACCACAGCGAAGGTGTTGAGGCAGCACACGAAAAATTCGCAAGGGTTTTTGACACACCCGTTGACCAGCACAGAATTATCAACGGCTTCCACTTTATCAGCATTACTTGCTCACAGAGCTGCAATTTCCACGCAGATAAAATAGCTTTTGCAGCAAAAGAGCTTAAAAAGGCAAGAGAAGCAGACCCCAAGAAGCCTATTTTTGTTTTCCAGCATCCCCATATTACAGACACTGTTTACGGCAGCATGCTCTGGGGTGAAGACGAGCTTTATGCTACATATATGGATTACCCTCAGATAATTAATTTCTCAGGTCACTCCCATGCACCGATTAACAATCCCCGTTCAATCCATCAAAAGCACTTCACCTCTCTCGGCACAGGCTCTCTTTCATACACAGAGCTTGACGAATTTGACAAATACTACGGAACTGTTCCGCCAATGAAACACAACTTCGCTCAGTTCCTTATTGTTGAAGCAGACAAGGACGGCAGAGTAAGAATTTACCCCTACGATATTTTCACAGACAATTTCTTCCCCTATGTTTGGGAAATTGATGAGCCCTGGAATCCCGAAAGTTTCAAATACACTGACGACATCCGCTTCAAAACTGCAGTTACCCCCTATTTCGCAGAGGATGCAAAAATCGAATTCGACGACCTTGACGATGACGGCTTCAGACTTAAATTCCCTCAGGCAAAAATCGATGAAGACTATGTCAATGATTACAAGGTTGTTGTTGTTGAAAAAGCAACCAACACAATTGTTAAGCAAACTGTTATGTGGTCAGAATATTATTTCTACAATATGCCCGAACACCTTGAAATTGCATACACAGATTTGAACCCCGATACAGAATACATTGTTAAGATTTATGCAGGTAGCTTCTGGAAAACAACTTCTGCTCCACTTTGTGCAGAAATCAAAACTTTATAATCTAATTTTATTTAAATAAAGGAGGAATAGACATGGACCAAATTAAAGTTTCCGGAATGAGATTCCTTGACGAACACGGCAGAGAACGAATCTTCAGCGGTATGAACGTTGTTGATAAAAAGGATTTTGATGAAAAAGACCCCGGCTACGGCTACAAGGTTGATAAGTTTCCTTTTGAAGAATTCCGTGCAAGAGGTTACGATATAATCCGTTTAGGATTTACCTGGGGTGCTATGGAGCCGAAGCCCGGTCACTACAACGAAAAGCTTATTTCTGACCTTTGTGCATTTCTTGATAAATGCGAGGAATACGGCATTTATGCTTACCTTGATTGCCATCAGGATGTTTACTCCCCTTATTGCTATGGTGATGGTGCACCACGTTGGGCAACACTAACAGATAAATACGTTCCTAAAAAACAAATTGCAGTCTGGGCAGAACCATATTTTTACGGCAAGGCTTGTTTCAGAGCATTTGATAATTTCTGGAACAATGCTCAGTACAACCGCAAAGGCTTACAGGACTATTTTGCAGATATGTGGAAGCATGTTGCAGCAGCAGTTAAAGACAAGCCTGCACTTTTCGGTTTTGACTTTTTCAATGAACCTCATCCGGGTGAAGACGGCGGTAAAATTTTCAGGACACTTATTAAAGGTTTAGTCAAAACTTCTATCACAGATAAAAGAGTTGACCTTATAGAAATGGCAAAAATAGGTCTCTTCAGCGATGAAAAGCCAAAAGCACTTGACCAATATCACGGCGAGGTGTTCAGAAAGCTCACCTCTGGTTGTGATGAGCTTGTAAGAAATTTTGATGAAAACCGATATTCTCCCTTTATCAGCAAAATGGCAACTGCGGTAAGAGAGGTTACCGATAAGGGTATAATGTTTATGGAAAATAACTATTATTCCAATATGGGTATTCCCTGCTGTAACAAGCCTGTTAATGTTAAGGGTGAAAGGGAAAGCCAGCAGGTTTTCGCTCCTCACGCCTATGACCTTATGGTTGATACCCCTGCATATAAATACGCTAACAACTCCCGTGTAGGAATGATTTTTGACGAACACAGAAATACACAGCTCAGACTCGGTGTTCCTTGCGTTGTTGGTGAATGGGGTTCTTGCGCAGAAGGTGACGGTTGGTATCCCCACATCAGATTCTTGCAAGATAAATTTGACTCTTACAAATGGAGCAACACCTATTGGTGCTATTTTGACGGAATTTTAGAACAAGATTTTATGAAAGTATTTACCCGTCCTCGTCCCAAGGCTGTTACAGGTGAAATTATCTCCTATAAATATGACCACGATGACGGCGAATTCAAATTAAAATACAATCAGACAGAAAAGTTTAAGGTTCCCACAGTTGTTTATGTTGACCGCAAGCCTGAAGAAATCAAATGCGACGGTAAATATAAAATAATTGAGCTGCCCGGTAATATTGGTTACGATATTGAATTCAAAACCGGTATCGGTGAACAGGAAATCGAAATCAAATTTTAACAAATAATTAATATTATTATTCTATAATTAATGGGTATAGTCATTTTTGAGTTTTGACTATACCCATTTTAACATAAAAAATGGAGGGTTTGCTATGGCTGACATAAATATACTTGCCGAAGAAATATTGAAGCAAGGCAAAAAGGCAGTCTGCCGAGAACTCCCGCCTTTTATAAGAGCAATAAATGCTTTAGAATTCAAAGCATCAGATAACAATTGCACCTACACAAACGGAAATACTTTTTACTACTCTCCCGAATATATCTGCAGGCAATACAAAACCAACAAAAGCCATACCACAAGATTATTGTTACATTCACTATTGCATTGTGCTTTACTTCACGTATATAACACAGATTTCAAAAACCAAAAGCTCTGGGATTTAGCTTGTGATATCTGCGTTGAAAAAATAATAAATGATGCAAAAACTTCTTGTTCTGAAACAGATAAATCTGCAACACAGAATAATATAATTAAAAAGCTTTCGGAAAAAACAAAAAATTTCACAGCGGAAAATATTTATTACTATTTGCAAACTGAAAAAGAAATCTCTGACGATTTTAACACTTATAAAGCTTTATTTTCAATTGATAGTCATAGTATTTGGTATAAGAACACTCTTTTCAGTACAGACGATGATGAAGAAACCATTGAGGTTGAGGCTCGTTCTATCTACAAACGAGAAGATGACAGAGACGGACCCTCTCAGAACGGCGGAAAAACCCTGACAGAATTTTCAAACGCCAATGCCGAAAAGCCTGAAGAGGCCTGGAGAGAAATAACAAAGCAAATAATTCGTGATTTAGAGATTTTTCCTTCTCAAAGAGGTTCTAACGTTGGTGAAAATCTTCAGATTCTTGAATCAGTAACACGGGATGAATACGATTATTCTGAGCTTCTGAAAAGATTTATTGAAACCGATGAAAGCCTCGAAATCAACGATGATGAATTCGACTATATCTATTACACCTACGGACTTAAGCTCTACGAAAACATTCCGTTAATCGAACCCCTTGAATATGCAGAAAACGGAAAAATCAATAAGCTTGTTATTGCAATTGACACCTCAGGCTCTGTAAAGGGTGATATTGTTGAGGGATTTATAAGAAAAACATATTCAATACTCAACTCCACTGATTTTTTCAAGAAAAGCTCCGAAATACACATTCTTCAATGCGATGCAGATATACAAAATATTGCCGTTATCAAAAGCTCTCAGGAGCTTGAAGAATATATGAAAAACCTTGTTTTGCACGGATTTGGCGGAACAAACTTCACACCTGTCTTCCAATATGTTGATAAGCTTTACGAAAGCTCATCAAAGAAAGAGATAAACGGTCTTATTTATTTCACAGATGGTGACGGTATCTACCCCGAAAAAACTCCACCATATAAAAGTATTTTTATAATTCACGATAACGGCTTTGATAAAAGCCGTTTGCCAATCTGGGCAACACCCTTATATATTGATAAGAACAAATTAGTTACTTTGTAATTGAAAGGAAGCTTATTTTGCAAGCAGCAGAGAAAATACTGAAAATCTTTTTACCTGTAATAAAAACAGATAAATATGCCTTCAATTCACAAATTGAAGACGTAGAGATGCTTCATACCGTAAAAACAGTAAAAAGCTCTGCTTTCTGCAATTGCTCTTCCTTAAAAAACATTAAATTCTCAGATAATCTGACAGATATTCAGAGCTTTGCTTTTTTGAACTGCTCTTCTTTGGAAAATGTTTCACTACCATTTTCAATAAAGAGCTTAGGTGAAGGCGTTTTCAAAAGCTGCACTAATTTGAAAAAAGTTGAACTACCCAAAGGATTGAAAAACTTACCGAAAAGCTTTTTTGAAAACTGCAGAGCACTTGAATCAATTGTTTTACCTGAAGGGCTTGAATGCATCGGTGAAGAAGCTTTTAGCGGTTGTGTTAATTTAAAAGAAATTGTTTTCCCAAAATCATTAAAGGTGATAAAGAGTAAAGCGTTCAAGCGTTGTAAAAGCCTTAAAAGCATCGTTTTTCCCGAAGGAGTTAAACATATCGGTGATATGGCTTTTGATGGCTGCAAGGCTCTCATAAGCATTGTATTCGAAGGCACACTCGAATATATCGGTGCATCGGCATTCCTGGAAAACCCTTGCATTTCACCAAATATAAACGGAACAATGTTTTCTTCAAGCTTTATTCAAAAAAGAGAATACGGATTATGCCCCACAGTTACCGTTCCAAAAGGAATTCAAACCCTGTGTTTAGGTTTTGAAAACACACTCAACTACAAACAAGCCTGCGAAAACAAAACCTGTTACTGCCACATTCTTTCTTTAGAAAAATATGATACCAGGCTTTTTATAAGCGAGCACTTTTATTCATACAATGACAGAAATGACACAATAATAAAAAACGGTGAATTTGATTTTATAAAATACGATTCACAGTTTCCAAAAGCAGATGAAAAGGAAAAAGCAATTATTTCTGCTTTCCGCCTCACCTATCCTATAGGACTTAACGAGGAAACGGAGATTATTTATAAAACCCATTTATCACAAAATGCTGAATATGGCGCAATTTTTGCAACTGAGAAAAACGAAGAAAAGGTTTTAAAGTATATAATTGATAACTTTGATTTAGATTCCGAATTCTGTTTATTGTTATATGAAAAAGCATCAAAAAACAGCTTTTTAAATTTACAACAGATTTTATCACAAAAACAAAAAAACACAGGCTTTGACGAAATTAACTTTTTATATCAAGAAATTTCAGGGTGAATTTTATGAACATAAAAGAAGCAACAATACATATAAAAAATACAATTATTGCCTATCTTGAAAAGAATGAGGATGGCTCATTTTTCATTCCCGTTGAAAAACAGCGTCCCGTTTTCCTTTACGGCCCTCCCGGTATAGGCAAAACTGCGGTTATGGAGCAAATTGCAAATGAGCTTGGCATTGGTCTTGTTTCATATTCTATGACCCACCATACAAGGCAAAGTGCAATAGGTCTCCCATTTATCGCAAAGAAAATCTTTGACGAAAAAGAATACAGTGTTTCCGAATACACAATGAGTGAAATTCTTGCTTCTGTTTACAATTACATTGAAGAAACAGGCAAAAAAGAGGGTATTTTATTCCTTGATGAAATTAACTGCGTTTCAGAAACTCTTGCTCCCTCAATGTTAAGATTCTTGCAATATAAAACCTTCGGCTCTCACGAGGTTCCGAAGGGCTGGATTGTTGTTACCGCAGGAAACCCACCCGAATACAATAAATCTGTAAGAGAATACGATATTGCAACCCTCGATAGAATCAAGAAAATTGATGTTGAAGCAAGCTATGATGTGTGGAAGGAATACGCAATTAATAATAACGTCCACCCTGCTATTTTGGCTTTTTTAGATATCAAAAAGAATTGTTTCTATTCAATTGAAAACACACCTGCAGGTAAAAAATTTGTTACCGCACGTGGCTGGGAGGATTTATCAAGAATAATGTGCCTTTATGAGAAGAAAAGCCTCATAATTGATGCTTCTTTGATTGAACAATATATTCAATCCCCTTCTATTGCTCAGGATTTTTCAAGTTATTATTCCGCCTTCAAAAAGCTTAAGGATGTTTTTGATACAGAAAAAATTCTAAATGGCTGTTTCGATGATACCATTATTGAAGAAACTAAAAATTTAAATATTTCTGAGAAATTAGGGTTAATTAACACCTTAAGTGACTGCATCACACTTAAAACGAAATATGTTATTACTGAAAGCAACTCAATAAAAGAAACACTTAAGCTTTTAAAAGATAAAGACACAACCGCAGAAGAAAAAAACAACATCAAAAGAGATATAGAACGACTGAAAATAAATGTTTCAAATGTTCAAAGTGCTCTTTCAAATGTTGTTGAGTTTATAAAATCTGTATTTGGTGATTCTCCTGAAACTGAAATTTTCATATCAAATATTACCTTAAATAAAAACGCCGCTGCATTCTTGATGTCCTTCGGCTGCGAAAGCTTTGCAAGGATTTCCGATAAAAGCGAATATGAGAAAAAGATTAATGAAGAACTTGATATTCTGATATAATGTCAGCACCCCGAACCAAATTGATTCGGGGTGTTAGTTTTATGCTGCAACAGGTTCTGTTACGTATTCATTCAATTCTTCATCGTAATATTCTTTATAGTAGTCTTCGATTTCATCGTCATAGTAAATATCGTCATAATAGATTTCTTCATATCGTGAAGCATCCCAATCATTATTCATATATTTTTCTATAACTGTATCAACAGGTATTCCGTCAACATAAAGATTTACTACTTTAAATCTGTTTTTATAAATCTTAAAAACTGCATAAGCTTCTGTTTCGGGACCCTCACAAAAGCCGTGTGTTATATTTGCTTGTTCAACTCCTCGGTTATATAATTCCTCATAACCGTAATCGTCATACAAATTTATGGCTTTCTCGCTTTCATATTTGAAGCCCCAATCCTCACTATACCAACTATACAATCTGTTTGCACTTATATACAAATCATTTGTAGGCAAGCCTGAAACTTCAGTCGGTTCTGAAAATCCGTTTTCATTATTTACAAAAGCAATGTACATGTTATTGTCTGCATACATAAGTTCTTCTAAAGCATCAATTCTGAACAAAACGCCACGATGATCACAGAAAACGGAATCTACATTCAATTTTATTTCCTGTCCCTTTTCTTCCAGTTCTTTATTCTTATAGGTTTCATAACCCCATACACTTAAAGGAATTATAAACTGAACTGCAAGTATTATCGAAAGAATAATTGTACCTTTTTTATTTTTCATCATCTTCCACCGCCTTTTCCAATTCAAGCTGTTCTTTTTTGATTTTCTTTGAGATGCAGAAGTTTGCACCGAAAAGTGAGCAACCACTGATTAAGAACATAAGGCCAACTGTTACCATATTCCAATCGAAAGCAGAAAGCACGAAGAACATCAGAACAAGAAGCATTATAAGACCAACATTAAGACTGAAATAATTCTTTTCACTTGCACCTTTAATGAGCATTACAAGTCCTTGTGCGAACGTGATTGCGAAAAGAACGAGACCAATCCACACTACTGATTCAAAGCCACAACTGATTAAAGAAATCACCGCACCTGCTGCACCAAGATAGCAGAAAATTGACTGATATTTGTTTTTATCAAGAGATTTTTCGCCGATAATGAAGCCTATTGCAAGAGTTGCAACTGTTAAAATAATTGTTATAATGCTTTCGGGTTTAATCAAGTTTAACCATCCGTCGATATCGCTGTATGAATAAATAACATCATCCTGCAAATGAAAATAGGTTGAAGCTATTGAGCCAAACGCGGTTCCTAAAATACCTATTGGGTAAAACGGCATTGACCAACCGTCGTTTTTATTCAATGCGTAAATACAAACTGCAAGTGCCAACGGCAAGGAGAAATATCCCCAATCAAGAATAAAAAAGCTTATTGCGATTGCCAGAGCACAGGACGCTAAAACTGAAATCCAGGTTGAATATTCATATCTTACATCAGCCACATTTTTTCTGTTGAAGAATGTGAAAAGAAGTCCTGCACCAACTAAAACAACCATTAAAACAGTTGTTAAAATTTCATTTCTTGTATACTCCATAACACCTATTGAGCCTGCTATTGAAAAGCCGTAGTAGAACACCAAGGGTGAAACGACCTTAAAGAAGCACAATATTGGAAGAATCAGAACCGCATCAATAAGCAAGCACATTAAAGCGCCTAAATGAAGCTCTAAAACCATACTTAAAAGACCGACTGTTGCGGTAACGCCTGCGGACCAGAGAATTGATGCACCCTCACGCCATGCAATATTATCGAACTTTTTCTTATAGGTATAAATTGCTCCCGCCTGACCTAAAAGTAACGGCAGGAATGAAACTGTTGCTTTCATAATATTGGGGAATTTGTCCCAAAGGGCAACCATAAGAATTATTACACCTGCACCAACGAACAACGAGCCTAAAATGGAGAAAACCATAAACAAGGTTTTACTTGTTCTGACACTTTCCTCTAATTTAGTATTACGTTTTTCGCCGTAAAGCAGTTCTTCAACCTCAACACCAAAAAGCTCAGCGATTTTTTGAATCATATCCAAATCGGGTTGAGTTCTGTTGTTTTCCCAGGATGAAACCGCCTGACGGGAAACGAAGAGCTTTTGCGCCAGCTCCTCCTGACTCATATTCTGTAACATTCGTAAGCGTTTGATGTTTTTTGAAATTTTAGTCATTTTCATCACCTCTATAACCATATAAACACTTTAATAAAAAAATGTCATCAGTTTTTCAAAAAACAGATTTGCTACAATTTGTTGCGACATAGGTAAACCGCTTTCGCGGTATTCAATTATACGCACAAAGTGCTATAACCCTCCACCGCACCTACGCTTCTCTCCGGTGTGGTCCCCCTCCAGTTACAATATAGTCGCACTGCTTCGTTATTCACTCGCATTGCTCCTTATTGTGCCAGTGCTTATTGCTTCCTTCATCGTCCACCGGACGCGGTCGCAATCGCACCCCTTCGCCAGGGAGGTTTGGGTTATCTGCTTTTCTTGACTACATTGTAGCTCAAAGGCATAAAAAAACTGCCCGAATGTAACTTTCGGGCAGTTTTTTGTAACTTTCGGGTATTTTTATTGTGATTTTAGGGCTGTTTTAATGCTTACTCTTATCGTCACGCTCTCGGATTACGAATCTTACGGGTGTACCCTCAAGACCATAAACCTCACGAATCTGATTTTCAAGATAACGCTGATAGCTATAATGGAAAAGCTCTGCGCTGTTAACAAAGCAAACGAATGTTGGGGGTCTTGTTGAGGCTTGTGTCATATAATAAATCTTAAGGCGTTTGCCTTTATCTGTCGGGGGCTGAACTCTGAGAGTTGCCGCCGCAAGAATTTCATTGAGCTGACCTGTTTTGATTCGCATTGCATTCTGAGTATCAACGAATTTAATAAGCTCATAAAGTCTGTCAACACGCTGACCTGTTTTTGCAGAAATGAAAATGATAGGTGCAAAGGACATAAACGAAAAATCCTTCATTAACTGTTTGCGGTAGGAGTCCATTGTTTTGCCGTCTTTTGCATAAGCATCCCATTTATTAACTGCAATAATGCAACCCTTACCCTGCTCTAAAGCACGGCCTGCAACCTTGCTGTCCTGCTCTGTAAAGCCCTCAAGGGCATCTATCATAATAACGCAGACATTGGCTCTTTCAACAGCCATATCTGTTCTCAGAACACTGTATTTTTCAACTGCATCCTCAATCTTTGATTTACGGCGAAGACCTGCAGTATCAATAAACATAAACTTGCCGTGCTCATTCTCAACAAAGCTATCGGTAGCGTCTCTGGTTGTTCCTGCAATATTGGAAACAATCATTCTTTCTTCACCGATAATTTTATTAACAAGTGAGGATTTACCAACATTGGGTTTACCTATAACTGCAACCTTAATATAGTCATCCTCGTCATTATCTTCTGTAAGATATTCTTCGGGAAGATGCTTTAAAACCTCGTCAAGAAGGTCACCTGTTCCGTGACCGTGAACGGAAGATACAGGGAACGGGTCACCAAGACCAAGGTTATAGAATTCATAAAGCTCGGGTGGTGGTGCGCCTAAACCATCGCATTTATTAACTGCGAGGACAATGGGTTTACCACTCTTCTGAAGCATCGTTGCAACCTCTTCATCAGTTGCCACAACACCATCACGAACATCGGTAACTAAAATAATTACATTGGCGCTGTCAATGGCAAGCTGTGCCTGACGGCGCATCTGTGAAAGAATAACATCATTTGAATAAGGCTCAATACCACCTGTATCAACAAGAAGCATATTGTGTCCCAACCACTCGCAATCACCAAAAAGGCGGTCACGGGTAACGCCGGGTGTATTATCAACAATTGCAAGGCGAGTGCCTGTAAGCTTGTTGAAAAGTGTAGATTTACCTACATTAGGTCTGCCAACAATAGCAACAACCGGTCTTGCCATTATTTTGCACCTCCGTTTAATAATATATCAAGGAATACTGCACCGTCATTTTCAACGGGTGTAACTTTAACCTTTAGTTCTTTGGAAAGTTCCTCAATTGTTACATCGTCGAGAAACTTGTCGCCCTCGTTTCTTAGAGAAACTCTTGGAATTAAAAGCTCGTCACCTAAATCAAAATCTTTTAACTGCGCTTTAAAATCCGCACCTGTTATAAGACCTGCAACAGTAACAGTATCACCGAAAAAGTCGTTCTTTATTTTTATTACATTAATTTTTAAGCCCTGAAATTTCTCTTCAGCCTTTTTACAAAGGTTAAAAATAAGTTTATAAGCTGCATAGCCTGTTGCAATAGTAATGCTTCGATCAACAGCTTTTCGCTCTGTGTTTTCAAGAGCGTCAAGAAACTCTTCTTTTAAAAGAGCACACATACCGACGCCGTTATCAAGCTGTGAAAACTCTCCGTAATACTCTGCATCAGGAAGCTCACGCTCTGCTATAAGATAAAATTCATCGGAAGCATACGCGAGAGTTCTTCCGCCGTTATAGAAAGAATAATGAGCATTAAATTCATCAATTATATCAATAACATTTCCAGCTTCTTCCTTGGTATAAGTTCTCAAAGGGTAAAGACCATCGCGGTATTTTGTAAGTCCTACGGGAACTGCCGCAATGCTTTTAACGCTGGGAGAAAGCTTTGAAAGCTCTTCAAGTGAAAAGCGGAGCTCGTCGCCATCATTTATACCTGGGCATAGAACAAGCTGAGTATTCATATCAATTCCGTTTTCGGAAAATCTGTCAAGAATTTTAAGGCTTTCTCCTGCGAAACGGTTTTTCATCATTTCAACACGGAGCTTGGGGTTCATTGTGTGAACCGATATATTAATAGGAGAAATGTGCATATCAATAATTCTTTGCACTTCCCTCTCACAAAGCCCTGTTAATGTAATATAGTTACCGAAAAGGAAGGACATTCTTGAATCATCGTCTTTAAAATAAAGAGTATCTCTCATACCTTTGGGCATCTGGTCAACGAAGCAAAAAACACATTTATTTTTGCAGGAATGCTGCTTATCCATAAGGTAAGTTTTAAATTCAAGACCAATATCGGCGTATTCGTCACTTTTTCTTATATTAGTAACTACCCTTTCACCGTTTCTTAAAATTTCTAATTTCAGTTTTCGGCTTTGAATATAAAAGCGGTAATCGAGAACATCAAATATTTCGTGGCCGTTTATTTTAACAAGCTCATCCCCTGCTAAAGCTCCGGCTTTTTCACCATAGGATGCAGGACAAACATTTTCCACAATAACAGACATTCTCTCACCACCTTTATTATTTTAAAGCTTTAATCTAAACAGTCCAATAGGGCGGGGAGAATTTTCCCACCGCCCTTTCAATTCAGAATACTATTGCACTTACAGATTATTCTGCAATTTCGATAACCTGTTTGCCGTTGTAATAGCCACATGCTGTGCAAAGTCTGTGAGGTCTTTTGAACTCACCGCATTTGGGGCACTTTACAAGTGCTGCTGCGTCCATTTTCCAAACGTTGGATCTTCTTTTGTCACGTCTTGCTTTAGAAACTCTTCTCTTAGGTACTGCCATTAGTACTACCTCCTAATAAGATTTAAAAATAATTAGTAACTTAGTCATCCAAAAGCTGTAAAAGCACTTCCATTCGCGGATCGATTGGGGCTTTACAGTCACATTGGGATTTGTTAAGGTTTTTGCCACAAGTTGGGCAAAGGCCTTTACAATCTTCGTTGCAAAGGTATTTTGAGGGAAGAGCGAGATTAACATCTTCCTCAACAAGCTCGTCAAGGTTAAGTCGCATATTGGGCACCTCGAGGAAATCGTCATTATCTCCGCTTTCGAGGGTAACAACGAGAGTATGCTCAACAGGGAATGAGAACTGCGAAATTACATTCTCCGCACAACGATCGCAAGGAGCTTCGTATTTAAGTGCGGCACTTGCCTTGAGGTTAACGATACCTGCTTTGTTTTCAACAAAACCTCTCACCTTTACGGGAGCGGTAATAGGAGAAAATCCTGATACTTCAATTGAGCTTAAGGGAAGCTCGTAATCAAAGGGGATTTTCAACCCATCGGTATTAAAAACTGATTCAAGTTCGATAATCATATACTATACCTCTCAACATACCCAAGTATTATATTATCTAAATCGTATTTTGTCAATAAGAAAAGCTAATTTTTTACACAAAATAATCCCCTCTTTGCAGAGGGGATTTAAAAATCTCATCAGATTTTCTGTGCGTTCTCAAAGAGAGCTGCAGGAAGCTTTGCTTCGTCTTCGGAAACTGTGAAAACGATGTCAATTTCATTTTCTGCAGATACTTTGCTGAGCTTGTTTATAAGAGCAGCAAAAGCATCATAATCTCTGCCAACAATTTTGAATGTTGCATCAACGAAAATTTCTGTAATATCGTGGTCCTGAGCGATAACGCCACATACCATACCATAGAAAGCATCGCAACCCTCTACACCGAATCTTTCGGTTTCGATAAGTCTTGCTTTGTGAGTTACTTCATAAGTAAGTAAGGGAGATTTTTCAATGCAAACTACTGTTCCGTTGGATTTTTCAACCGCCTCGTTAATGAGATTGATAAGTCTCTTTGTTTTTCCGGAACCCTTGTTGCCGATAATAAGTTTAATCATAATGATTTACCTCCGTTGTTTATAATCTCGCCTGACGGCGACTTTTACAAATTTATTTTATGTAGCAGGAATATTCCTGCAAATTAAGAAAGTCTTGCTTCAAGAGCTTTCTTATGCTCCTCATAGCCGGGTTTACCGAGAAGAGCGAACATATTTTTCTTATAGCTTTCAACACCCGGTTGGTCAAAGGGATTGATTCCTAAAATATAACCTGATACTGCACAAGCTTTTTCAAGGAAATAAACAAGATAACCGAAGTCATATTCATTCATTTCTGAAATTTCAAGAACCATATTGGGAACCTTACCGTCTGTATGAGCAAGGATTGTGCCGAGGAAGGCTTTCTGGTTAACAAAATCAACAGATTTTCCTGCAACGAAATTAAATCCGTCGCCATTCTCGGGGTCAAGACCGATAATAAGCTCTTGCTTGGGTTTATCAAAGGTAACAACTGTTTCAAACATTACCCTTTCACCCTCCTGAACATATTGACCGAGAGAATGAAGGTCCGTTGAGAAAACTGCTGATGAAGGATAAAGACCTTTTCCGTTTTTACCTTCGCTTTCGCCGTAAAGCTGTTTGAACCATTCGTTCATCATTGTATAATCAGGCTCATAGGAAACCATCATTTCCACTGATTTACCTTTGCGATAAAGAATGTTTCGCATTGCGGCATATTTATAACAATCATTTGTATAAACATCGCCTTCTGCAAATTTTTCACGAGCATCCGCCGCACCCTGCATCATTGAATCAATATTGATTCCTGCAACTGCGATAGGAAGAAGGCCAACTGCTGTGAGAACTGAATATCTGCCGCCAACATCATCGGGAATGACGAATGTTTCGTAGCCCTCTCTGTCGGAAAGCTCTTTAAGAGTTCCTCTTGCTTTATCTGTTGTGGCGTAAATTCTTTTTGCAGCTTCTTCTTTGCCGTATTTTTTCTCAAGCATTTCTTTGAATACTCTGAATGCGATTGTGGGTTCAGTGGTAGTACCCGATTTTGAAATAACATTTACTGAAAAATCCTTGCCTTCGCAAAGA
The DNA here is from genome assembly GCA_015066325.1 of Oscillospiraceae bacterium. GTDB lineage: Bacteria > Bacillota > Clostridia > Oscillospirales > Acutalibacteraceae > DTU089. The sequence goes on from SVOP01000019.1 coordinate 21,134, forward strand.
GCAATTGCTTCTGCAAGTGCTGATGAGGAAAGAGTGTTTCCTGCGAAAATAATCTGCGGTTTTTCAAGCAAGTTACGGTTTTGGGATTTGCAAAATTCGATTGCCGCTCTGGCACCTAAATAAGAACCTCCGATACCGATAACAACAAGAACGTCGCTGTCGCTACGAATTTTCTCTGCGGCTTTTTTGATACGTGTGAACTCTTCCTTGTCGTAATCTACAGGTAAATCCAACCAACCAAGGAAGTCATTTCCTGCGCCCGTGCGCGAGTTAAGAAGTTCAACCGCCGCCGTTACCTCGGGAGCGATACCCTGGACATCGTTTTCATTAACAAAGCCCTCAAGATAGCGTGTGTTGAGTTTTACTGACAAATGTTTCATCTCCTAAAAATTAACTATTGTATTAGTGTATCGGACAATAGTTATATTTGCTAATATTCTACAATAAAACGCCGCCGTTTTCAATAGAATTTTAAGATTTTTACAAAAATTTCTTGTTTCCAGAAAAGGTTAATGCAATATTCACGAATTGGGAACTCAATTCTTGTTGCATTAGCCGAAAAGAATTGAACCCCGTACGCCTAAAATTCAAATCTTTCGGCACATCGGTGCGTTTTTCGTCTTAATGCACGCCACATTTACCGAATACAAATTACTCTTTCCTTTTTCAATAACCGTTATACTCGCCGCAACCACTGTCGTGAGGAGCATTATCACAATTGCAAGAACAGTAAAGGCATTAAAAAGTCTGTTAAATTCTTTCATTTTTCCAATTCCTTATCTAACATTTCGGAAATAGATTTTCCGATTAAAGATGCAGAATAAACTGCTTCTTCTAAAGTGTTTGCATCTGTGCCGAATTCAAGCAAAAGCGAGCAAGGTGTAACATTCATATTATATTTTCTGTTACAAAAGAAAACAGGGCGCATTAAGCCATCATAATTCTCTTCAACAGTGTTTTGTAAATGAAGTGCAAAGGTAAGATTATCTTTCCATTCGGGAAAATCCTCAACCCCATCACCCTCGCACCCGCTTATTATCATAACCTGCGCCGCTTTTTTACCGTTTATTTCAGCAGTTGGTTTACTTTTGGTTCCGTCATCATAATGAATTGCATCTCTGTGAACATCAAGAGTTAACACAATCGACGGGTATTTTTCCAGATATTTTTCAACACTTACCAGAGAACGGGAATAAGCGCCGTTATAGCTACTGTCATAAACAGTTTTATCATGAATAACCTTATAACCTGCATTTTCAAGCTCTTTCACAAGCTCTTCCCCTACTCTCACCATATTTTTTTTTGAATCTTTGGTTCGGGAATTATATTGATTTGAATACCAACCTAAATCCAAAAGCTCATAGCCCTCGGTTGTGTGTGTATGATAAACCAAGATATATGGCTTATCTTTTGTTATTGTTTTATATTCCGGCGTTTTGTTCAATAGGTTTTTGATGTTTATATCTTCATCGGTTCTATTGTTCACGGAAACCGCACCATATGAAGTACCGGTTACGCTTGTGCAGAATTGTTGTTCTTTTATATTTCCCGTTTTTTTCAAATTCTTATAAATACCTTTTGCCTCTTCCATAAGCGCAAGAATATCCGAAGGTGTACCGTTTTTATAAGTCACAACATTATAACCGCCGCCACCGAAGCCTGATGGAGAAAAGGTTGTGGTGCTATCATTATTAAAAGCATTATTTACAGACAAATCCGCACTTTGAAAATCACTTTTCAAAGAAAACAAATCAGACACAACACCTATCATTTTACCGCTTATATAATCCCCACCATAAAGCACAGATGAAATAAGAGCAACGCAAATCATCAAACAAAATGATTTATAAATAAAATTGTATTTATGCTTCAACAAAACACCTCCCAAATATAAAATATGAAAAATGTTTTGCTGATAGAATGGGCTTACATCAAACTATATAACTCTTTTGGTGTAAGCGTCGGTTGCAAGGCACAATTAATAGATAGCGCCAAAAGATATGAGGCGTTTTTCACTAATAAATCAATATCTTTGGGTGCAACAATCATTCTTTTCCCGTTTAAAAGTTTATTTTTATCAAGCTTTTCGGGAGAAATACCCGAAAGCTCCGAAGACAGAGAAATTGCATCCACCACAGTGGGAACACCAACAGCAATTACGGGTGCACCTATAAAATCCTCATCAATTCTCGCTCTTGTATTACCGATACCCGAGCCTGGTGCAATTCCTGTATCAGACATCTGAACTGTTGTTCCGAGCCTTTCAACACTACCTGCAGCAAGAGCATCAATTGTTATAACGCATTGTGGTTTTACAGTCTCACAGATGCTTTTTATATATTCGCCCGATTCGATTCCCGTTTTACCTAAAACCCCCGCAGAAACAACTGCCACAGGGCGCAATTTTTTAGAAAAGCCTGCAGTTTTCTGTATTTCTCTATCAATATGCCTCGTGGCAAACACTAAGGAAGCGGTATTGGGTCCGAGAGCATCCGAAGTAATATCTTCATTCCCCACTCCTGCCACAAGAACAATTCCGTCGCCTTTTGGTAAAAGTTGCTTTATACTTTCGGTTAAAGCTTTTAACCTTCCTTCACTGACCGCGGCTTCATTTGAAAAAGCGTTCATTTCAAGGGTAATATATTTCCCCACACCCTTTCCCAATCGTTTTGCTGCTTCTTCAGTCTTAATCTCAATTATTGTTGTTTTACACTCATTGTTTTCAGTTTTAGAAACCTCAACGCCGTCAATATCTTCGTTAATCATTTCCCTGCGCTCAAGAGCAAGGTCTGTTCTGAAATTCAAATTACCACCTCAAAAGTAGTATTGGTTTCCTCTTTGGTAGCTATACAAAAATATTATTTATCTCTAAAATATTGAAATACATATTATAATGTGTTAAAATATTTGCCGATATTTTGAAAAGGAAGTTTATTATATGAAACTTGGTATTGTTGGTCTTCCCAACGTTGGTAAAAGTACACTTTTTAATGCACTTACAAATGCAGGTGCTCAGGCGGCAAACTACGCTTTCTGCACAATTGAGCCAAATGTGGGGGTTGTTGCAGTTCCCGACAAACGCCTTGATGCTCTCTGCGAAATGTATAACCCCGTTAAAGTTACTCCTGCAACAATTGAATTTGTTGACATCGCAGGTC
>SVOP01000123.1 GCA_015066325.1 Oscillospiraceae bacterium
CCCTTTGCAGGATATTGTCCTTTGCCCTTTAACATAGACCTTGTATAAATATGATAGCATATATTTACTGATATTTCAAACATTTATTAAAAATATTATACCATAATTTTTCCTAGATAGACATAAGTATTAATGATTAAAAGCGTGATGTGTGCAAACTGATTGAAAATTAAATCGTTCTGATAAAACTGAAACACCTCGACAGCATAAGCTTTCGGGGTGTTTCAGTTTTATAATTTTTTAGCATTCGCAAGAAGATATTTTTCTGCATCCGCATTCCAAAGGCCGTTATTTTCATTCACAAGTCTTGCAAGCTCTTTGAATAACGGATCGGTCTTTCCTTTTTCTTCAAGCTCATCAAGAGCAGTGAGTGGCAGGTCTATATGGTTATAAATCAATTTTTTGCCGCCGGGAATCTTTGGAAGATTAAGTGTGGTTTCAACTACAGCGTTCAAACCGCCGATATGTGTAACCATAGCAGAAGGATTGATTATTCCTTCGTTTGCCAGCTTAAGTGCTTCACGCATATCGTCTGTGTTGCCGGCACAGGTTCCAACAACATGGGCTGCATTATAATGAACATTAAAGAAATTAAATTCTGCCTTAAAGTTGCTGTCGGTAGGGCCTGCAAAGAAGTTAAGGCATCCGTCGTATGCAAGGATTGCATCTGCCTGCTCAACAACAGGTCTCACAGGAGCAAAGCAGATAACATCGTTATATCCTGTTCCGCCTGTAAGGTCACGGAGTGCTTCTACGGGATTTTCGAGTTTTCCTGTATTCACATAATGAAGGTTAATTCCAAGCTCTTTTGCGTGTTCAACAGTAAAAATACTCGCGGCACGGTCAAGACGGGCCTGATCAATATCCGTAACAACAAGCAAAGACGGTTTTCTTTCACCGTGGAGTGCAAGATCAATAGCTCCAAGCCCCATTGGACCAACCGATGCCAAAAGTGCCATTTTACCCCCGTCAACGATACCCATTTCGTGAACATAACTTCCTGCTTTTGTGTGGTACATTGCTTTGAAAGTTCCAATGATACAACTCATAGGTTCTGCAAGAGAGCCATAGAAATATGTATCAGAATCATACTTTAAAAGGCAATCACTTAAAAGGGTTTCAACGGGGATATTGGCATACTGTGCATTACCGCCACATTCCGGATACGAATACCCCGGAGCAAGTAATGAGCCTTTGTAAAAATGTGCAGGCTGGATAGAGAATTTATCACCTACATTATATCTGTGTTTCCAGTTTTCACCCACCTCAATAATTTCGCCGCAAAACTCATGGCCGACAATAGTGGGGTTTTCTGCAACATTGTCGGGAACACGCTTATGGTCTTCTCCCTCAATTGCTGCTTTATATGTACTCATACAAAGTGAGTCAGAAACAATTTTAACACGTACGCCATCAGGACCGATATCAGAAAGTGTGATATCATCCAGTCTCAAGTCCATTTTGCCGTGTATGCGAACTGCTTTTGTGTTCATTTTAATTTTCCTTTCTATTTTTAAATCAGAATTTCTCTTCTCTTTCAACAAGCTTCCATGCCATATCCACAAGATGAGAAAACCGCGGAAGCTCTAATTGTTTACAAATCATGCTCTGTCTGGAAGAATTTACATCTTCTCCGGAAATTTCTGTCATTCCATACTCGTGGCAAAGCTTTTGCAGACGAATTATCTGAGCCTCTGTATTTCTTGCAGGCATATACGTGATGCCTTTCACTCCCTCTTCACGTAGCACACAGAAAAGGTCATCAAGAAAATCATCCTCGAATTTTGCTGCTTTTTTATCTCCTGTAACAGAATCCGTAACATCTCCAAGATAAGCATAGCATAAAATTGCGCCAACTTCTTCAGAAAGCTTAACTGCATCTTTTAGAGTCATACATTCGTCGGTTGCAGGGATATAAATTTTTTCGACAAGCTGTGCCTTAAGAACTCCTAAAAGGTCATATGTAATATGTGGATTTTCGGGATTTTTAAGCATATCAATCTGTTTTTCAGAAAGGGGAATGCCAAGCTTATTCTCTAAAAAGTCCACATAGTTTTCTATTCCGCAGATACTTATGATTTTAAGACTCAACGCATAAAGAAGATGCCTTTCAGTGATTGAACCGCCTTCTTCAAAATATGAAATAGGAACAACATCCTTGTCAAAATCAAGATGAATTCCATGAGGTTTCATTAAGTTGTTGATGTTTTCAAGCATTTTCCGGTTTCGGACATTTCTTTTTTCCAAAAGAGGTTTAAAAGCTTGTTGAAGACGGGTAAACCCTGTTTTTGGAACACTGTGTATTGCCATATAAGCAATCCCTGACTGGTCGGGATTGTTAAGTTTTTTATCTTTAAGTGCAGTATCTTGGAAACTGACGCGACACTCCATTCCGCAAGTTGTCCCGATACCTGCAATTTTTCCTGCCGCCCTGAACTCCTCAGCACCGCTAATGCTGTCATGATCCATTATGCCTGCTGTCTGCAACCCTTCTGCACGTGCCATATAAACGGCAGCAGTGGGAGAATATGGAGAGAAAGAATAACAGGTGTGAATGTGGTTGTTGGCATATTGCGTCTTTATTTCAGGCGTTTCGGTTTCTTCTGCAAGGATTTTTTCAAGATTCAAAAGTCTTTGTTTGCTGTCTGCAACATTTAAAAGCTTTATAGTTTCCTGCAACTGTACATATTTGCTCATATAATTTTAAAATCTCCTATTTCAGCATAGTCTGTCCACCGGTAACAGGAAGAGCCTGTCCGGTCTCGTAGCTCTGTTCAACACAATAAAACAATGCTCTTGCAACATCTAAAGGTGTACATCCCCTGTGGATAGGTGATTTTGATAAATAGAAATTTTTCACATCTTCCACAATTTTTGCACCGGGAACCTTACCTGCATTTAAATATTGGACAAATAATCCCTTTTCGGGGTCAGACCATAACGGTCCGTCATAGAAGTTACCGGGACAGATAGCGTTAACTTTAATATGATAATCCACAAGTTCAAGAGCAAAGCTCTGTGTAAGTCCTATGCCGCCAAATTTCCCACCGGCATAAGCGAAATTGTTTTTAGACCCTGTAAGGCCTGACTTTGAATTTATCTGAATAATATCAAACCACTTGTCAGGAGCAGCCTGGTACTGTGCTTTCATAATTTCAGATGCATATTTTGCACAGTAGAAAAATCCGTGGTAATTAACCCTTGTAACAAATTCGAAATGTTCGGGAGTCAGGTCTTCAAGGCTACCAGCCCTTAAAACTCCTGCATTTGCAACGAAAATATCAATTCCGCCGAAATGTTCAACAGTTTCGATTATGAGATTTTCAACTGATTCGGGGTTTCCAACATCAACCTTAATACCAACTGCTCTTTCTCCAAGACTTTCAGCAGCAGATTTTGCAAGCTCTTCGTTTATATCTGCAAGAACAACCGCCGCACCTTCACGGTACATCTCTTGTGCAATGCCAAAACCAAAGCCCTGAGCACCGCCTGTCACTATGGAAATTTTTCCTCTTAGTCTTCCTGTTGCTTCTGGGCGATTGTTTACGTTTTTCATAGCATACGCTTTTGCTTCTGTTAGATTCATAATAGCACTCTCCTTGTAATCTTTAAACGGTAAAGAGTTTAATATCAACTATTCTTGCGTTCATATTTCATCTTTTATTTTCATCTGTATTTTTAAGTTGCCCATTGCAGTAGCTTCTACTGGACCTGTAATTATTTCCCTGCCAGTATATTTACCTGTAAGTTCATTAAGATAGGTATCCTTACTTCCGCCGCCGACAATATTTATACAATTTATCTTTTCGCCCGTTATTTTCTCAATTTCACAGGCTATATCAGCATACGAAGATGCAAGTGAATGATACACACTGTTTATTACATCACAGAGCGGTAAATCAGGCTCATTCAAACATTCTTTTACTGCCTCAATCATATTTGAAGGTGCAAGCAGCCTCGGGTCGTTTGGAGCAAAGGTTTTTGTGTATTTACTCTTCTTTGCCATTTCCATCATTTCATCATATGTATATTTTTTATCAAGATTTTTACGTATGCTTTGAAAAAGCCACATTCCCATAATGTTTTTTAAAAATC
>SVOP01000124.1 GCA_015066325.1 Oscillospiraceae bacterium
AAGTCAACATATCTTCTTGACTTAACTGTGAAAGAAGCAAGCCTGAATTCAATAACAAACTGCTCAACAAGCACGGAAACATTCTGGAAGGCAAGGTTAAATACCGTGTGCTCAACGGTTGAAGTATGACCCGAACGGGTTACTTTTGAAATCAAAGAAGCATTTTTTTCAGCATCCTTCGAAAGCTCTAAAATTTCGAGAGCTGTACCGGGCTGGGTAGAGATTCTTCCCGATGCCGCAGGAACTCTTTCACCGGTATCTGTCATTCCTATGATAATAGCTTTTGAATTAGTGTTAAATTCGGTATTCATTTTTTTGTACCTCCACTATATTTCGCATAATTGCTACTATTTTAACACAATATGTTCGTAATTTCAATATTTTGGGTGAAAAACAAAATAACTAAAAAATTATATAATTTTTGATGATTTTCTACTACATTTATGGGCGTTTTATCTTGAAAAAATCAGCCTATTATGATAATATAAATACAATTATGGGTGAATATTGCCTTTTTGCATTTTTTCACTTCAAAAAAGGAGGAAAATTTATGGCAATTATAAAAAAACAAGCGTTTTTTAACTCCTCAACAGGTGTAAATAAAATACGCACTTTAATATGGCAGGATGATGAAATTACCCCCGTTGCAGTTTTTCAGATAGCTCACGGTGTTGCTGAGCATATCGGCAGATATGACCACTTTGCACGTTTCCTTGCATCTAATGGTTTTGTTGTTTGCGGTAATGACCATATTGGTCATGGCTTGTCAGTTGAAGATGAAGATGATTTAGGCTTTACAGCCGAAAAAGATGGTTATCGTCGTTTTGTTGATGATATGCATATTCTTTATTCCATAATGCACAAGCGTTATCCTGAATTACCGTATATTCTTTTTGGTCACAGTATGGGTTCACTCTGTGCAAGAGTATATGCAAGTTCTTTCGGAGCAGAGCTTGCGGGTCTTATTCTCTGTGGTACTGCTCAGGTGCCTGCAGGTCTTGATTTCGCAATAAATACTCTTGACCAATTAGTTGAAAAATTTGGTCCGAGAACCGTTAATCATACAGTTGCAGGTCTTCTTAATAAATTTTCTTCAATCCAGATTAAAGACAGAGCTTCAGACCTTGATTGGTTAAGTGTTAACAGAGAGAATGTTAAAGCTTACGCTGAGGACAGTCTTTGTGGTTTTGAGCTTACTCTTGCAGGTGTAAGAGATCTTGCTTCAATCGGCATTTTAGCTTGTGATGAAATGTGGCCCGCAACTGTGCCGACAGATTTACCCATAATGATTATTTCAGGTGCTAAAGACCCTGTTGGTTCAAACGGTAAAGGTCCTATTGCTTGTTCTGATTCATTAATAGAAGCAGGTCACGAGCCAACAGTTATTATCTATCCCGGTGTAAGACACGAAATTCTTAACGAGGATTGCAAAGAAACAGTTTATAACGATATTTTAGGTTGGTCTCAATCTATTCTCCAAGGTGAATATATTGCAAAATAATGTTTTCGTATCACAAGAAGAATTAAATATACAGAAAGAGTTTTCTGAAAGAGTTCATTCAATTTTAGATGCTCGTTTTCCTGAGCATAGTCCAAAGGCGTTTATTCACACTTATGGTTGTCAGGGAAATGTTGCCGATAGTGAGCATATCAAGGGTATGCTTGTTGAAATGGGCTACGAGCTTTGCGAAAAGGTTGAAGATGCAGACTTGATTCTTTATAACACTTGTGCCATTCGTGAACACGCTGAAGACAGAGTTTTCGGAAATGTCGGAGCCTTGAAAAAGTTAAAATCAGAAAAGCCTCATCTGATTATTGCTCTTTGCGGATGTATGATGCAACAATCTCATATAGCAGAGAAAATCAAAAAAAGCTATCCCTTCGTTTCTCTTGTTTTCGGAACTCATGTGGTACATAAGTTACCTGAATTGATTTCTAAAACCTTAACAGGTGGTAAAAGAGTTTTCTGCATTGAAGAAAGCGATGGCGTTATCGCTGAAGGTCTTCCTTATTCCCGTGACAGCGGTGAAAATGCCTGGATTTCCATTATGTATGGTTGTAACAATTTTTGTTCCTATTGTATTGTACCTCATGTAAGAGGTAGAGAGAGAAGCAGAAATCCTGAAGTTATTTTAGCCGAAGCTAAACAGCTTATCGGTGAGGGCTATAAAAAAATCACTCTTTTAGGGCAGAATGTTAATTCCTATGGCAAGGGTTGCGATTTTGATATGAATTTCGCCGAGCTTATCAGAAGAATTGATGCAATTGAAGGTGATTACACTTTCGACTTTATGACCTCTCATCCAAGAGATTGCAGCTTTGAGTTAATTGATGTTTTAGGTGAAAGTAAGCATTTCTGCGGTCATCTTCATTTGCCTGTTCAATCGGGTAATAACAGAATTCTTAAAGAAATGAATCGCCACTATACTCGTGAGCATTATCTTGAGCTTGTTAATTACGCTAAAAAGAAAATCCCGAATGTTGATTTAACTACAGATATTATTGTTGGTTTCCCCGGTGAAACCTATGAGGAATTTCTTGATACTGTTTCCCTTGTTAAAGAAGTGAAATATGGCTCAATGTTTACATTTATTTATTCGGCAAGAAAAGGCACTCCGGCAGCCGTAATGCCTGATCCGTTTACAAAAGAAGAAAAAACAAAATGGTTTATGGAGTTATTAAAGGTTCAGGAAGAAATTGCAGGAAAAAATTAGGTAGAAGAGGGGAAACCCTTTAATATAATTTATTTTTTAAGGAGTACACACAAAATGACAGTTATTGAACTTACAAGACAGCTTGGTGCTGCAATTCAGCAGGACGAGCGCTACGCAGCTTATGAAGAGGCAAGAAAAGCTAACGAAGCAGATGAGGCTCTCAATAGTCTTATCGGTAAAATCAACCTTGTTCAGATGAACTATCAGAATGAGGCTGCTAAAGGTGAAGAAGCAAATGCTGAAACAATGGAAGGCTTTGCAAAAGAGTTTGAACAGCTTTATCGCGAAATCATGCTTAACGGCAACATGGTTAAATTTGAAGCTGCTAAAACAGCAGTTGATGATATGATGAACGAAATTATGGGTATTCTTGCTTGTTGCGTTGACGGACAAGACCCTGCAACTTGCACACCCCATCAGGAACACAGCTGTGACGGTTCTTGCAGCTCTTGCGGTGGATGCCACTAATTTTTCATAAAATTTATAGTACTGAGGTAGGAAATGGCTAAATTATCTCCCATGATGGAGCAATATTTTGAGATAAAAAAGAATTACGAGGACACATTACTGTTCTTCAGATTAGGTGACTTTTACGAAATGTTTTTCGAGGATGCTAAGGTCGCCTCAAAAGAGCTTGAGCTTGTTCTCACAGGGAGAGATTGCGGTCAGGAGGAACGCGCACCAATGTGTGGCGTTCCCTTCCACAGTGCAGATTCATACATAGCAAAGCTTGTCAGCAGAGGATATAAGGTTGCAATTTGCGAGCAGGTAGAAGACCCCGCAACTGCAAAGGGTATTGTTAAGCGTGATGTTGTTCGTATTGTTACTCCGGGTACTGTTATTGAGAGCAATATGCTTGATGAAAGCAAAAACAACTACCTTGCTTCGATTTTTGTATCTGATAAAGCTTGCGGACTTGCTTTTATTGATGTTTCAACCGGTGAGGTTCATCTCGATTCTTTTTCGGATGCTGATGCATCTGCAAGAATAATTAACCAGCTTGGTTGCTATTCACCAAGTGAGGTTATTATTAATAAATATGCCGCCTCCGTTAAATCTGTTGTTTCTTTTATTAAAGACAGATTATCTGTTGATTATCAGATAGTTTCTGAGTCACAGTATAATGAAAGCGAGCTTTTAGAATTAATCGGGTCTCATATTTCAAATGAAGACGGTTTGTCACAATTCAATAGAGATCGG
>SVOP01000125.1 GCA_015066325.1 Oscillospiraceae bacterium
TCTTCCGATCTAAAGATTTTTGCAATATGCAAGGCTTTTTCAGTAGTATTATTGCCGTATTCATAGAATATTTCTTCGCCTTGGGAATGGAAGGTTATAAGCATTTCAACTGGTATTCTTCTGCAAAGTCGGGTAATTGCGGCGGTTTCAGGCTCACTTTCGGGGAAAAGACCACCAAACCTGCTTGGTGCAGGTGAGTTTATACCGGCCTCCTTTTCTTTTTCTCTTAAGGCATACCATTCTGCATTAAAATTATGGTTTATATCAACACCTCTTGCATTGGCACTCCAGAAGCTGAAATCACCCTTGCAGACTTCATAATTTTCAGCTTTATATTTTCCGCAGGCAGCTGCCCCCTTAAGAGAAATTTCAATTCCATCGGGGTTAAGCTCAGGAATTATAATCAGCTTCTTATTTTCTAAAATATCCTTAATATTAAATCCGCTCAGTAATTCTTCATTTTCATAAGCAATTGCAAGATTTTCTGCAAATTTTAACAACAACAAAGATGTAAGCCATTCGATGCCGTGAGTTCCGCCCACATAAACCACATTCTTTTTACCCTCACCTATAACAAAAGCATAAATATCTTTACCTAAAAGGCTTTTTCCGCAGGTGGTAATTTTTAAAGAACTATATTTTTCATTCAACTCTTTTACAAAGCTTTCGTAAATGTTGTATGTAAGAGCTTCATTTTTTACTGTTTTTAACATAAATCTCACCCATTTTATTAAACTAATAAAATATATGCTTTGGATTTTTACAATATTTACAAAAATCGGGTTTTGTGGTTTAATATGTATATACTTTAAATTAATTTTCCGGAGAGTTGTTATGACTGTTATTTGCATTTTATTGTTATTGGCATTTTCTTCAGGTGCTTTTTTTATTTATAAAAAATCAAAAGCCGAAAAGAACATCGAAAAAGCCTTTGCTCTGGCTCTGGCTTCTATTGTTCTTTTCAGCCTTGGTCTTGAAATTTCAATTTTTAATATTAATTTTTACACCTCTAAAGGTAATGAAGAAATAAATCTTAATGAAAAGCTTTCCGATTACCAAAACTGCGAGGGATGCTACACTTTTTTCACCGATGAAACTATAGAAATCCCTCAAATCAATGAAAAAATCAATAATATTCATATTAAGTTAAATGAAAACAATCCTTCTGTTATAACTGCAAACATTCTTTTAACAGATGAAGCAAATCAGTTTTATTACGGCACTCCCGAAAGAGATATTTATTTAAATGTCAGCAAAAGCCAATATATAAATATCAATACCGCGGGCAGCTCTGAAAAATTGGGGTTGATATTTGAAAGCGACCTTGACACAGTAAACATCGACTCCATTTCAATAAATGCCGAAAGACCTTTTGTATTTTCTCTTCTGAGAATATTCTGCTTGGTCGGAATACTCTGCTTTATTTATCTTTTCAAGCCAACTTCAATTCTTTATAAAAAGAAATTGACAGACCACGAATATTCCAAAAACACACTGGTAACAGTTTTACTTTGCTTGCAATGTGCAATAATCATTATCCTCGCTTCAATAAATCCAACATTTATGGGAATTGCATCAAAGAATTATAATCCTCATAAATGGGATGGCAACGGTATTGATTTTGTTAGAATAAGCTATTCACAGCATAATCAATATGATGAATTGGCACAGGCGTTTCTTCAAGGGAAAACTTATATAGATAATAACGATGTGCCCCAATCTCTCATAGATATGGAAAACCCGTACGATACCACTGCCCGTTCAAAGCAGTCACAAATAACCGGTGACTCATACCGCTGGGATGTGGCATATTTTGACGGTCATTATTATGTTTATTTCGGCATTGTGCCTTTACTTTTGATGTATCTTCCTTTCAGGGCAATTTTTGATGCACCATTCCCATCGGCAGTCGGAATTATTGTCTTTGCACTTATTTTCTCAATCGGCGTATTCAAGCTTCTTGATTTAATATGCAAAAAGAGGTTCAAAAATATATCAGTCGGCACGTATCTTCTTACTGCTCTGACCTTCGTCAACTGTTGCGGAATGACCTTCCTGGCAAAACGCCCCGATTTTTATTCCGTTCCCATTATGACATCAATGGCATTTGTTGTGTGGGGCATTTACCTTTGGTTCAAAGGGCTTAACACAGAAAAAGGCAAGCTCACTTCATTCTTATTCGGTTCACTTTGTATGGCTCTTTCCGTTGGTTGCCGTCCTCAATCTGTGCTTATTTGTGCGGTGGCTCTTCCCCTTTTCCTTGGTTATTTCTTTAAAGACAAGCACCTCTTTAAAAAGCAAGGCACAAAAGAGCTTATTACCCTTGCAATACCTTTTATAGTTATTGCATCGGGAATTATGTATTACAACTACATCCGTTTCGGTTCCCCCTTGGATTTTGGCTCTGCTTATAACCTTACTACAAATGATGTTACAAGGCGTGGCTTTTCTCTTGGAAGAACCGGACTTGGAATTTTCACATATCTTTTCCAGACACCCTCATTCAATGCCACATTCCCATTCATTGAAAGTGTAAGCATTGAAACAAATTATATGGGCAAAACCATTTCCGAAAACTGCTTCGGCGGACTTATAACAAGCCTTCCTTTATTATGGTTCGGCTTTGCTTTGCCCACAGCGAAAAACACACTCAAAGAAAAGAAGCTTTTCGCTCTCACAATAACTCTTTTCCTCATTGGATTTGCTCTTGTTATTGCCGATACTCAGGCAGGTGGACTTCTGCAGAGATATTACAGCGATTTTGGTTATATTTTCTTCCTCGGTGCTGTTTTTGTTATATATTCCCTCGGGGAAAAATCAAGTCTTGAAAATAATTCCAATATGTTAAACAAATTAATATTTATTTCTGCTTTTTTAAGCATTTTTTACGCAATTTCTCTTGCATTTTCCGTATCAGATGTTACAATAGACACAGAGAATTCAACTTTGTTCGGCACACTTCGACACCTTGTTGAATTCTGGCTTTGATTTTAAGAAATCAAAAATCAATTACAAAGGACGAAAAAAAAATGAGAAAACTCAAGAACTCAAAATTGACAAAATTAATTTCGCTTACATTGGCGCTTATATTTATTCTTGGCGCTTTTTCAGGTTGCGGCGATAAAACAGAGGATGAAACAACCGAAGCGCCCACAACCACACAAGCTCCAAAAGAAACAGTTATCAGAAACCCCCTCACAGGTGAAGCAGGCTACAGCAAAAAGCTCTTAAAGAACAGACCTGTTTTCGTTGTTGTTGAAAACCACCCCGATGCAAGACCTCAATGGGGTCTCACCTCTTCCGACATTGTTTGGGAGATGGTTGCAGAGGGCGGTATTACAAGAATGATGCTGATGTATGCTGATTCTTCAAGAATACCCGAAAAGGTAGGACCTATCAGAAGTGCAAGGCATTATTTTGTTGACCTTGCAGAAGGCTTTGACGGTATCTTTGTTCACTTTGGTTATAGCCCTATGGCAAAAAGCCAGATTGAAAACCACAAGGTTGCAAATGTTAACGGCTTAGTAGATAATTATTTCTATCGTGATTCTTCAAGAAATGTTGCATCTGAGCACACCTCATACACAACCGGTGAAGCAATCAAAAATGCAATCGAAAACAAAGAGTACAGAACTGAAATTGAAGATGATTATAAATCACCCTTCAAATTTAACAATAAAGTGAAAACGCTTTCTGCTCCCTGCGCCAAACTTAAAGTAGCTTTCTCCGGCAGCTACACATACACATACCACTGGAGCGATGAAATTAACGCTTACAGAAGCACTCTTAACGGTGAAGCATTTGTTGATAGCGAAGGTAACCAGCAGACCTTTGAAAACATCATCATCTGCTATACAGACATCACTTCAATGAATGACTCCAAGGGTCGCGTT
>SVOP01000020.1 GCA_015066325.1 Oscillospiraceae bacterium
CCACTCTCTGCGCCACCTCTTTTGAGGACAATTTAATAACTGATTTTCAGTTACCAATGCAGAAGTACTCAAGTTGGTGACGAGGCGCCCCTGCTAAGGGCGTAGGTCGGGAAACCGGCGCGAGAGTTCGAGTCTCTCCTTCTGCGCCAAACAAGAAAGATATCCGAGAGGGTATCTTTTTTGTTTTGTTTCAATTAGTGGGTGGAGAGACTCGAACGTCCTTAATACTATTTGCTCTCATCTGCAAAGGGTTATCTTTACACTGCAACCCACCACCGCTGACGTGGTCCCCCTCCCTATTTCATCAAAGATGAAATAGGGATGATAGGCTTCGCAATATCTTTACTTTATTCTTGAACTTATCATTTTATTTGCTATAATACATATATAACCGTTCGAGGAGGATATAAAAATGAAAAAGTTCAAATCTATAATAGCAATATTATTGGTATGCTCTTTATTTTTCTCGGTAGCGTCCTGCGGCAAAGATACTACTGACGGAACCACCACAACTACAACAGAGCAATCCATTGCACCAAATGAAACCGTTAACTCTGATGCTACATATTCAGACACAGTAGCAGACACTTCCGTTATAACTACCGCTACACCTGACACAACAAGTGGCAGTGCAGCCCCAGCTGATACTCAGGCATCTGTAACTCAAAGCAGTGGAGATTCTGGTCAGCAAGCATCTCAAACAAATGCACCTGAATCTCAAGCCCCACAACAAACACAGAGTTCAACACCACCTCAGTCAAGCTCAAACCAGGAAATCCACGAGGCTGACGGCAGAACTTATTATGTATATTACCCCGAAAATATTAAATCCTCAAAGAAAACCTATCCCGTTCTTTCCTGGGCAAACGGTACTATGTGTCCGCCGGATATGTATGCAGATTTGCTCTCAGAGCTTGCCAAAGGCGGTTACATTGTTATTGCAAGCAGTGAAACAATGTCTGCAGATGGTTCTGCTCAGATTGCTGCCCTGGATTTTGTTATTTCTCTCAACACTAATTCTTCAAGCCTCGCATACAAAAAGATTAACACAAGTAAATTAGGTGCAATCGGTCACTCTCAGGGTGGCAGAAGCTCCGTTAATGCTGCGGTTAAGGATCCAAGAATCAAATGCGTTGTTTCCCTTGCCGGCAGTAATTTCCTTGAAGAAGCAGAGCCCAACTCAGCACCCACCCTCTTTATTGCAGGCGAAAAAGATATGATTGTTTCCCCGTCAAAATGGATTCAACCTGCTTACGATGTTGCAAAAGGTCCTGCAGTTTACGCCTCCTTAAACGGTGCAATCCACACCACCTGTTGCACAAATCCCGAAAAATATTCTTCATACATTCTCGATTGGTGCGACGCCTGGCTTAAGGGCGATGCAAAAGCACTCTCTACATTCAGCAGCAACGGCACTTTTGCTTCAGATAGCAACTGGAGCGATTTCCAATGCAAAGGCTTTTAAAACAGCAAAATAATGTTCCCGAGGTACTCTTATGAAAAAAATCCATTTGTTATGTAACGCTCACCTTGACCCAATCTGGCTTTGGGCAAAAAACGAAGGCATAGCTGAGGCAATTTCCACCTTCCGTGTTGCCGCAGACTTCTGCGAAAAATATGACGACTTCATTTTTAATCACAATGAATCAGTTCTCTATGAATGGGTTGAAGAAAATGAACCTGAGCTCTTCAAAAGAATTCAGAAGCTTGTTAAAGAGGGCAAGTGGCGCATTATGGGCGGTTGGTATCTCCAGCCGGACTGCACAATGCCCTCCGCAGAGGGATTTCTTCGTCAGATTGAGGTAGGTAACGCCTATTTCAAAGAAAAATTCGGAGTTAAGCCCACCACCGCCATAAACTTTGACCCCTTTGGTCACACTCGCGGTCTTGTTCAGATTTTAAAGAAAACGGGCTACCATTCATATTTGTTTATGCGCCCTCACAATGTTGTAGGTGATGATACAGATTTCATCTGGAAGGGCTATGACGGTAGTGAAATAATCGGTCATTCAATGTGGGGTGGCTATAACTGCGCAAGAGGCGAGGTTACAAAAAAAATCGATAGAATAGCAGAAGATGCTCACGATGGTGCAAACCTTATGCTTTGGGGTGTCGGAAACCACGGCGGCGGACCTTCAAAAATCGACCTTGATAACATTGAAGAATACATAAAAAGTCATCCTGAAATAATAGTTGAGCACTCCTATTGCGAAAGCTATTTCTCCGAGGTTGACACTAAGGAGCTTAAAACCTACGGAAAATCTCTCGTTCATTGTATGGTCGGTTGCTATACCACAATGGCACAAATCAAAAAGAACTACAGAGCTCTTGAAAACGAGCTTGTTACCTGCGAAAAAACGCTTGCTTTAAGCGGTGTTGATTATGATGAAAAAGAGCTTAAATCTGCAGAAAAAGCTCTGCTTTTCAGTCAGTTCCACGATATTCTCCCCGGCACTATGATTAAGGATGGTGAAAATGAGGTTCTCCGCCTTTTAGGCTACGGTAGAGAAATTGTTGCTCGCCTTACTGCAAAAGCCTTTTTCAAGCTTTGCGAGGGTCAGAAAAAAGCAATTGACGGCGAAATTCCCGTTATTGTTTTCAACCCTCATCCCTATTCTGTTACAAGAGAAATTCAGGCAGAATTTCAGCTTGCTGACCAAAACTGGAACGAAGACGAAACAACTCTCGTTAAAATCCGTGATGAAAACGGAAATTATCTCCCCTGCCAGAACGAAAAAGAAGCAAGCAGTATGACTATGGACTGGAGGAAGCGAATTTGTTTTCGTGCAGAGTTGAAGCCAATGAGCATTAATCGCTTTGATTGCGAATTAACGGTTCACAAAATCAACAGAAGACCTATTGCACCTTTAAGCGAAACCGACACTCATTTTGTTTTTGAGAATGAAAAAGTTTCTGTTCTTATTAATAAAACAACAGGCCTTATTGACAAATACGAAGCAAACGGCAAAAACCTTCTTAAAGAAAACAGCGGTAAAATTCTTGTTTATAAGGACAACGAAGACCCTTGGGGTATGACAAGTGATGGCTTCTATAACCAAATCGGTGAATTTTCTCCGCTTTCAAAAGAGGATGCAAACACATTTGCAGGTTACCATGATGCAAACTGCGAGAATATTCATGTTATAGAAAACGGCGAAGCAAGGGTGAAAATTCAGGCGACTCTCAAAAACCGCAATTCCTTTGCAATTGTCACCTACACTCTTCCGAAGCATGATAACTACATTGATGTTGATATAAAAATCCTTGCTAATGACGTTAACACACTTTTCAAGCTTTCTTTCAATACCGATTTAGCTAATCCCCATTTTATCGGTCAGACCGCCTACGGCAGAGAAGAACTCATAAAAGAAGAAAAAGAAGTTACATATCAAAAATGGTGTGCTTTCAAAGAAAATGATACTACTTTCTCAGTTATCAACAGCAGTACATATGGCGGTAGTGCAAAAGATAATATTCTCAATATCACACTTATGAGAACTCCGGTTTATTCTGCTCACCCCATAAATCAAAGGCCAATAACTGATAACGACAGATTCCACAATCATATCGATATGGGTGAAAGAGATTTCTCTTACAGATTAACTCCCGATTTCGATACTATTGACATGGAAGCTGAAATCTTCAACCAGCCCCCTTTTGTTCTCTCCTTCTTCCCATCGGGTAATGGTGAAAAGAAAGAAACAGAATTTAAAATAAGCAATTATAAAATTCTTCTCTCCTCTTATAAAAAGTTGAATAATGAAGAATATCTTCTTCGCCTTTTCAACTCTTCCGAAAGCGAAGAAAAAACAATACTTTCCACAAACGGAAAAGAATTTGAAATCGCCTTCACATCTTATGAGGCGAAAGGCTTCATTCTGAAAGAAGATAATCTCAAAGAATGTAATCTGATAGGAGAATAATAACAATGTAATTCCCCTTATAGCTGAAGTAAATGATTTTATTAGAATGCAACGATTAATTCACAAATTATTCGTTGCATTTTCTTTATATATATTGTATAATGAATTATCAATGTAATAAAATAGGTAATTATAGCCTGCGGAAAGGTGGTTCTATGAAAAAAGCTTTTAAAATATCAGTTATTGCGATTGTTATAACCGCTGTCATAGTTCTGTCCGTTATGCCCCTTGGGGCAATAGAAATCAAAAGATATTACGGTGATATAAATAACGATGCCTCTGTTACAACCCAGGATGCAGTTATTGCTCTTTCTATTGCTATAGGAATTTATGATGATACGCTTACAGGAATGGATTTTGAATGCGCAGATATCGTAAAAAACAATACTATTGACACAGCTGATGCTCGTTTTATTCTGAGAACTGCTGCAGGTCAGGAATTCAAAAAGCAAATGGAAGGCTATGAATTTAACGAAAATCCCGATTTATTCCTGAAAAAAGTTAATGAAATGCGTATTAATGAGGGTGTTTCCACATTAAAGCTTTCAAATGAGCTTTGTAGCATAGCAAGGGAAGCGGCAGAAGAATATGCCACCAAAACAGGTACTGCTTTTGCCCGCGAAGACGGCTCTTATTACTATTCACTTCTTGACGAAAAAGGCTTAAGCTACAATTTTGCAGATAAAATAATAATTCCTGCCTCTTTCGGTTATAAAGAAACTTTTGATGAGCTCGTGAAAGTTCAGCAAAGCAAAAAAGCTCTTTTAAGCAAAAACTTCAAAAAATTCGGCGTGGGAGCATATACCAAGGATGGTCACACATTCTATTGGTGCATTTTCCTTACAGATTAAAAATCTTAACATCTCTTTGAAAGGATGATAAAAATGAGTGATTACAAAATAGAAACAAAATGTGTTCAGGGCGGCTATACTCCCGGTAACGGTGAGCCCCGCCAGATTCCCATTATTCAGAGCACAACCTTTAAATATGCAACAAGTGAAGATATGGGTAAGCTTTTTGACCTTGAAGCAAGCGGCTATTTCTACACCCGCCTTCAGAACCCCACAAACGATTCGGTTGCCGCAAAAATCTGCGAGCTTGAAGGTGGTACTGCAGCAATGCTCACCTCTTCAGGTCAGGCAGCTTCTTTCTATGCAATTTTCAACATCGCATCCTGCGGTGACCACGTGGTTTCTTCTTCAACAATTTACGGAGGAACATACAATCTTTTTGCAGTTACAATGAAGAGAATGGGTATTGAGTTCACTTTCGTTTCACCTGACTGCACAGAAGAAGAGCTTAATGCTGCCTTCAGACCCAACACAAAAGCAGTTTTCGGTGAGACAATCGCAAACCCTGCTCTCACAGTTCTTGACATAGAAAAATTCGCAAAAGCAGCTCACGCTCACGGTGTTCCGCTTATTATTGATAACACCTTTGCAACTCCCGTAGGCTGTCGTCCTTTTGAATGGGGTGCAGATATTGTTACTCATTCAACAACAAAATATATGGACGGTCACGGTGCCGCAGTCGGCGGATGCATTGTCGATTCAGGTAACTTCGACTGGATGGCACACGCTGATAAATTCCCCGGACTTTGCACTCCCGATGACAGCTATCACGGCATCACCTATGCAGAGCGTTTCGGTAAAGAGGGAGCATTTATCACAAAGGCTACAGCTCAGCTTATGAGAGATTTCGGCTCAATCCAATCCCCCCAGAATGCTTTCTACCTCAACTTAGGTCTTGAAAGTCTTCATGTAAGAATGAAACGTCATTGCGAAAATGGTCTTGCAGTTGCAAAATTCCTTGAAGCAAATGATAAAATCGAATGGGTTACCTATGCAGGTCTTGAAAACGATAAATATTATAAATTAGCTCAGAAATATCTTCCTAACGGCACCTGCGGTGTTGTTTCATTCGGTGTTAAAGGCGGAAGAAAAGCTGCAGAAGAGTTTATGAAAAAGCTTAAACTTATCGCTATTGAAACCCACGTTGCAGATGCAAGAAGCTGTTGCTTACACCCTGCAAGTGCAACTCATCGCCAGATGAACGATGCAGAGCTTGAAGCTTGCGGAATTACTGCAAACCTTGTTCGTCTTTCCTGCGGTCTTGAAAACGCAGAAGACCTTATTGCTGATATTAAGCAAGCACTTGAATAAAATTACAAATTAGAAATGACAAATTATAAATTAATGGGCTACGCCGTTATTATAATTGTTGACCGCAGGTCCCGAAATTTCTAATTTTTAATTTGTAATTTATAATTTAGAAAAGGAGGTATGAGGAATGCCCATCAAATTACCGGATGAGTTGCCGGCAGTAAAAACTCTTGAAAAAGAGAATATCTTTGTTATGACCGATACTCGTGCCATAACTCAGGATATAAGACCATTGAAGATTTTGGTTCTCAACCTCATGCCGAAAAAAACGGAAACAGAAACTCAGCTTTCACGCCTCTTGGGAAACTCTCCCTTGCAGGTTGAATTCGAGCTTATACACACAAAGTCCCACGTTCCCAAGCACACACCAAAAGAATACCTTCTTGCTTTCTATAAAACCTTTGACGATGTTAAGCACAGAAAATTTGACGGACTCATTATAACAGGTGCTCCCGTTGAAAAAATGGAGTTCGAGGAAGTAACCTATTGGGAAGAGCTTTGTGAAATTATGGAGTGGAGCAAAACTCATGTTACAAGCACATTCCATATCTGTTGGGGTGCTCAGGCAGGGCTTTATTACCATTACGGAATAAAAAAATATCCGTTGCCTGAAAAGCTTTCAGGAATTTACAATCACAAAGCAGATTACAAGCATTCAATTCTTTTACGTGGCTTTGACGATGAGTTCCCTGTTCCACATTCACGATACACAACTGTAAAAAGAGAGGATATTGAAAAAGTTCCTGAGCTAAAAATTCTCGCTTCCTCCGATGAAGCAGGTATTTATATCACCTCATCAGAAAACGGAAAGCAAATTTTTGTTACAGGTCATTCGGAATACGATACAGAAACACTTAAAAACGAGTATCTTCGTGATAAGGATGCAGGGCTTGATATCAAAATGCCGAAAAATTATTTTCCAAATGATGATATCACTAAAGCACCGCTTAACACCTGGCGTTCTCACGCAAATTTACTCTATTCCAACTGGCTGAACTATTTCGTTTACCAGACAACACCTTATGATATTGAAACTATAGAATAAACAACAACCCACCAACTTTCTTAAATGAAAATTGATGGGTTGTTCATTATTTAAAAATTATTCTTTTGTTTCTTCAACAGCTTCAGCAGGTACTTCAACAGGTGCATAAACCTCATTATTCTCAATAGGTGCCTCTGCTTGAGGAATATAGCTATAAGTCTGACCATCTTGTGCAAGGTAAGGCTCTTCTTCGGGCAATTTCTTAAGATTGATTGCCGCGATAATACCGCTTGTAAGAGAAACAAGCACCCAGATATGAAATACAAAATCAAGAATCATATCTGCTGTAAAGCCTGTGTAGTAGAACATTGCAAAGGTATCAGCAACGAACAATAAAAGCGCTGCCACAAGCCAACCATAGCCGTGTTTTTTTGAAAGGAACCACATAAGTGCATAAAGAGCAACAATAACAACTGCAACAGCAACATAAACATATAGCACTACATCGGGGTCAGGTTGGAAATTTTCAACACCCTCATACCATTCTGCAGGCATTCTTCCCGTATAAAGAAGACCGAATAAGGTCATATAATATGGAATTGCCGCAGAGAAAAGAAAGTATGAATCGCTACCTGTAAAAAGCAAAACGCTGTTTATCAAAGTAAATGCAATTACAAGCAAAATATTGCTTCTTGCACCGTTATATCTTGCGGTAAGCTTCTGCCTTTCTGTCATATTCTGAGTGTTTTTGTTTTTAAATAATCCCATATTTACTCCCCTCTCACCTTTTTATCAGGTTAAAATAATTATATACCATTCTACAAAATTCGTCAATAAATTTTTACGACGCACTTCACACCATAAACACAAACTCAACATCTTAACCTTCACAAAAGCATAAAACAAACGAATGAAGTTACTCTGATTTGTGCCTTCCTTCGAAGGAAGGTGTCGCACGATATTTTAATATCGCGTGACGGAAGGTTCTTTGTTGCAAAGCAACATTTCACCGTAGGTGGAACCGCCATATCTTTCTATTTAAACATTTTCAAACAGAAAGAAATGTTAATTGAAGCATACGCTTCAACTACGCTCCTATTGTCGCGTAGAGAACCACCCACCGTTCCGCTAAACTTTATCTTTAGAGATTAATATAAGGCTCGCTTTACACTTTATCATATTAATTTATATATCAATAGACGGTCCCCCCGCCTTCGAAGGCAGGCTCAGACCGTCATTAACCTTTTGTTCTAAATCCACATAATCGCAACATCTAATCACTATATGCTATTCGCTAAGCTGGTAGCTGGCGACTGGCAACTGGCATCTAACAACTTTTACAAGTTGTTATAATCAATCCTTCTATCTCTGAAATAAAACTCTCTATCGTGCTCACCTATCTCACGAAGCACCTTGCAGGGATTTCCAACTGCAACAACATTTGCAGGAATATCTTTTGTAACAACGCTACCTGCACCAATAACAGTATTATCGCCTATTGTAACACCGGGAAGAATAATTGCACCGGCACCAATCCAACAATTTCTACCGATATGAACAGGCATATTATATTGATATGCTTTCTCGCGAAGTTCAGGAAGAATGGGATGACCTGCAGTTGCCACAATAACATTGGGCCCGAACATTGTGTAATCTCCAACATAAATATGGGTATCATCAACCATTGTCAGACCGAAATTTGCATAAACAGATTTGCCGAAATGAACGTGATGCCCACCCCAATTGGCGTGGAATGGCGGTTCTATGTAGCAATCCTCACCAATTTCTGCAAACATTTCTTTGAGCATCTCTGCTCTTTTATCTAATTCAGTAGGTCTTGTCATATTAAAATCATAAAGCTTATTGACATACCCTAACTGCTCAATCATTATATCATCACCGCTGGGATAATAAATCATTCCCGAGTGCATTTTTTCTTTATTCGTCATAAAACCAACTCCTATTGAAAAAATTATAACAATAAAGCAAAAATTTTACAACGGTTCACATTAAAAAAACAATACATTTCCTGAGAACATCTTTGTTATTATATTTTTAGCCTTCCTTCAAAGGAAGGTGGCGCGAAAAATCTTGATTTTTCGTGACGGAAGGTTCTTCGTTGCAAAGCAACGTTCCACCGCAGGTGGAACTGTAACAAACTTTTTGTTTTAAATAAATTCACTCTGTGGTGCAAGTGCATTACAGTTGAATTTTCAATTCAATGACGCTCCTTTAGTCGCGTCAAGAACCACCCACCGTTCCGCTAAACTTTATCTTTAGTGTTATATAAAAAGCTCGCTTAACACTAAATCTGATTAATTTACATATCAAAAGACGGTCCCCCCGCCTTCGAAGGCAGGCACGAACAGGCAATCACTTCTTCACTCTAATTTTCAAATAAATACTTTGTAACCAAACATAATATTTTTATATTTCAACACTTTACCATTGAAAAAAATTGATAAAAAGTGTATTATAATATGTGATGTAAAAAAACAAACGGAGATATAAATATGAAAATTACAGATTCAGTTATTTATGTTGGTGTAAACGACCACGATATTGATTTATTTGAAGGTCAGTATGTTGTTCCAAACGGTATGGCGTATAATTCATACATCATAAAAGGTGAAAAAACCGCAGTTTTGGACAGCGTTGACATTAACTTTTACAGTCAGTGGATGGCTAATATCAAGGAAGCATTGGATGGCAATGCACCTGATTACATTATTGTTCAGCATATGGAGCCCGACCATTCTGCGAGCATTAACATCTTTATGCAGACCTATACAGAAACAAAAATCGTTGCATCCAAACAAGCTTTCGCTATGATGAAAAACTTTTTCGGAACGGATTATGAAGAAAGACAGATTGTCGTCGGCGAAAATGATACTCTTGATTTAGGTAATCGCACTCTTACTTTCCTCACTGCTTCAATGGTACATTGGCCTGAGGTTATTGTTACCTACGATTCCAAGGATAAAATCCTTTTCTCTGCAGATGGCTTCGGCAAATTCGGTGCTCTTGATGCAGATGAAGATTGGGCTTGTGAGGCTCGCCGTTATTATTTCGGTATTGTCGGTAAATACGGCACACCCGTTCAGACTCTTCTCAAAAAAGCTTCAAGCCTTGAAATTGAAAAAATCTGTCCTCTTCACGGACCGATTCTCACAGAAAATCTCGGCTACTACCTTGATCTTTACAACACCTGGTCATCTTATGGTGTTGAAAGCGAGGGTATTGTAATTGCTTATACATCCGTTTACGGCAACACTAAAAAAGCAGTTCTCAAGCTCGAAGAAATCTTAAAGCAAAAAGGTTGTCCCAAGGTTACTGTTACAGACCTTGCTCGTGACGATATGGCAGAAGCAGTAGAAGATGCATTCCGTTACGGCAAAATAGTTCTCGCAACAACAACCTATAACTCCGATATTTTCCCCTTTATGAGAACATTTGTTGATGCTCTCACCGAAAGACTTTATCAGAAGAGAACAATCGGTATAATCGAAAACGGCACATGGTTCCCCACCGCCGCAAAGGTTATTAAAGGAATGTTTGAAAAATCCAAAGACATTACCTTCACAGATACCACAGTATCAATTAAATCTGCAATGAATGAAGAAACCATCAAGCAGCTTGAAAATTTGGCTGATGAACTCTTGAAATAAATGTTACCCCATTGGTTTTCGCTAATGAGAAACCAATGGGGTAACTTAATCTTATAACTGCGAAAATACGCTGGCTATTTCGTTCAAAATAAATTCCGCTTGTTTTTTATCATTTTTATATTCTTCATTTTCTCTGACATCTGCTTTTTTCCAGACTGTAAGAATTTCGGGAAATACCAAAAGGGTTTCCTGCGCAACGCTCTTGCCATATTTTTTCTTAATAAATTCAATTATCTCACAAGGGTCATTGTTATCATTTGAAAATAAAAATCCTCTTGAAGCCATTCGGGTGCAAAGAATACGCAGTTGCTCATCTTTAGGGCTTTCACTGCAGGCAAGAACACAATCAATTCTCTTCTCAACCTCTTCTAAAGGAAGCGCAAAAGCAGGAACGAGAAGCTCACCGATTTCACCTTGAGTAAAGCCTCTTTTCATAAAAGCAGCAACATAACCGCCAACGATTTTATCTACATCCTTATTGACTTCATCAGGTGCAGTCTTGCTATCTAAAATCCATTGTGGAACAAAATTTTCATTATTCATAAATAGCACCTATTCTATGTATAATCAAATCAACACATTCTTCTGCAGTTTTACCGTCGCAATCCACTGTAATATCTGCATATTTTTCGTAAAGAGGTGCTCTTTCCAGATAAAGCTCAGAAATGCTTGTCCCCTCTTTCATAGCAATACCGCGTGTATGTATATTTTTAATTCTGCTTTGAAGCTCCTCGGGACTGACTTTAAGATAAACAATTGTTCCGTTTTCTTTAAGCTTTTTCATAGCACTTTCGCCGTAGACGGCACTTCCGCCCGTAGCCACAACAGAATTGGTGAAAGCCTTTTTACATATCACGGATTCTTCAAGACTGATAAACCCATCAATACCCATTCTTGAAATCGTGTCACAAAGGCTTTCACCTGTTTGCTTCTGAATACTCAAATCCGTGTCACAAAAGTCGAACAAAAGAGATTTTGCAAGTATAACGCCAATGGTACTTTTCCCTGCCCCGGGCATACCGATTAAAACAATATTTTTCATATTAATCTCCGCTGTAGGTAGGCGCATTTTTCGGAGCAGTGCCCTTAACTACTTCGTGATAGTATTTATAGGTCATAGGTGTTTCTTTTTTGAGATTTCCCGCATCTGTTACCTCACCTAAGAAAACTGTATGCGTAGCGGTTTCCATTGTGTCAATAACCTTGCAGGTAATGTAGCTCATAGCCTGGGGCAAAACAGGAAGATAACCTTTAACAAGAGGCTCAATTCCCTCAAACTTATCCACATCTCTACCGCTTCTGAAGCCGAATGAACCGATAATCATCGGGTCAACATTTTCACTCAGGATGTTAAGAGCAAAAACCCCGGTATCTTTTATACACTCATTTGTATAGTTATCGTGGTTAATTGAAACCGCAACAGTTGCAGGTGTTGATGTTATCTGCATAGCAGAATTTGCAGTGCAACCGGTAGCCTTACCTTTAGCCCAGGTTGTTACAACATAAACTCCGTACGATAAATTAAACAATGCAGTTTTATCCATAATAAACCCTCCAATATGTATCAGGACCACCGAAAAACTCGTTGGTCCTGATTTTAACTTTATACTTCGTAAAAAACGTCTTTACCGAGACTGCAAACCGGACAAACCCAATCATCAGGAATATCTTCCCAAGCTGTGCCGGGTGCAATACCGCTATCCGGATCCCCTAATTCAGGGTCGTAAACATAGCCACAAGGGCATTCATATTTCATCACAATCAACTCCTATACTTTTTTCTATATTATAGGAAAAACAAGGCTATTTATTCACCAAAATATCTCTTAAGAAGACCTTCAAATGCTTTGCCGTGTCTTGCTTCATCCCTTGCCATCTCATGCACAGTATCATGGATAGCATCAAGGTTCTGTTCTTTAGCCATTTTAGCAAGCTCGAATTTACCTGCAGTTGCTCCGTTTTCTGCTGCAACTCTCATTTCAAGGTTTTTCTTTGTAGAATCAGTTACAAGCTCACCGAGAAGCTCTGCAAATTTTGCTGCATGTTCTGCTTCTTCATAAGCTGCTTTTTCCCAATAAAGACCGATTTCGGGGTAGCCTTCTCTATGAGCAACTCTTGCCATTGCAAGATACATACCAACCTCTGTGCACTCTCCTTCAAAGTTTGCACGAAGACCTGCGATAATTTCATCGCTGACACCCTTAGCTACGCCGAGAACATGCTCTGCTGCCCAAGTCATTTCTTCTTCTTTTACTTCAACAAATTTTTCAGCAGGTGCTTTGCAAAGAGGGCAAGCTGCAGGGGGATTTTCACCTTCAACGATCTGACCGCATACTAAACATTTCCATTTTTTCATGATAATTGACTCCTTTAAATAAACTTTTTAAATTTAATACATTTTATATATTATTTCGGCAATCCTTGCAGATTCCGTAATAAACTGTTTTTTGAGATTCAACCTGGTGACCTAAATTATCAAACACCTTTGGAACTTCATTCTTGCAGAAGATATCTGTGATAACATCACATTTCTTACATAAAAAATGAATATGGTCTTCAAGGTTGCCCTCGTAGTGAACCTTTTTATCACTACTCTCCACAATGGTTATAAGCCCTTCATCGTGAAGCTGGCCGAGATTTCTGTAAACGGTGCCCAAACTGATATTTGGAATTTTTTCTTTAACCCGTTCATAAATCATATCCGCAGTGGGATGGTCACAAGAGCATTTAAGAACATCAAGAACTGCATCTCTCTGCTTTGAACTTCTCATATAACCATCTCCTGTCTGTTTTATCTAAATAGTAATGATTACTATTTGCATTTATAATATAACAGACTCAAAACAATTTGTCAACAATTTTTTTAGTTTTTTTCTGAAAATTTTTCAATTAATTCAATTTGCTCCTTATGCATATCGGAAAGCTCTTTATAATATGCGGCAATCTCTTGGTTAAGAAGAAGATATTTGCCGACTCTTTTTACAGATTTAACAAACCTTTTATTAAAATCATATCTCCCTTCACACAAAGGGCAATCTGCTCTGAAATCAAAAACAACCTTAATCTCCGTTTTCTCATTGTTCTCATAAAATACCGGAAACAACGGATAAATTCTGCATGAAAGAGGTCTTCGGTTTCTATCGCAAGCACCATTGCAAACCGCCAACTTATCTCCACCTTCTGTTTCTATTACATTTATATCAGGGTCAATAAGCTTTTCTTCACCGGGAAAAAGAAGCATACCTGTTTTTTCGTCACCCTTACAGCATCTGCCATTACAAATTTTTCCACAATCAAAATTCAATGGCGTAGCTCTTCTTAAAACAGAATAGCAGCTTTTTAAAACATTTTCTTTTTTCATTTTAATACCTCTGACTATTTATCAAAAACCTACCCATAATAATATAGGTAACGGAAATCTTCCGTATACCTATATTAATAGGAGGTTACAAATTATGAACGAACAGAAAAATAACAGCATCGGTTGCACAGTTGATTCTTGCGTTTATCATGCCAAAGATGCAAACTACTGCACCAAAAATGCTATTGAAGTGGGCGCTTGCAATTGTGAAGCAAAATCAGTTGACGCAACCTGCTGTCAGTCTTTTAAGGTAAAATAATCTTAAAACTGAAAACCGTCCGAGGAAGGACGGTTTTTATTTTTATTTTGGCTCGTCCGTTACAAGATTTTCCACTCTGTCCGCAACAACCCATTTGCTATTTTTAGGCTTTCCGGCGTAGGTATTCCCCTGCATAACAATACCCGAGCTGGAAGAAATATTCAAAGCGTGGGTATCATTCAGAACAAAAAGATTGTTTTCAATTAAAATGTTTCTGTGAATCGGCCCATTATATTTTTTATTTTCGGGTTTAATAAGAATTGCATCCTCTTCGCAGTTCATAAAAGCATTACCTCGAATCACAGCATCATTAACGCAACCGCTTTCAAACCACTCTCTTGCATCATCGGAAATCAAAATACCGCTCATTCCCGTGTTCAGAAATTTATTATTTTCAATTCTTATTTTGCCTCTTGTTGTTGCAAGAACACCTCGTGTAACAATTCGGTTAATTGTATTCCCGCTGAATTCAAAATCGGGATTTGCAGAAACATTTTCAATCACACCACCCTCACCCAAGGGAGCGTCATAGGTGGCAGTTGTTATATCATAATAATATTTATCTCTCAAAGCAGCTTTCAGAACCTTGGTTCTGCCAACCTCAATAAGTGTTTTCGGGTCAACAAAAGCAATAACATCCCCCTCTTTTATACATTCAAGACCATAGGTCTGAGGATGAGGGAATTTAACTGTTAATCTATCTTTATTAATTTCAATAATTTTAAAATATATCCCGTGGACATTGCAAGCATCATCCCCTGCTCCGTCAAAATTGCAATCTTTGACTGCAATTTTTCCACGACACATACTGAATTGCATAAAATCCGCTTTTGAACAAAAGTCAACTTCGCTTTCTTTAAGCGGAGAAAAATCCAGATTTTCCAAGGTTATGTTTTCACTATTCTGAGCAATTAAAGCAAATGCAGGATTATAATGCTGCTTTACATTTTTTAAAGTTATTTTCCTTGAATTATCAATAAGAATTCCAACCTGATCACGTATAACGGGAAAGATATAAAAAACCTGACCCTCAACAAAATTCTTAGGCAAAAGGTAACGAACATTAAAAACTCTGTCCGAAACCTGCCGGATGTTTGAAGCCCCCTGAAAAGGATGGGCACCGCTACGCTTAATATGAAAATAGTTATCAGGCCTTGCAGTCGGCATCCACCATCCGCTGTTTTTAAAATCGGTAAAGCCCATTTTATAATCGGTACCATACCAATAGTATTCGCCGTTTTCCTCTTTAAAATCACTTGATTCGTCGATTTTAAAGGTTACATAAAACGGTGAAGCCTTCACAACTGTTAATTTATGAATATTGGGTTTAACAGTAACAATAGTAAGATTTTTAAGAACGATATTTTCACAATTATTTATAAAAACATTTGTCATGTTGCCATCAATTATAAAAACAGAATCATTACAGTCTATTTCCATATTTTTAACATTTTCAATAGCAAAACCAATTTTCCTGACATTAGGCTTTTCATCGTTTTTGTATTCATCAACTGCCACCGTGTTTGAAATAAAAATCTCTCTTTCTTCAGCATTTCTGCTCATAAAAACATACTTACCCTTCGGAAGAGTAAGGTTTTTTCCTACAGCCGTTTGTGAAGAAGTATTAAAAAGATTTTTAAAAGCCGTTGTAGCCTCTGCATTAGGCTTAACACTGAAAGATTCCGGGTAAATAACCACAATAACACCTCATAAATATTATACTATTATATATTACAATACCCACAATCAAAAAGCAATTATATAAATATTACAAATTACTTAAATATTTTTATACAAGAAAAGACCACCGCTCTCTTGCGATGGTCTTTTCTTGAACGAGAAGTTACTTACTTCCTGCGTATCGTATTGGCATATATATAGTAACTCTTTCTTGTTGTTTCCATGTTGTGCAAATGTGAACAATTTATGAACATATCAATTGTTTTTTTACATATTTTTTATTTTGATTTATTCTTTGTTAATTTGCACTATATATCAAATTGAGATTTTGTGCAGTTTTTCAACCTCAAAATATGCGAAAATTCTTCTGTAATTGTTGAAAGAATTTTCAGAATGTGTTAATCTTATTGTGTACTAATAATAGCATCCGCTAAAGCGGAACGGAGGTATATTATGTCAAATATTCTTGATGCTTTCAAAGAAAAGCAAACAGAAAAAAAGGTTTATGACGGCAAAAAAATCAAAGTCGGCATCATCGGCTGCGGTTGGATTGCTGAAGCTCACCTTAAAAGCTATTTAAAATGTGAAGATGTTGAAGTTGTTGCGTTTGCAGACCTTGTTCCCGGCAAGGCAGAAGCATTTGCAAAGCAGAATGGTGTTGAGGGTAACTACTATCTGAGCGATAAAGAGCTTATCGACAACGAAAAAGACCTTGACGCAGTTTCAATTTGTACATACAACCGTCAGCACGCTCCCTGCGCTATCTACGCTCTTGAGCACGGTGTTCATGTGCTTCTTGAAAAGCCCATGTGCGTAACTCTTGAAGAAGCAGTTGATATCTGCAAAGCTGAGAAAAAGAGTGGTAAAATCCTTTCCATCGGCTTCCAGCCTCGTTTTGACGAGAATATGAAAATGGTTAAGAAAATCTGCGAAAGCGGTGTTCTCGGTAAGATTTACTATATTCAGACCGGTGGTGGCAGAAGAATGGGTATCCCCACCCCCTTCGGCACATCCTTCATTCAGGAAGATACTGCAGGTCTTGGTGCTCTTGGTGACATCGGTTGCTACTCACTTGATATGGTTCTCAATGCAATCGGTTATCCCAAGCCCCTTACAGTAACAGGCTTCAAGGCAGGTCTTTTCGGCAAAAAGCCCGAATATCTCCAGAAACCCGAATATACAGAGGTTTTCGGTGTTGATGACTTTGCAGCCGCTTATATCCGCCTTGAAAATGACATTGTTCTCGACTTCCGTATTGCTTGGGCAATGCATTGCGATACTCCCGGTGACACAATCATTATGGGTACCGAAGGCGGTCTCAGAATTCCTTCAACAGAATGCTGGAATGGTTCAATCGGCGGAGCTATGACAATTTACCACAATATTGCAGGCGAATGTGTTGAAACAGTTATTCCCGAATGCGATAATGACGGTGATAATTTCGATAAGAAAATCCGTTCCTTTATTGATGCAATTGAATTCAACCTTCCTGCACCCGTACCCTCAAGCCAGATTATTTACAATCAGGCAATTATTGACGGTATTGCTCGTTCTTCCGACCTTGGCAGAGAAGTAACAATTGAAATCCCCGAAATTTAACCCTTAAAATTATATGACCTGAACAGAAATTAAAAATTCTGTTCAGGTCATTTTCTTTTAGTTTAAATCTAAAGGCGAAACTCTGTCTTCATCCAACTCAATTATAGATTCACCGTATATTTCTTTTTGCAAGGTCTGTGCTGCAAGTGGGTAGTCAACTGCCCAATACCATACAGAACCGGAATGAGCCTCTCTGGAAGCCTCATCGGGCATAACAATTTGTTTAACATCATAATTTGCCCATCCCTCAACAACCGCTTTTGTTGCAAGGGAAACCACTTCTGTTTCCTCGTAGCTTGTCTTCAAATATGGCAGAAAGGTCTTAACATATCCCATTATTTCAGAGGTCTGAATTGTAGCCGCTTTTTGAAGAAGACCAATCATAGTCTGGCGTTGTCTTCTTGTTCTGCTCACATCACCATCAGAATCGCATTTTCTGCTTCGGCAGAATGCAAGAGCCTCATCACCATTAAGGGTCACAGAATCACCTGCAACAATATCGAAACCGTAACCTTTATTGATATAATCTGCTTCATATTGCTGAACAGGCACATTAACACCGCCTAATTCATCAATAACCGCTTTAAAGAAAGAAAAGTTAATCATAGCATAGCCATCAATACGGATTTTAAAATGGTTCTGCAGAGTGTTTATAAGGTTATCTATTCCATAAAACGGGAAAGCAGAGTTAATTTTATTAAAGCTACCTACACCCTCGGGAGATTCAAGATAAGCAAAGCTATCTCTCATAACAGAGGTAAGGGTTATCGTTCCTAACTTCTGATTAATCGAAACAATAATCATAGAGTCTGAAAGACCGGAAATAGTATTCTTATTACGGGTATCAACACCAACACAAAGAACATTTAAAACATCCTTTGAATACATAATATCTCCGCCATTGGTTGCCCATTCCTTGAGTGCGGATTTAAACTCAGTTGCATCACCCTCAAAAATCTTATCAAATTCAGGGTCATCCTCCAAGGCATCCGGTTGAGTTTCGTCATCAAAATCGTAGGTAAGAGTATCTTCAACCGGTGGAGGTGCATTTTTGAGGCTTTCATAATAATTAAAGCCAACTGCAAAAACACCGATGCACAAAACTAATAAAAGGCAAAGCACAATCAATGCGATTTTTTTACCCTTTTTATTCTTTTTTTCTCTTCTTTTTCTCGCCATTTCAAGCACCTTTCATTATAAAATAAAAATCCAAACACATAAAACCAAATACGAATGAAGTTATTGTATTTGTGCCTTCCTTCGAAGGAAGGTGGCACGGAAAATCTTGATTTTTCGTGACGGAAGGTTCTTCCAAAATTGCATCGAAGATGCAACGTTAACCTTCAACCATAAAATTATAGTCAGTTATATTAAGCTCTTTAGCTCTGTTTTCACAAAAAGCCATAAGCTCATTCACAACCCAAGGAAATCTTTTCTTAACCTCGGTATTGTCAAATCGTATTACAACAAAACCTAAACTTTCTAAATATTCAGTTCTTTTCTTGTCATACTCTTTGTTTTCTTCATAATAATGTTGATAACCATCTATTTCGATGATTACTTTTAATTTGGGCGAATAAAAATCAACTATGTAATTTCCGATTACTCGTTGTCTGTGGAAGCGTGGTTTTACCTTATTCAGATAATCATACCAGACTTTTCGTTCTTCGGGAGTTTGGTTTCTTCTGCCGTTTCTTGCTAACCCCTTTAAGCTTTGGTTTACAGGTAACGGTTCTTTTTCATCCATTTTACCACTCTTTTACAATTGTAGTTTTGATAAAAGTTTCACCTTTGGTGAAATATTGCTTTGCAACAAAGAACCTTCCGTCACTTGACATCAAGATGTCAAGCGCCACCTTCCTTCGAAGGAAGGCTCAAAAAGCACAACTTTCATCCTCTGAATTTACTGTTAATTTTACAGTTAACCTTTCATTCCGTTATAGGAAGTCTTTACCGCGTCTTCGCTCATATCGCAGGACATTTCATAAATCGGTATATCGGTTAAAACACCGTTCAGAATCTCGAGAGTATTGCTCATAAGCTCTTTATCGTTAGGCCTTACAGTCTGGTCCATAAAAAGCTTGAGAGCCTTTATTCCCGGTATTCTTTTTATGCTGTTTTCCCCGCGGGATAAAAATGCAATACCTGCTATTGGAACACCCGTATTCACGCTTTCATCATATTTACCGCTCCACGGCGTTCCATAAGCATAATAAACCCCATCAACACATCTTATTGCAGGCTTATCATCATTAATAATTCTTGAACCGGGCAAATATTTAAGCCATAAATGAGTATGGGTAGATTTACCTGTTCCTGAGCGGGCAGAAAACAAATACGCCTTCCCCTCATATTCAACGCAGGATGCGTGAAGCATTATTCCGTTAAAACGGGTTAATTGCTCATAAAAATAACTACCACTCCAAAGGCATTCGCACTCGCCCAAGGTCATCTGAGGATTTTCTTTATGCCTGTCAATATAAAATTGTTTTGAAACATCAATGGAAATATCAGCAGTTTCATTTTCATCGCACAAATAAGGTCCGAGGCGCGATACAAGGAATTCACTGCTGACATCCATTTGCACAACTAAATCTGCAACTTTAATTTTCAAAGCTTTACTCCAGAATTTTATAATTTTTCAATTTTTCCAGGAATGCATCCGTGTCAGCCTTAATAACATCCTCAGGTGCATCATATTCGCTTTTTATTTGGTCAATAATTTCATCGTAGCCTTTTCCCTCTTCAAGAGCCTTCCAGATAACCTCGGCAGGTCCGTTAAGGGTAATCATACCGCGAATATTGTTAACCGCATCACCAACAGGCACCACAACAGGCATACCTGCAACGGTTTTTAAAATATAGTTTTCATTTAATTTCATAATTTCACCGTGAAATAAATTAATCTGCTTCGTTACACTCAGGGCAAGAGCAAAGAACCTTAATTGAATCTGTTTCTGTATCCCAAAGAATGTGGTAGTAATAATTATCATCGGTCGGGGTGTTATCATAATCAGCAAAGGGGCAAACAGGAATTTCCTGGTTATCAAGAATTTCATAGAAAGGTTTATCCTTGAGAGCCTCTTTTTTAAGATAATTTCCGTTAGCACAACCATCTTTATAATCGGGAACATTTGCAATATCACGATATCCGCCACGGATATCCCCTATTGTGAAAGCAACCTTACCCGGAATCTGCTGAGATTCGCAAAGAACGAAGCAGGGCTTACCAACATATTTATTATCTTTAACACCAATTCCGTCTTCATCCTTAACAGCAACTGCAGGATAAGTAGCTTTATGGTCGCCCTGAATTTTTGAATTATTAAAATCAAGGGCATATCTTATGATAGCACCGTTTTCATCCTTTAAGCTTTCTTGCTTTTTGCCGTTATCAACCATACCATACATAACCTGCTCAACAGCCGTTGAAATGATAGTTCTGTTATTCTGGCATTCATTCTGATGTTGCTTTTTAACACTTGAACTGAAAATCGGCACGGCAACTGCTGCCAGAATTGCAATAATAACAACAACCGTGAAAATTTCAGTTAAAGTGAAACCTTTTTTAGATAATAAAAACTTGAACATAAAATTCACCTCGCAAAATATCATTTTTATTTTAACATAATATAAAATGAAAAGCAATAATAAAGTGGAAAATGCAAAACGCAAAGTGCAAAGTTAAGCGGTTAGCTGTTAGCAAATAGCGTTTAGCAAATGTAGAGAACGGATTCATCCGTTCCGCTGCTTATTCCTGAACAGAGTAAAAGTAATGTGAATATTATCCCTCTTTTTTGCTTTGGCAAAAAGGAGGGGGAACCGCCCTTGAATATAATAAAGTTTATTGATGAATGGATTTCGTGTAATGTATTTATGTATCAATATGTTGCATCGGGGTGGTGGGTGGTACAAAGCTATTGTAACAGTAAAAGGGGTACCACCCACCATTCCGCCCGAACATTTTTTTATAGGAAACTAAAATACCCGATTTTTACATATACAAATATTTTACAAATAGAAGAATGGTCCCCCCTCCTTTTTCGGTTTACGAAAAAAGAGGGATAGGCTTCGCAAACCGCGGCAAAAAGAAAACCTCTCGGAAATCCGAGAGGTTTAGAAGCTTTTATTAGCCGTGGGCTTCATCAGATGTGAGAGCATAACAAGTAACCTTAACTATAGCAGAGCCTGTTTCAGTTGTTGATTTAGTTTCATCCAAATCGACCTCAACCTTGTAGTAGTTCCCTGCTGTCGGGCAGAAGGGGAATTTCTGGAAATGGTCTCTGAAATTCGTAGAGGTAACAGCAGTATCAGCACCTGCCACATCTGCAGTTAAAACCGCAGTAGGCTGTGTTTTTGAAAGATATGCAGTTTCACCCTTTGAATCGGTAACAATATATACTTCGCCACCATCTACTACTGCAGAAATATCAGACATAGCAAGGTTTGAGAGCTGAGAAATTATATTTCTCTTGTTACCTGCACATGTTTTTGCTCTTGCATTTTTAGTTACAGCTGAGAAAATCGGAACTGCAACTGCAACAAGGATTGCCATAATAACAACAACTATCATAAGCTCAACAAGAGTGAAGCCTTTTTTGCTTTTTAAGAATTTCATTTTTCTTCCTCCAAAAAGCATTCTTTAAAAAAACTCTCGGATTACTCCGAGAGTTTTCGGTTTTTATTTATTAAGCACTTATTAGAACTTAATCTGTTGCACCGGGAGCGTGAGCATCTTTACCAGTGAGACCAGAACCGCATACAACATCGATAACACAAGAATTATCGCCATTGTTTGTAACTGTAACTGTAAGTTTGCTATTAGCAAGGGGGCAGAAAGGTAAGTTGTCTTCGCTGAATAATGTTTTGAATTTAGCACCAGCATCATCAGCTGTTACGAAAACACCATTATCCTTAATAGATGCAACTGCATCACCATCAGCATTAGTAGTAATTTCGATAGTCTTTTTGTTAGTAGCGCCTGTACCATTAACAAGAGCTATGCCACCGGACATTACCTGGTTGTTAATCTGAGAAACGATGTTTCTCTGGTTACCGATACAAGTTTTCTTTCTTGCGTTAGCTGTAACAGCTGAGAAAATCGGAACTGCAACTGCAACGAGGATAGCCATGAT
>SVOP01000126.1 GCA_015066325.1 Oscillospiraceae bacterium
ACACACTCGCAAACATGAATAATCTGCTCTTCAAAGCCGTTGCCGAGATATTTCGCTTCAATGGTTTCGTTTGTTCCGTCAAGTAAATGAATTTCAATTTCCTGAGGAGCATAGAAGCGGTTAATGTGAACGTAGCCTTTTGTTCCGTAAATGTAGCCCTCGTTTGGTTTTCTTAAAAGAACTGCAGAAGAAAGGTCTGCAATAGCACCGTTTTTATATTTTAAAATAGCACAGGTGTGAGTATCAACTCCGTTCCATACCTCTGCCTGAGCATAAATTTTCTCAACATCTTTACCAAGATACCAGCTTGCAAAGTTAAGACCATAAACACCCACATCAAGAAGAGAACCGCCACCGTTTTCATTCTTTAAAACATGGTGGTCCATTTCATCTTCATCCATTGTGTAGCAGAATTTGCCTTCTACGCCCTTAATTTCGCCTAAAAGACCATTTTCAATGAGCTTGAGGAGCTTAATTGTTCCGGGAACAAGTCTTGCCCACATTGCTTCCATAAGAAAAACATCGTTTTCTTTAGCAGAAGCAATCATTTCTTCGACCTCACGAGCATTAACTGCGAGAGGCTTTTCGCAAATTACGTGTTTACCGTTGTTCATCATAAGAATTGAACACTCTGCATGACTTGAATGAGGAACTGCAATATATGCAACATCAATAGCATCAGATTTTGCCATAGCTTCATAGCCGTAAAATCTATTTGGAATGTTATATTCATTACCGAATTTTTCTGCGTTTTCTTCAGCTCTTGAAGCAACAGCAGTAAGCTCAGCCTGAGGAACATTCTGAATTGCATCGGCAAAGCGATGGGCAATATTTCCTGTTCCGACAATACCAAATCTGATTTTATTCATAAAAAACACCCCTTATAAATCATAATGAAAGTATATCATATAAATTTTTCTTGTACAATAATAAAATATCTTTTATAATAAATATTAATAAAATGATAATTCAGGAGTTTGTTATGGATTTATATAAAGCTATGCTTGAAAGAAATTCTGTGAGAAGATATACTGACGAGCCACTAAAAAAAGAGCATATTGATGCTCTGAATGATGCTATAAATAAGGTGAACAAAGAAAGCGGCTTGCATTTTCAGTTAGTTGTTAATGAGACTGAAGCTTTTCAGGGAGCTGCAGCTTCTTACGGTCACTTCAGCGGTTGCACTGATTATATTGTTGCAGTCGGAGAAAAAGGCAAGGATGAAGAAATAGGTTACTATGGCGAAGAGCTCGTTTTAACTTGCCAGGCTCTTGGTATTAACAGCTGTTGGGTTGCATTGACCTTCAATAAAAGAAAAGTCAATTATGACATCAACAAAGGTGAAAAGTTTTATCTGGTTATTTCAATTGGTTACGGCATTCATCAAGGCAGACCTCATAAGAACAAACCAATTGAAGAGGTTTATACCTGTGAAGCAGAAGCACCTGAATGGTTTATGGATGGAGTTAATGCTGCTATGACTGCACCAACTGCAGTTAACCAGCAGAAATTCCACTTCACATATAAAGGTGGTAATAAAGTAAAAGCGAAAGCATTAATCGGACCATATTCAAAAATGGATTTGGGTATTGTTAAATATCATTTTGAGTTAGGTGCAAAAAACAAGGATTTAGAATGGGAATAATATGATTAAAATTATGTTCGTATGCCATGGTAACATTTGCAGAAGCCCCATGGCAGAGTTTGTTTTTAAGGATTTAATTTGTAAAAAGGGGATTTCAGAAAGGTTTTATGTTTCTTCATGTGCTACAAGTACAGAGGAAATATGGAACGGAATTGGTAATCCCGTTTATCCGCCTGCAAAAAGAGAGCTGGAAAAGCATAATATCTCTTGCGAGAGTAAAAGAGCCGTTCAACTAAAAAAGAGCGATTATGAAAATTATGATTATTTAATTGCTATGGACACTAACAATGTGAGAAACATCAGGAGAATAATTGGCTCCGATAATGAAGAAAAAGTATATAAATTAATGAGCTTTACCTCTCGTGGCGGTGATGTTGCAGACCCTTGGTACAGCGGTGATTTTGAAACCTGCTATAACGATATTTATGAGGGTTGTTGTGCATTGTTAGAAAAGTTGATTTAAGGTGATAATATTAAATACTCAAAAGTAATTGAGGGCGTTTTCCTTGAACGTCCTAACAGATTTATTGCGAAGGTTCTGGTTGACGGAAAAATTGAAACTGTTCACGTTAAAAACACAGGCAGGTGCAAGGAATTGCTTGTGGCAAATGCGAAGGTATATCTCTATGTTTCTGATAATCCTAATCGTAAAACAAAATATGATTTAATTGCTGTTGAAAAGGTTACAGACAGAGGAACAATACTTGTTAATATGGACTCGCAAGTTCCGAATGATGTAGTTGGTGAGTGGCTACAAAAATGTGAGTTGTTTTCAGAAAATGCGGTTATAAAAAGAGAAGTTAAATTCGGTAATTCGAGATTTGATTTCTTTGTTGAAGATGGGGAACGAAAAGCCTTTATTGAGGTAAAAGGAGTCACTCTTGAAAATGATGGAATTGTAAGCTTTCCCGATGCACCGACTGAGCGTGGAGTTAAGCATATAAATGAGCTTGTTTTTTGCATTGAACAGGGATATGAGGCTTACATAATCTTTGTTGTTCAAATGAAAGGCATTAGCCGATTTGAGCCTAATGAAGAGCATCATAAAGAGTTTGTTGATGCTTTAAATTCTGCAAGAGAAAAAGGTGTTAAGGTTCTTGTTTATGACTGTCTTGTAACACCAAATTCCATTGAAGTGAGCAGTAAAATAGATTATTAAAAACCACTTGATTTTTTATTGAAAATCAAGTGGTTTTCTTGTTTAAACTATTGATATTATGAAATCATTTTCTTTAAAAGAACGGTCAAGAAAGAGGAGAGCATCAGCATCTTTTAATCCCTTTATGCCAATTCCGCTTTTTTTGCAGATTGCTTCTTTTAAAGTGTAAATTCTGTAAAATCTTTCGGGAATTTCAGGGGAGTTATAATTTTCAGAAGCCTCTTTATTAAGAGTTTTTCCTAAAACGTATTCCTGTTCTTCCTCTGAGAAAAAGCTTTTTAAAACAGAATGTGAGATGGGTTTTATTTTTTCAATATCGATACCGATTTCTTCATCAGAAAAAGCATAAACTAATGTGCTTTCACAATGAGAGATATTAAAATGTATAGGGCATTTTTCAATATACGGTTTTCCGTTTTTGTCTGCAAGAAATATAAGAGCTTCGGGAGCAATATTCAAAGCGTTTCCTATGTTGGTTTTAACAACCATTTCACCTGCAACGGAGCATTTTCTTCTTGTTAAATCTTTGTATTTACTCACTTTTTCTTGCTTTTCTCTGGTCATCAATGAAAACCATTTTTGATATTCCTCATTTGTCAGGCTTTCTACGTCATAAATAAAATAATTCATAATCAGTTCCAATAATCTGTTTTGTGGGGCAAATTGATATCTTTCGCTTTGAACACAGGGGTATCACCATTTTTTCTTTGCTTTTCATAGTCTTTCAAGGCTCTGAAAGCATATTTACCGAGAATGAGAATAACCGGCATATTTATTATTGTCATACCACCCATAGTTATGTCTGCAATACTCCAGAGTAAATCTGCACTTAAGCCTGCACCAACGAAAATAACAATTGCTGCAATAATGTGATAGATGTTCTGAATCTTTCGGCTTGGAACTTTTCCTGAAAGGAAAACAACACATTGGTCAACGTAGTAGAGATTTCCTAAAAGAGTTGTGAATGCAAAAAACAGCATCGCAACTGTGATGAAA
>SVOP01000127.1 GCA_015066325.1 Oscillospiraceae bacterium
CGGGAAAGTCTTTTACCGTCCTTGAAAAGTGAGCGGAAATAATCTTCGTCGCTCTTAACGGGCATATCAGTTACAAAGGCTTTGACATCATTGATTTTTGTTTCTTTCCAATTTCCCTTGATTTCCTTTGAGCCTGAGAAAATAACTTCTTCATCGGGGTAAGAGCGATAAAGAACATTGCTTTTGTCATTTTCATCAAAAGCCACTGTATCGAAGAATGTGTATGTACCTGCTCTGAACCAAACAGTAACTTTTTTATCCTTTGGAATGGTTAATGATTTTAATTTTTCCTTTGCACCGGTTAATGTTTTTAAAGGTGCTTCCAATGTTCCTTCTGCACTATCATCACCATTAACAGAAACAATTAAATCATATTCGCCTAATTTAAATTCACCCTCATCAAATATCTGTTTAGTGGGTTTCTTATCGCTATCATTAAAAACAGCTTCTCTTTCATCAGGATAGTTTGCAATAAATGCTACTGCGCCCGCTATTATTGCTAAAACAAGAATGATTGATACAATTATTAAAACTACCTTTTTAACTTTCTTTTTATTTATTGGTCGTTTCACAATATCACCTCAAAATTTAACTCTTTCGCCTGTATGCGCGTTTACTATTGCTTTATGAACACCAATATAGGTGTTTGAAATATACTTATCAAGATGAAGACTACCGAAGAACCAACGCTCAAATTCACTGCATTTTGAAAGCTCATCAAAATAAGCGTTAAGGGTTGTAACTCTGACTGCTTCGCTTTCACCAAGCTTTAAAAAGCCTTTGATGATTGAAGAAGGCTCGTGAGTGATAATAACATCAATTTTACAGTCGTTCTTTTCAAGATTTTCTGCACCTTCAAGAAGCTCTTCTTTTGATGGGATTTCATATTTGAGCCAGGGGTTATCCTCAAGCCGTGAATCAAGGTCGGGGCTTTCACCGCCGCCCATAGTGAAAATTTTCAGTCCGTCAATATTGAAAACCTGTCCGCGCATAAGATGATAAATATTATCGGAAATCTGATGAACCTTGCCACCATTCCAGGTAGTAAGGGGATATCCGTTCAGAAGGTCAAAGTTTTCGTGAGTTCCGTCAATAAAGCAGATGTTGTATTTCCTTTTTGAAAATGCTTTAAGTATTTTCTGTTCTGCCTTTGATTTATCCCAGATAAAACCAAAATCACCACATACAATTAAGGTGTCGCCCTCATTTAAGCACTTTAAAACTGATTTTGAAAGTCTTTCAGGGTCGCCGTGAGTATCACCGGTAACAAAAACCATAATTTTGTTCTCCTTTTTTAAAAAATAGTATTTTAATTCTTTACTATTGATGTTATAATGCATAGTATAAATCTATTTTATAATATTTCACGGTGATTGTCTATGAAAAAATTACTGATTTTAATAAATTGTTTTATTTTAATGCTTTCTTTTTGTACTCCTGCATTTGCCGCAGAGACAGAAGAAGACAAGGTTAAAACCAAGGGCGCATATTATGATATAGAAGCACCGGATTATGAAACCGGAATTGCACTTCTTGTTAATGCGGATACAGATACTGTTATTTACAGTAAAAACGCCGATAAAATTACTGCTCCTGCATCTCTTACCAAAATTGTTACTGCTTTGGTAGTTCTTAATGAATGCAACGATTTGCAGAAGAAAATTACTTGCTCTTATGATGCGGTTCACAGCCTTGATGGCACAGGCAGTTCTGTTGCGGGGCTTTTGGCAGACGAAAAAACAACTCTTGAAATGCTTTTGTTCTGTTTGTTTTTGCCAAGTGCTAATGATGCCGCCGCAGTTCTTGCTGAAGAATTTGGCGATGGCAAGGCAGAAAACTTTGTTGCAAAAATGAATGCTCTTGTGCAGGAATTAGGATGTCAAAATACCCATTTTGCCAATGCCCATGGTCTTGATGATGAATCAGTTAAGGGCTTTGACAGTGATACCCAGAACAGAACAACTGCAAGTGATATGTACCTCATCGCAAAGAAAGCTCTTGAAAACGAAACAATCGTAAAAATGTCTTCAAAATACGGCAAAACAATGCCGAAAACTAATAAGAGCGATGTCAGATATCTATATAACACTAACCCGCTTTTAAACAGTTATTCCGAATATTATTATGAAGAGGCAATTGGCCTTAAAACAGGAACTACCGATAAAGCAGGTGCCTGCCTTATTTCCAGCGCAACAAAAGACGGTTATACCTATATATCAATTGCAATGAAAGGTGAAACCGAAAGGATAATTGACGGTAAGCCGTATAACACAGCTTTCCTTATGTGCCGTTATATGCTTCGCTGGGCATTCAATAATGTTAAAATGAAGGTTATTGCTGATGATAACTATATCTTAGGCGAGGTGGGTGTTAAATTCGGTCGTGGTGCAGACTATGTTGGTCTTGTTCCCAAAGCTTCTGTTGCAACAGTTATTCACGAGGATTTAACTATTGATGATTTGATTGTCAAGTTTTCTGAATCTTTCCCCGAAACAGTCGATTCTCCCATAGAAAAAGGAGCAAGTGTTGGTAAAGCTCAGCTTATGTATAAGGATGTTGTTGTTGCGGATGTTGAGCTGGTTGCTTTCCAGACTGTTAAGAAAAACTATCTTTGGGCAATGTTTAACTGGATTGAAGGTATAGCAACTTCTAAGGCGTTCCTTGTAGTGCTTTTGGTTGTGATTGTTATTGTAATTGTTCTTTGGTTCGGAACTAAAAATCAGCGTAAGCGTAAAAAACGTCGTAAACAAAGAGTTGAGGTTGTTAAAGATTACAGTAAATTAGCAAAGTAAATATAC
Organism: Oscillospiraceae bacterium; assembly: GCA_015066325.1. Classification (GTDB taxonomy): domain Bacteria; phylum Bacillota; class Clostridia; order Oscillospirales; family Acutalibacteraceae; genus DTU089. Next base: position 2,799 of record SVOP01000127.1, read on the forward strand.
AGGTTATACAATGTGGAGATTTCAATTTGTTGCAATTTCCACATTGTTTTTTATTGAAAAATGTAATTTGCCACGAGAGAAAAATATATGAAAACAGAAGAAAAACGAAGAAAACGAGAGATAGTAAGAATTATTTTGAAATTAAGCAAAAAAAGTGTTGACTTTGAACTTTCCTTGTGATAATATATCAAGGCAATGAAGAGGGGAGAACCCTCAGAACTATTACGGAGGTAACTGTTATGTCTACTTATATGCCCAAAGGCAAAACCGAGCGCCAGTGGTATGTTCTTGACGCAGAAGGCAGAACTCTCGGCGAAGTTGCTGTTGAAGCTGCTGTTCTTCTTCGTGGTAAGCACAAACCCACATTCGCTCCTCACGCAGACTGTGGCGACAGCGTTATCATCATCAATGCTGCTAAGGTTGTTCTCACAGGTAACAAACTTGAAGACAAAATCTATTATCATCACACAGGCTATGTTGGTAACATGAAGGCTGTTAAATACGGCATTCTCATGAAAGAAAAACCCGAGTTCGCAATGCAGAAGGCTGTTAAGGGTATGCTTCCCGATAACACTCTCGGCAGAGCTGCTATGGCTCGTCTTCGTGTTTATGCAGGTGCAGAACACGAACAGACAGCTCAGAAGCCTATTGTTAGAGAATTTTAAGGGAGGAGGCACTAATTATGTACGAAAGTAAAGCATATTTCTACGGCACAGGTAGAAGAAAAAAATCCGTTGCACGTGTTCGTGTATATCCCGGTACAGGTAAAGTTACAATCAACGACAGAGATATCGACGATTATTTCGGTCTTGAAACTCTTAAACTTATCGTTCGTCAGCCTCTCACTCTTACAGAGACTCTCGAAAAATACGATGTTGTTTGCCGCGTAAACGGTGGTGGCGTTACAGGTCAGGCTGGTGCTATCCGTCACGGTATCGCAAGAGCTCTTCTTCAGTCTGAAGACGATGTTCGTCCCGTT
>SVOP01000021.1 GCA_015066325.1 Oscillospiraceae bacterium
TGAAAAGGGGCTTACCTGTTTCAAAGCCTGTAAGGAATTCACCTGAGAAATAGTTGTAGGAAAGAAGATTTCCGCAGTCTTTATCTGCTTCTGCAGATTTTTTGAAAAGAGCAGTAAACAAATCGCCCATTGAGCATTCTGCACCCATAAGGTCAAGAACCTCTTTGAAAAGATATGTCCAGGCGTTAATATCGGATGTGCAGTTGTTGCAGTGAACCATAGCAACGGGAGCACCGTCAGGAGTTGTTACCATATCAATTTCACGGTAAAGCTTTGAAAGGAGCTTTTCGAGAACAATCATAGCAAATACGGAAGTACCTGCTGAAACATTACCTGTTTTAACTCTTACGCTATTGGTTGCTACCATACCGGTACCTGCATCACCCTCGGGAGGACACATAGGAATACCTGCCTTAAGGTCGCCCTCTTCGTCAAGAAGCTTTGCACCTGCTTCTGTAAGAACACCGGCATTTTCACCTGCAACGAGAACCTTGGGAAGAATTTCTCTGATTTTCCAGGGAAAGCCTTTTTCTTCAACGAGTGCATCGAATTTATCAAGCATTTTTTCGCTGTAATTGTTGCCTTCCATGGGGAACATACCTGATGCTTCACCAATACCGAGAACCTTTTCGCCGGTTAGGAGAGTGTGTATGTAGCCGGCGAGAGTTGTAAAATATGCAATATCCTTAACGTGCTCTTCGCCGTTTAAAATTGCCTGATAAAGATGAGCAATGCTCCAACGGTCAGGAATGTTGAAATCAAAAACCTCTGTTAATTTACTTGCAGCTTCACCTGCAAGGGTGTTTCTCCAGGTGCGGAAAGGACAAATCAATTTACCATCTGTGTTAAAGGGGAGATAGCCGTGCATCATACCGCTGATACCGATTGCTTTAAGGCTTGTGAGAGTAATGCCGTATTTTTCTTTAACATCATTTTTAAGAGAAGCATAGCAGCCTTTAAGGCCTGCAAAAAATTCTTCCTCTGCATAAGTCCAGATGCCGTTTACAAGGCTGTTTTCCCAATCAAAAGCACCAACTGCGAGAACCTCACCGCAGTCGTCAATAAGAACGCCTTTGATTCGGGTTGAACCAAATTCAATACCGAGTATTGCTTTTCCGTCGAGAATTAATTGTTTTTTGTCCATATTATTATCTCCTTTTAAGAGTTTTATTTTATATTTTAATATTTAATTCATTAATTTTATCTCTCAGTTTCTGAAAATCCGAAAGGGCATCGGGCTTGTTGAGAGGATTTCGGAGTAATGCGGCAGGGTGGAATGTACCCATAAAAAGAATGTTTCCCTTTTGAATAAATTCGCCATGTTGCTTTGTAACGCGGAAATCCTCGGAAATAAGCTTTTGTGCAGCAATTCTGCCCAAACATACGATTATTTTAGGCTTTATAAGTCTTGTCTGGTTTCTTAACCATTCAATGCAAACGTCCTGCTCCTCGGGCTTTGGGTCACGATTCTGAGGCGGTCTGCATTTAACAATGTTTGCAATATAAATATTCTTTTTTCGGTCAAGGTCGATTACATTAAGATATTTATCTAACAACTGACCGGCCTTGCCAACAAAAGGCTCACCCTGCAAATCCTCGTTTTCACCGGGACCTTCACCAACGAAAAGAATATCTGCATTTTCGTTACCTACGCCAAAAACAAGATTTGTTCTGGTTTCTCCCAAAGGACAGTTTTTGCAGTTTGAACAATCCTTCTTTAATTGTTCAAAGTTTTCGTATTTCAAAGGCTTATCAACTCCTTTGGAGTGTTTGTCAGGTTTTCGATTCCGTTTTCGGTTATGAGCGCCATATCTTCAATTCTGACACCGAATTTATTAGGCATATATATTCCGGGTTCAACGGTAACAACATTACCAACCTGAAGAACAGCATCGCTTCGGGGTGAAAGATTGGGTAGCTCGTGGATTTCAATACCAACTCCGTGACCTGTTCCGTGTCCGAAATAGTCACCGTAACCGGCATTTTTTATAATATCTCTTGCGGTGGCATCTGCACATTTACAAGGAATACCTTTTTTGAGAGCTTCCAAAGACGCTTTCTGAGCCGAAAGAACAATTTCATAAATCTTTTTTTGCTCTGCAGACACCTCACCCACTGCAACAGTACGGGTCATATCACTGTGATAGCCATTATAAACTGCACCGAAATCCATTGTTATAAAATCACCGTTCTCAACAACAGTATCGTCGGGTACACCGTGGGGCATAGAGGTTTTTTTGCCTGTTACGGCAATTGTTTCAAAGGAAAGCGCCTCTGCACCGTGGGAAAGCATATAAAAATCAAGCTCAAGAGCAATTCGTTTTTCCGTCACACCGGGTCGGATAAAAGTGAGAATATGCTCAAATGCTTCCTCTGCAATGCTTTGCGCTTTTTTTATATATTCGATTTCTTCGGGAGTTTTAACCATTCTCAAGTCATTGACTTTATTTTCTAATCTTTTTGAGGGTGTTACTTTAAGCGATGAAAATATTTTTTTGAACTGAGAAAGAAGAGCAACTGACAAACGCTCTGTTTCGGTATATACCTTTTCAATATGGTTTTCCTCAAAATATATTTTCACTTCGCTTGAGAGTCGGGTTAAAAGTTGTGCTCTGCAGGCTTTAATGGTTTTCTGCGCTGCTTCTATATATCTGCTGTCAGTAAAGAATACCGCATCGTTTTTAGTTACGATTAAAAAACCGTCGCTTGAAGGGAAATTTGTGAAATATCTTCTGTTTTCAGGGGAGTGAATAAGAATTGCCTCGTGGGAATTTTTTAAAAATTTCTGCAATTCATTTATTTTCTCCATAATAACCGTGCTCCTTTATAAATGCATCGCGGATAGGTTTTTCCTTTGCTCTGCTTCGTTCAAAATGCTTTTTGAAAAGTCTTTCTTTTTCTATTGGGTCAACAAGAATAGGAATGGCTCCGCAACGGTTTGCGGCGGCAACATCAGTCAGCACCTGATCTCCAACCATAGCAATTTTTGAAATATCAACATTCAGTTTTTTTGCCATTTTTATAATTCCGTGGGGGAGAGGCTTTTTGGAATAAGCGTGAAAAGGTGCGCCAAAAGCTTTTGAAAACCAAAAAGCTCTTATATGAGGAGTATTGGTAACTATTGCAACCTTGAATCCGGCTTTTTTAAGATTTTTAATCCAGGAAATTGAACCGGGAATGGTTGTTAAAGTTGAATCCTTGACAGATGTGTTATCTAAATCAAAAGCAACGGCTTCAACACCGATTTCTCTCAAAAACTCGGGAGTTATATCGTGCACGGTGTGAAACATATATTTTATTGTAGTGTCTTTTTCTCTCATATGAATCGCCTCTAATCAAAACTACCACATTTTAAATAATATCACAAAAAAATAAAAAAGAAAAGATATGAAACCTAAAAATAAGGCTTCATATCTCATTTTCTTAATACTTTCTCTTACGAGCTGCTTCGGATTTCTTTTTTCTCTTTACAGAGGGTTTTTCATAGTGTTCTCTTTTACGAACTTCCTGAATAACACCGTCTCTTGAAGTCTGTCTTTTAAATCTGCGAAGTGCGCTATCTAAAGATTCGTTTTCTTTAACTTTTACCTGACTCATTTATAGTTCCCTCCCTCCGCTGTTACCAACAAAGGTATAAATATCAATATACATTTAGCATTATACTATGTCAACCGTAAAGTGTCAAGAGGAAAATCAAAAAAATCAGAACTATTGCAAATTTTGCAACAGTTCTGATTGGAAATTATTTCGCCATTGCGCCGATTTCCATCATGTAACCACCGATTTGAGCACCAAATTCGGGAGCGCCATCCATAATGAGCTTACCTTTCTGAACGGATTCAAGCATATCGTCAATTGACATCAATATACCTAAAGCACTGTCAAGGTTATTAAAGCGCATTGTGAAGAAGGGAAGAGCACGTTTGTATTCGCCTCTGCCTGCTTTACTCTTACCTGCTTTAATTCTGATATAAGCGGAAACAGAGTCCTCACCGTCAACCTTCCAGGCGTAAACACGGTCGGGGCTCTTTGAAGTCCAGTCATGGATTTCGGGGTGTCCCATTTTGTTAAGTGTGCTGATACCTGAAGAAAGAAGGTAGAAATAGCATTTAACTGTAAGACGTTTGTCTTCTTCTTTTTCCGGCGGTTTAGCGGCTGTCAGAAGGCTTGACATTTTAAGAAGAGCCATCATAAACACGCCGAATTCATAAGCGTTGTTAAGACCAATCATTTTGGGGAGTGTTGCAGGTCCGATTTTGCCTTTGAAGAAAGCATTCATAGACTCAACATTCTTGAATTGAAGCTCAACAAACTTCTGTTTTTTTACTCTGTATGCAACTTTGTTAGCGTGAACGAGCCATTCGTCGCCGTTTACCATAAAGTGTGTTGCCCACTTTCCTTCGGGAGCATCCGGGTCAAGACAACTAACCTGATAAATGCAGTGAACCTTCTCAAATTTCTTTTTGAGCGAGGGAACATCCGCAACGATAGTTTTCAAGAGGGGCAACGCACCGCAAAGGAAGATTTTGTTTGTATATAATGCTTCCTGTGTGTTAGCCATTTTTATTTCCTCCTTAGAATTCGTCGTCCCAGTCGTTGTCTTCTTCAAAGTCAGCCTTCATAACTTCACGAACTGCTTCAATAATACCGTTAGAGTCAATACCGAGGTAGCTCATAATGTCTTCGTGAAGACCGATAGGTGCGAATGTATCCTGAACACCAAGCTTCTTGAATGCGCAGCCCTTACCGGATTCAACAACAACCTCTGCAACCGCACTGCCGAGACCGCCGATAACTGTGTGGTCTTCAACTGTAATGATACGGCGAGTATCCATAACAGCTTTAAGAACAGCTTCTTTATCAAGAGGCTTGATTGTGTGCATATCAAGAACGCGAACTTTGAGTCCGTCTGCTTTCTCAAGGAATTCAGCAGCCTGGAAAGCCTGGAATACACAAGAACCGCAAGCGATAATTGTAATATCTGAGCCTTCGTGAACTTCAACTGCTTTGCCTACTTCGAAGCCATAGTTAGCATCCTTGTAAAGAACACGGTCAAAACCACGGTTAATTCTGATATAGAAGGGGCCGGGAGTGTTATAAGCTGCCATAACTGCATTGTAGGTTTCGTAACCGTCAGCGGGGCAGATAACTGTAAGGTTAGGAATAGAACGTGTCAAAGCAAGGTCACAGATAGCGTGGTGAGTTGAGCCTGCCTGACCGAAGGATGTACCTGAATGAGTAGCAATAACTTTTGCATTGATATTCTGGTAGCAAAGGTCTGTATGAAGCTGGTCTGCTGAACGGAAGGATGCAAACTGAGAGAAGGTTGAAAGGAAGGGAACAAGACCTGCCTTAGCCATACCTGCAGCAACACCGAACATATTCTGTTCTGCAATACCTACGTTAAAGAAACGGTCGGGGAATTTCTTCTGGAAATCGCCGATTTTTGTTGATTTTGCAAGGTCAGCAGTAAGAGCAACAACCTCGGGATGTGCTTCTGCCAACTCAACGAGAGCCTGACCGTAAATTTCGGCTGTGGAGAGAGATGTTGATTGTTCAGCTGTGTAACTTAATCCGCCTGCCATAATTATTCAGCCTCCTTTTCTGCACGTGCAACACGTTTCTGATAAGTTTCTTCAAGGGATTTTTTACCCTTTTCGTATTTTTCGTCATCAAATGCACCGTAGTGCCATCTGAAGTCGCCTTCAATAAAGTCGATACCGCAGCCCTTAACTGTATCGCAAAGGATAAGAACGGGTTTATCGGTTTCGTTTTCATAAGCAAAGTCAATAGCTTCGCAAAGCTCTTTAATATTGTTACCGTCAACCTTTTTAACGATAAAGCCGAATGCTTCCCATTTGTCTGCAAGGGGCTCAAGAGCCATAACATCCTCTGTGTTACCGTCAATCATATTGTGGTTACGGTCAACAAAAGTGATAAGGTTTGTAAGCTTGAAATGAGCCGCACTCATTGCTGCTTCCCAGTTTGAGCCTTCGTCAAGCTCACCGTCACCAAGAACAACGAATGTTTTATAGTCTTTTTTGAGAAGTCTTGCTGCAAGAGCAGTACCAACACCGATGGAAAGACCGTGACCGAGAGAGCCTGTTGAAGCGTCAACGCCTACAACCTTGTTTGAGTCAAGGTGCATACCCATTTTTGAACCTGAAAGGTTAAAGGTTTTAAGCATTTCCTTGTCGTTGAAGCCAAGGTCGCAAAGAACAGGTGCATAAGCTATACCTGCGTGACCCTTACTGAGAATGAATCTGTCGCGGTCTTCCCAGTTGGGATCTTCAACCTTAATGTGCATGTATTTGTGATAGCACACTGTCATAATGTCCATAACACTCATACCGCCGCCGATATGACCTGAGCCTGCCCAGTAGGTTGTATCAAGGCAGAGGTTACGGAGCTCGTTTGCTTTCTTTTCAAGAGCAAGCCACTCCTGTTTTGAAAGAGCCATAATAAAAGCCTCCTAAAATTTATTAGGGTGAAAAGAATTATCCAAATCTGTTTTATACAGGCGGATTTCCGTTCATCCTGCGTTAAAATACTCGCCAATCCGAAAGGATTGGCTGCGTTTTTGCCTTGGCTGACCAAAAATCCGCACTGTATAAAATCTTCGACCTAAAAGCGAAAGATTTTTATTGGATTTTTGGTGTTGAGGGCGAAGATAGGCTTCCGCCTTTCAAGACCGAAACGCCGAAAAGCCTTAAAAAGATTCGCTTTTAGGCTGGTTCGGATAACTCGTTTCACCCTATAACCGAAAACTCGGTTTGATTCCTTATGCTAATTCGGGATGATTTTTCTTAACTGCTTTAAATGCGTCCTCTGCAATTTCAATTGAGAGGTTAATATCCTCGTGAGTAAGGGATGCGTTAATGAAGTGATTGTGGTGAGATGTGATAAACAAACCACGGTTTACGCATTCTGCAACCCAATCCTGATGGAGAAGAAGAGAATCATCATTTGCAATTCTTAAATAGAAGAGAGCGGGTGCACCTGAAACAACAAGGTCAAAGCCATGCTCTGCACCGGCTTTTTTGAAGCCCTCTGTAAGCTCTCTGCCCATAGCATCAAAAAGCTTGGGAGCATCCAGCTTTTTGAGCTTGTTGATTGTTGCAATACAAGCAGCAAAGGGAACTGCACTCATCCAATAAGAGCCCGTGTACGAAAGGCTTGATGCGGCATTTTTAAGGAATTCTTTACCGCAGAAGGCAGACATATTATAGCCGTTTGCAAGAGCTTTACAGAAGCAGATAATATCAGCTTCAAAGCCGAAGAAATGGTCACTGCCTGCAAGGTCAAGACGGAAGCCGCAACGAACGTCGTCAACGATAAGAACGATTTCATTTTTTGTGCAAAGCTCGCGAACCTCTTTCCAGAAGCCGTCAATGGGGAATGAGTTATCGTTAAAGTTGCCGTGGTTATAAGGCTGAGCAATTACGGCGGCAATTTCGCCCTCATTTTCTGCAAGAAGTCTCTTGAAGTTTTCAATATCATCCCAAGGTGTGTAGAGGTTGTTAGCAACATCCTCGGGAGTAACACCGGGATAGTCAATTTTCTGCACCATAGGGGAAACACCGTGATAGAAGCCATTGAAGAAAATGAGTTTCTTTCTGTGGGTATGAGCACGAGCGGTAAGGATTGCACCCTGAGTAGCGTCGTTACCATTCTTTGCAAAGAATGCCCAGTCAGCAGTGTTAACAGTGTCAACAAGAAGCTCTGCACATTCAACCATAATTTTATCGGGAGATGTTACGCAGTTGCCTTTTTTTATTTGCTCGATAACTGCTGCATCAACATCCTCGTCACCATAGCCGAGAACATTGGGACCGTAAGCACACATATAGTCAATATATTTGTTTCCGTCAACATCCCAGAAATATGAGCCCTTTGCTTTTTCTGAAAAACGGGGCCATCTGTTAACGGGGATAAACTGACCTTCTGCAGGACCTAAGTGTCCGTAAACGCCTGAGGGGATTACTTCGGCAGCACGAGCATACCATTCATCTGATTTTGTTGTTTTATATAATGGGAATTTTTTACTCATTTTGCTACCTCCTTATGCAAGATATAATGCAACTCTGTCAAGTATGCGGTTAATGTTATCAAGCATACTAACAAGACCATGCATTTCAATTTTACCTGTACCGATGCAGGTGAGAGCGTTAACGTTTCCGTCAAAAAGAGCACGGGCAGTTTCTATTGACTCGAAAATCATAGCCGCACGGTATTTTTCGGGAGCCTTTTTGAGAGTTACAAGGCGGTGATCCTTGCAAACAAGCTCAACAGCAGGACCATTTTTAATACCGATGAGAACGCTACCGTCTGCAATATGCTTTGCACTGAATTTACCGATTTCATCATTGTTACCAATCTGAGCAATGGCAACACCGATTGTGTAAAGCATAAGCATTGTGCTTCTCTCGAAGAAAACAGGGTCCTTAAGGTCTTCTTCACTTGCTCTCATATATTTTGAAAGTAAATCTGTGAGAGCGGTAAATTCCTTGAGGAGGAATTTGATGTGAGTAAAGCCTTTTGAAGGGATGGGAGTTACTGTGCCGTCAATAAGACCGTTGAATTTTTCACAGCTTGAGAAGGGGAGCTTAACATCACAGTTGCTGCAGCCCTGCTCCATACGGCATTTGCCATTTTTGAAATAAAGAGTAGCCGCAGGACCGTCTTTAACCTCTAAACCGATGGAAATGGGCTTTTTGCCCTGCAGAAGCTCTGATGCTTCGGGAACGATTTCGCAAAGGTTTTCCAAAGTACCGAGAACCGCATACATATTTATGTACGCAAGTGTTTTTGAATCCATTAAATTTTGCAAAGCGATTGCCTCCTTTTAAAAATAGAATTCAGTCCATTATATTTTAGCAGAGGTTTCGGGCAAAGTCAACAAATACTAAAAAATATTTAAATATGAATATGTTGAAAAATCACACAAACTACACTCTTTATTTCCAAATTAGAAAAAACTCAGAGTTTTTACATAATTCTTATGGAAAGTTCATAAAAACCCTCCTTTTATTTTGTATAGTTTAAATGTACGGCGTGCTTGACATTTATATTTAATAATGTATAATAAAAGTGAACACAAATTCACTTTTGTTATCAAACTCTACTTTAGGAGGTGTCTTTATGGACACAAGATTCGCAATCAATGAGTATCATGACGCTGCAGCGGTAACAAAACAGCTTGATGAGCTCATTAAGAAACCTATTTACACAATTAAACCCGATGTGCTCAAACAGTATGAAGAAGAGTACTATGACAAAAAATGTGCAAAAAGTAAGGAAATGATTGAAGAAGCAAAGCAGGTAATTCCCGGCGGCGTTCAGCATAACCTTGCATTCAACTATCCCTTCCCCCTTGTTTTCACAAAGGCAGACGGTATGATGCTCTACGACATTGACGGCAACGAGTATTTCGACTTCCTTCAGGCAGGTGGCCCCACAGTTCTCGGCTCCAACCCCAAGGTTGTAAGAGATCAGGTTATCGACCTTCTTAATACTTGCGGTCCTTCAACAGGTCTTTTCCACGAGTTTGAATATAAGCTTGCAAAGAAAATCTGCGACAGCGTTGAAACATGTGATATGTTCCGTATGCTCGGTTCAGGTACAGAAGCTTGTATGGCAGCTATCCGTGTTGCAAGACTTGCTACAAAGAATAAAAATATCGTAAAAATGGGTGGTGCTTACCACGGTTGGTCCGACCAGCTCGGTTACAGCATCCGTGTTCCCGGTTCAAAATTCACTCAGGCACACGGTGTTCCGCTCTACCTTTTCAAGCATACTCAGGAATTCTTCCCCAATGACCTTGATTCTCTTGAAAGAGTTCTTCGTCTTAATCAGTTCCGTGGCGGTACAGCTGCTGTATTTATGGAGCCTATAGGTCCCGAAAGCGGTACAAGACCTCTCGATAAAGACTTCAACAAGGGCGTTGAAAGACTTTGCCGTAAATATGGCGCACTCCTTATCTTTGATGAGGTTGTTACAGGCTTCCGTATCGGTATGGCAGGTGCTCAGGGTTACTTCGGCGTTTCTCCTGACCTTACTATCTTCGGTAAAGTTATCGCAGGTGGCTATCCCGGTGCAGGCGGTATCGGTGGTAAGAAAGAATATATGAAATACCTCGGTGCAGGTCTTGATGCAAGCGGTGAAAAGGTTAAGAAAGCATTTATGGGCGGTACAATGGCTGCTACACCTCTTTCTTGCGTTGCCGGTTACTACACTCTTGAAGAAATTGACAAACAGAATGCTTGTCAGAAGGCAGGCGAAATGGGCGACAGACTTACTAAAGGTCTTCAGGAGCTCATTAAGAAATATAACCTTCCCTTCGTTGCATTCAACCAGGGCTCAGTTTGCCACATTGATACAGTAGGTACAATGCACTACTCAATCAATTGGTCTAAGCCTTGGGAAATTCCCGGTGTTCTTTCCGCAACAAGCGAAAGAAAGAAAGAAATGCAGCACATGGGCGCAGCATATATGGCAGAAGGCCTTGTTACTCTTGCAGGTAGCCGTCTTTACACTAATGCTCAGTATACACCAGAGCTTATTGACGAAGCTCTCAGAAGATTTGACAGAGTATTCGCAAACGTTGCAGTTAAAGAATAATTTTATTAAAAAAGAAGAGCCACGGTTTTTCCGTGGCTTTCTAAAACTCCCGAAAGGAGATACTTATGGATATTTTAGAAGCAAAAGAATTAGTCATTAAAGCCGGTCACGAGCTTTTGGCAGCAGGTCTTATTGTAAGAACCTGGGGTAACATCAGCTGCAGAGTTAACGACAAGCAGTTTGTTATCACTCCCAGTGGTATGGCATATGATGTTCTTACTCCCGATGATATTGTTCTCGTAAATATTGCAGACCTTTCCTACGAGGGTGACGTTAAGCCCTCTTCTGAAAAAGGTATTCACGCTTCCTGTTACGAGCTTCGCCCCGACATTAATTTTGTTATTCATACTCATCAGAAGAATGCGTCCGTAGTAAGCACTCTCGGTCTTGATATTAACAATATTAATGGCGAAGATGCAGAAATTCTCGGTACAGATGTACCTTGCGCATCCTATGGTCTTCCCGGTCAGCCCAAGCTTCGTCAGGGTGTTATCGGTGCTTTGGAGCGTTCAACATCTAAGGCAGCTATTATGAAGCATCACGGTGCAGTTTGCCTCGGTGAAAGCTATGAAGATGCTTTTAATGTTGCCAATGCTCTTGAAAGAGTTTGTGAAAAGTTTATTGCTGCTCGTTGCGCAGAGGTTTCAGGCAAAGCAATTGATACCTTCGGCGGTGTTGTTGATTATGTTACCGATGTTTTTAAATCAGGCAATAAATATAAACCCGCAAAGGAATTTGCTCCTTGCGATAGCGAAAGAAAAGGCAATTGCTTCTTCGTTGGTGAAGAAGGAAAGCAGGCAGCTATTATCGATACAAAGAGCGGTGCATGGGTAGGTGGCGGAGAAATCCCCGACAGCGCAGATATGCACTGGGCAATTTATAAAAAGAGAGAGGATGTTAAATTCATCCGTCATACAAAGAACGATTTTGTTGTTGCAATGTCAAGAAAAGGTAAAACAATGAAACCCCTTCTTGATGACTTTGCTCAGCTTTGCGGACCTGTTGTTAAATGCGCAACATTTAATCCGTCAAACACTCTTAAAACAAGCAAAAAGGTTGCAAGAGCTCTTGGCAATAAAAATGCAGTTCTTGTTAAGGACAACGGCGCAGTTTGTGTTGCAGGTAATCAGTACGATGCAGAGGCAGTTGAATTGGTTATGGAAAAAGCCGCAAAAACAGCAGTTGGCGCAGAGCTTTATGCAGATGTTAAGCCCTTAAGCGCACTTGATTCTAACCTTATGAGAATTATTTATAAATTAAAATATTCCAAAAAAGCGGGTAAATGATTTCTTTAATCCCCTCAAAACTTTTTTTGAAAGTTTTGAGGGGATTACTTTTTATGAAATATCCTCCGATATGTATATCTCTTCTGTTTCTTGTTGAGCTACTATAAGCAAATCTTTTGCAATAGGGTCTTGACATATTTCTATGATGTGAGTAACCGAATTAAAAAGATGCTTATACATTTTTTTGTATAACTTTAATTCTTTTGCTATTGCTAAATCTGTAATCATAAACACACCTTGAAAATTAATCATAGAAAAAGAATAGCATAAAAAAACACAAATATCAAGTACCCGAAGTATATTTGACCAGCTATACTCTATACTTTTATCGTGTAAATGAAGTATAGAGGAGTGGTGAAAGTGCATTTGAATGAAGCAGTTGCATTAAGAATAAAGGAGTTATGCGAAGAAAATAAGCTTACTCAATATCAGCTATATTTAAAAAGTGGTGTGCCACAATCCACATTAAGCACTATTATGAAATGCTCCTATCCAAGTATGAAATTAAGAATTATTTATGAAATATGTGACGGACTCGGCATTTCACTTAACGATTTTTTCAATTCACCGCTTTTTAACAGAGATAATATAGAAGATTAACAAAGAAAACTGCCTTACCCTTATTTGAGAGTAAAGCAGTTTGTTTTTTATTAAATGGTTAGTAGTGTATACATCGAATAACCGAATCCGCCTAAAAATGCAAGAATTAAAAGTATTCTCACAATAAGACCGATTTTTTGTTTTGCAGTTTCTTTACCAAAGCATTTGAAGGTGTTAATGAGCAATACTGCACCGGCAAGGCAAAGCATAGATAAAAACCAGAAAAGATATCTGAAAACAGCATCCGTTGTATTGAAGAAACCAACCTGATTAATGCTTTTTGCATAAAGGATTTCTGAAACAAGAATCACAATAAAACCGATAACTGCAACTGCTACTAAAACAAGAGGAATAATATTCATTTTAGTTCTGTCTGCTTCAGAAGCACCTGCGGTTTTGTAAACCTTAGAACGCTTAGGAATAAAAAGCCTTTTACACTTTTTATTCTCAAAATTTATGTGTTTTTTAGAAAACATATCTTTATGATACACTGCATTTCGTCTTGCGATTAAAACAAAGACAAAGGCAATAAAAAATGCTACATCCATATTGTCAACTCCTTATTTTGCTTCGCTTATTTCATAGAACACAACTGCATGTGGGTCAAGGTTTGTGTTGAGAGTGATTTTTCCGTTTTCAACTGTTACAGTTTCTTCTGTGGGAACAAGCTTTGAGCATTCTGTATATTTAGAATAAAGCTCGTTGTAATAGATATCTCTTGCTTCTTGGTTTTCAAGAGTAACGGGACTATCTATTTGCGGATCATCGGGTGACCAGTTAAAGCAGTCGTTACCAATATTATAGGTTTTTCTGTCTTCTACCCATTCATCAAAATAGTTGCAATCATCATCTATTGTATAGGTGGTGATTTTTACTTTTTTGCCGTCAAATTGAGGAGCGTTTATATTAAAGGAAAGCTCTACATCGTGCTTATAATCCAAATCGTTTTTAAAGTTATAAGCCATAATGTGAAGAGTGTTTGTTTCCTCGTTGAATGCAGAAACTGCATCAATCTCGCCACCAATAATTCTACCCTCTTCGGTATTATCTGTGCGAAGAAGCTTTGCACCTGCCATTTTTGCGGCATTCTTTGCAACGTGGTAGCTTACAGTTGGGTTACCATCTAAAAGACCGTTTGAAAGGTATGACCAGGCTGAGAAATAATCGATGTCATTGTTGAACATCTGTGCAATAAGGCGAGCATCATAAGCAGCCTGATAGGTGTAACCACAGGTTCGGCTTAAAAGCTCATCATTATTGGCACCGCTGTTTACACCGCAGAGAATTCTGCCCTCATCGATACCATAAATAAGGTCTGTTAAACCGTTTCTTTCAGCCACATTTCTTATATAGGCGATTGTTTCGGGGAGAGTGTAGCCGTCAGTGTATTCACCGGGAGTTGAATCATAGAAGGAAGCGGAAAGATATTTAATAGGTGAGCCTGTTTTACCTGTTTTATAGTTTTTATCCTTAGCACAATGCTCGATAAATATTGCCTCGTCCCATACACCTTCGGTTACTGTCATTGAATGGGCGCCAACAAAAACATCCTCGCCTAAAACATCAACAAGTGCTTGTGCGGTATAGTCATAAAGCTTGCAATAAGCCTCGGCGCTTTCTTTTGCAAGGATTTCGTCATCCTCGCTGTCAGAGCCTACAAACCAATCGTAGTTTTCGTATTCAGTCATAACACCGAAACGCCAGGTAAGAACCTCTTCCCTACCGAATTCCTTAACAAGTGCTTCTGCAATTGCTTTTATGTAGTCATAATATACGTCATAGTCATCGGGCGGATAGCGGTTCATATTAAAGCCTACATCAGTAGCTGCTTTTTCGGAATATTTAAGAGGAACGCTACCTAATTTGAGCAACGGTTTACCGCCCAAATCAACAACGCCTCTGCAGTTTTCAATGAGGACTGTGAAATCATAGTCATCAAGAACAGTTCTGTCAAGAGGGTCCTTGAATAAGTCTCTTGTCCCTGTACCGCCTGTGCACTGCATAAACTGAACGTATTCAACGAAATCAAAAATATTATTTTCTTCGTTTTTTGTTGCATTTACAAAGGGGTTACCCTCTATAGACCAAACGTTGACATTACTTACAGGATTTGAAAGGGTTTCTCCTGTCTTAGAAGCATCCACGCTGAAGGTGAATTGGTTGTCGTCACCGGAAATAATACCACCAATAATTCCAAAAAAGCTAAGAATTAATGGTATGATAAGACTTAAAAATTTTACCAGAGCGGATGGCATGATGAAAAATCCTCCTATTACTTATTCTTCAATAGCAGCTTTCTTTGTGTTGATTTTATAAAGAATTTCGGAATCAAATTTCTTTGTTCTGTCGTATCTGAAAATGCCGTTTAATTCCTGCTCTACATCAGTAAGCTGAGTGTAACAGAAGCCGATCATTTTGGGACAGTCAATCAAAGCTGTTGTAAGTCCGTCATAGCGGGCGTAGAATTCCTCAAGGCTTGTTGCGGCATTTCCGTAGCCCCAGGCTTTTTTACTGTCGTTTTCTTCAAATTCTTTAAGCTCAACTCTTATTCCGCCGTATTCGCTCATAAACACGGGCTCGCCCTTCCAGGTTTGTTTGTGAGCCTGGTGGTCGAAAAGAATGTTTTTATTTGTAAGGTCTTCATAATGACTTCTGAAAAGGTCGCAATCCTGGTCATAATCGTGAACATCGAAAATATCTGTTTCAACGTGGAAATTACCGCTTGTGTCAATGCAAGGACGGGTTTTGTCAAGGTTTTTAACAGTTCTGTAAACTATTCTTAAAATATCATCGTCCTGTTTTCTGCCGTTAATATCCCAGGTTTCGTTGTAGGGACACCAGCCGATAAGAGCGGGATGGTTGAAATCTCTTTCGATTTCCTCTTCAATTTCAAGAAGGAAATATCTTAATGATTCAAAGTTTGTGTGGTCTGCACCCCAGTTACCGTGCTCACCCCAAACGATATAGCCTAATTCATCACAATAGTGGAGGAAGAGGGGTTCAAAGATTTTCTGATGAAGTCTTGCACCGTTAAAGCCAACCTCCATTGAAAGAAGAATATCATTTTTAAGAGCTTCTGCAGAGGGCGCAGTATAAATTCCGTCAGGATAGAAGCCCTGGTCAAGAACAAGCCTTTGGAAAACGGGCTTACCGTTAATGTTAATAGCTTTGTCTGTAAGCTTAACCTCACGAAGACCGAAATAGCTTGAAACCTCGTCACCGCCGAAAGAAAGGTTAAGGGAATAAAGTCCGCCTTTGCCTACTTCCCAAAAGTGCTTTTCGGAAAGGTTAAGAGTGAGTGTTACCGTCTGACCGAGAGTGTCGGTTGAAGCGGAGCCAACCTCTTTGCCATCCCAGAAAGCACGTGCTTCAAATGTGCCGTTACCCACAAGCTCTGCGTGAATTGTGAGAGTGCCGTCTGTGATGTTGGGGTAGTATTTTACGGATTTAATATAGCTTTCAGGGCAGAATTCCATATAAACTGTCTGCCAGATACCTGTTGTTCTTGTGTAGTCACAGTCGTGGGAATATACCAATTCACTCTGTTTACCGCGTGCTTGAAGAGGTGAACGGGTATCGTCCTGAGCGCATACTGTAATTGTGTTTTCGCCGACCTTTAAGAATTTTGTTGCATCAATTCTGAAAGAGGTGTAGCCGCCGAAGTGCTCACCGGCAAGCTCTCCGTTAATATAAACACTTGCGTGGAAATCAACTGCACCGAAAACGATAAAGGCTTTTCCTTTTAACTGCTCTTCTGTAATTTCAACAGTTCTTTTGTACCATACTGCAGCCATAAAATCTTTATATCCGATGCCCGAAAGCTCACTTTCAGGGCAGAAGGGAACATTGATTTTCTTTGAAAATTTTGCATCAACATCGAAAAGTTTTCTTTCCTTTCCGCTATCGCCGAAGTCAAATTCAAAATCCCATTGACCGTTGAGGATTATATAATCATTTCTTTTAAAATTAGGATTCGGATGTTCGTTTCTGGGTATCATAGAATTTTCCTCATTTCTTTAAGTATATCAGAAGTACCGCAATATCAGCCGGGGAAACACCGCTTATTCGGGATGCCTGACCGATAGTTTCGGGTTTGATTTTCTTTAATTTTTCTCTTGCCTCAAGGCGAAGATTCTGAACATCATCATAATTGATGTCCTCGGGAATCTTTTTAACCTCAAGCCTTTTCTGCTCTTCAACCTGAGCCAATTGGCGTTTGATATAGCCTGCATATTTAAGGTTGATTTCAACCTGCTCAAAAACCTCACGAGGCAGGTCGGGCCGCTTTTTGTCAAATGGTGTAAGCAGCTTATATGAAAGCTGAGGTCTTTTTATAAGTTCAGAAAGTCTGCAGCCTGTAACAGTTGGTGCAGTTCCTGCCTCTTCAAGAACCTTTGAAAGCTCCTCTGAGGGTGGAATTGTTATTTTTGAAACTCTTTCGGTTTCCTCTTCGATAAGCCTTTTCTTTTCCTGAAGCTTGTCATATCTTTCCTGACTTATAAGACCGATTTCATAGCCCATTTCAGTAAGTCTTAAATCTGCATTGTCCTCGCGGAGAATAAGTCTGTATTCACTTCTTGAGGTCATCATTCTGTATGGGTCACGGCAACCTTTAGTAACAAGGTCATCAATAAGAGTGCCGATATATGATGTGCTTCTGTCAAGGGTGAAGGGCTCTTTACCCTGAACCTTACGGGCGGCATTGATACCTGCAATAAGACCTTGTGCGGCGGCTTCTTCGTAACCGGAAGAACCGTTAAACTGACCTGCACCGAAAAGTCCGGGAAGATTTGTAAATTCTAATGTAGATTTAAGTGCAAGAGGGTCAACGCAATCATATTCAATAGCGTAAGCGGTTCTCATTACCTTAACGTTTTCAAGACCCTTTATGCTTTTCAGGATTTTTAACTGAACATCCTCGGGAAGAGAGGATGAAAGACCTTGAAGATAAAGCTCTTCTGTACGAAGTCCGCAGGGCTCAATAAATACCTGGTGGCGTCCTTTTTCAGCAAAGCGAACAATCTTATCCTCAATGCTGGGGCAGTATCTTGGACCTACACCCTCAATTTTATTTGAATAAAGAGGGGAGCGGTGAAGGTTGTCAAGAATTACCTGCTTGGTATCTGCATTTGTATATGTAATGTGGCAAATAGCCTTGTTTTCCAAAACACCCTCGGGAGTTTCAAAGGAGAAGGGTGTGATTTCTTCATCACCAACCTGCTCTTCAAGGCCTTCAAAGTTAACGCTGTTTCTGTTAACTCTTGGTGGAGTACCTGTTTTAAAGCGTCTTAAGGGCAAATCCAATTTCAAAAGAGAGTCGGAAAGCTCGTTTGAGGGGAACATTCCGTCAGGACCGCTTTCATAGGAAACATCGCCCACATAGACCATACCTTTAAGGAATGTGCCAGTTGCAATAATAACGCATTTTGCGGTGTATTCTGCCTCAAGCTTGGTTGAGAAAACCCAGAGTCCGTCCTCGTTTTTTGAAAGTGAAACAATTTCTCCTTGCTTTAAATCAAGGTTTTCCTGATTTTCAAGGCAACGCTTCATATATTCCGTATAATCACGGCGGTCAATCTGTGCTCTTAAGGAATGAACCGCAGGGCCCTTTCCCAAATTGAGAATACGGCTCTGAATTAATGTTTTATCTGCGGCTTTGCCCATTTCACCGCCGAGAGCATCAATTTCGCGGACAAGGTGTCCCTTTGATGTTCCGCCGATTGACGGATTACAAGCCATATTGCCAATCCAGTCAAGGTTTACGGTAAAAATAACAGTATTCGCACCGAGCCTTGCGGAAGCAAGGGCGGCTTCAATACCTGCGTGACCTGCACCGATAACCGCAACATCATAATTTCCTGCAAAATATTTCATAGAGTTTTCGCCTTACTTAATAAACTTAATATGACCGTCTTCTCTTTCCTTGAGAGGCGGTTTTTCGTTGGGGTAGCCTAAAGACATACCTAAAATAAAATGCCAATCCTGTGGGATTTCAAGTATCTCTTTCCACTTTTTTGCACCCTCTTCATCATCAAAAAGAGCGCCGAGAGAGGCAATCATACAAGAACCGAGACCTAAAGAATGTGCCGCAAGAGCGATATTCTCTGCCATAAGTCCACCTGACATACCGTCTTTGGTGGGTGCAACTATGAAAATGAACACAGGAGCATTGTGGTAAACAGGGCGAAGATTCCAGCCTGTGTAAGCAGGTGTGTCCCATCCCACAATATCTTTAAAATCCTTGTTCATTTCTTCGAGTCGTTCTTTGTTTGTTAAAACTCTTAAATGACAGGGCTGAGAGTTTCTTCCGCTTGGAGCACGGATTGCCGCATCAAGAATAACTTGAAGCAGTTCATCAGGTACTTGTTGGTCGGTATATTCACGGATTGTTTGCCGTGACATAATATTTTCAATTATGGGATTCATTTTTGTCCCCCTTTTCTTTTGCAATAAGAGAGTAGTAGCCGTCTGCAAGAGAGTTATCAATTTTTGTTTCAACCATTAATGACGACTCTATTTTTTTATCAATTTCATCCCCAACAATAATTTCAATCATCTCTGTTCGTTTTTCGTTGAAATAGGAGCTGTTTGTGTCCGCATCGCCACGAAGCACAAGGAAAATATATTCTTCTGTGCCTATTACTGTTGCACGGCGTGATTCCGTGCTTTTAACTTTTTCAAAGAAGCCGGGAGGGTAGCTGGTGTCATCCTTATGGAGAACAACTGTCTGCACAGAGCCCTGATAACCTGATTCTGCAAGGAAATCAGCCGCTTGCTCCATATTCTGTTCGCCTGCATTTACCATGGCGGACATATTCTGAAACTTAAGAACAAGAGCTTCTTTTTCGGTTTCATTGATTTTTACAGCTTGCCCGTTAAGGTCGGTTTGAGTCAAATAACCTGTAATTGCCTGAAAAACAATATAATTTGTTTTGAATTGCGCATAAAGACGGGTTAAAGGAATTTCTTCTTCACCGCCTGTGCCGTAATAATGAACAAGCAGAGCTTCACGGAAAGAATCTGCAGTGAAAATTTTGGTGAGAGTTTCCTTTGTTACACCGATTTTGGTGTAATATTCACCGTAAATGCCCCAATAGGCATTTACTTTTTCGGAAACCGCCTTTTTTTCTGCAATGGTGAGAGTAACGCCTTGTGAATGGGCAAGAGAATTTGTTTTAAAATATGTTTCGGCATAGGTTGTTGCCTTCTCTTTTAAAGATTTAAGTGGTGCATCCACACCTAAATCTACAACTGCAAGGTCGAGAAAATATGTGAAAACATCATCGCTTATTTCAACGCCGTTAATTTCCATTGCAGTACCCTTATCAGTAAGAGAACAACCTGAAAAAGTAAGAGCAGAAACCAGGCAACAAATTGCCAATATAAATGATAAATTTTTTCTGAATTTCATATTACACTTCCGAAAACTTATTTAAGGTTTAATACATAAATATACACAATACAGTATAGCAGAGTTGTTTTGTTAAAACAAGTATAAAAGGTGAACATTTTCAAATAATATATTTGAAAATGAGTGGCAAGTTGAAAGTGGCAAGTGGCAAGTTTCGGGGCGCGAAAATGCGCCGAAATAATAAGTAAAAGGAGTTAATGTTATGGAAAAAGAAAGACAGAAAAAACAACGAAGAATTGCAAAAATTAACGGTGTGAGAATAATAAATGCGGAAAATTCTAAAAAACAACAGGAAAAACCACAAAAGGATACCAATGCAGAAAAAAGAAATCTAATTTGGTTAATGGATAAGGATAATTTCGAATTATAAAAAATCCCTACTGCAAAAACAGTAGGGAATAATTTTTAAGCTCCTAAGCTTTCATTGTTCTGCCTTACATATTCATACACAGGCTCTAATCTTTCTTTTGTGAGGGGGTAGAAGAATTTGTAAAGGATGAATATGAGGGTATATGTAATTGCAGGGATGAGGGTGCAAACGGTTAAAATGCCTTCGCTTATGCCCTCAACATAGCCTGCGTTTGCCATTGTTTCAGCTTCATAACCGATTTTGCCTAAAAGCATAAGTCCGCCGTAGTCTGCGGCAGTCTGACCGAGCTTTCTGCAGAAGGTGTAAACTGCATATACGGCACTTTCGTTTTTAATTCCTGTTTTATAAAGCTGATAGTCAATAACATCTGCAACAACAGCCCAGTTTGTGATAGAAACAAAGGTATAACCGAAGCCGATAATGAATTGCATTACAAGGAAAAGCCAAGCCTGGTCGGGTGCGGGTTTAATAAAGAATGTGGCAACTGCTGCCGCCGCTGCAATAAATGATGTAACACCGCAAATTTCTTTTTTACCGTATTTCTTAACAATTTTTCCTGAGAAAGGAAGCATAAGAACAAGAGGTGCATACTGAGCAATTGTTCCTATAACGGAAAGAGATGTATCACAGAAATAGTTTTTATAAAGGTATTGGTTAAGTGAGCCGAATTGAAGCTGACCGCTTATGAGAATACCTGTTAAAGCGAGAACAACGAAAGGCTTGCTCTTAAGCATACCGCCGTAAATTTCTTTCATATTTACTTTAGGCTCTGCTTCTGAAGGTACGCGTTCCTTTGTCATACCGAAGCAGGCATAGTAGAAAATAATTGAAAGAATGCCCATTACAAGAGCAAACTTGAACATACCTGGACCGTCTGCAACGTTGTAGGTTGAGCCGTCTGCGGCAGTAACGGTTGTGTAAATAAGGAAAGGTGCCAAAAGAGCAGGTGCTGCACCGCCCACACCGCTACCGATAGTGCGGAAGGTGGAAAGGAGAGTTCTGCCGTCAGGGTCATCGGTAATAACAGATGCAAGTGAGCCGAAAGGCACATTCATACCTGTGTAAAGCATACCGAAAGCGATATATGTAATATATGCGAAAACAAGAAGCAAAACAGGGCTTTTTGTGTATGCTGAAGCATCAATAAAACACAAAATCTGTGAAAGGGCAAGGGGAATTGCCAACCATTTGAGATATGGTCTGTATTTACCGTCTTTATTAGGCTTCTTTTTTGCAACAATTGCACCCCACATAGGGTCATTGATTGCATCCCAAAGACGAGTGAAAAGGAAAAGATTTGCAACCTTACCCGTGGGAAGCTTTAAAACATCAGTATAGAAAACCTTTAAATAAGAGGAAATGTATGTAAGCAGAAAAAGATTTCCGCCGTCACCAAGCATATAGCCGATACCCTCGCGTATGCCGATTTTATTGGGGTGCTCCT
>SVOP01000022.1 GCA_015066325.1 Oscillospiraceae bacterium
TAGGTGTGTTTGCTATTAAATTACTTCAAATTTTAATGAAAAAAGATTTGTTTAAATATTTTGGATTTTACTGCCTTGCACTTGGATTTATTACAACAATAATCAGTGCATTAGGTAAAATGTAAGGAGGGGTTGTTGTGGCTCAGACTAAAAAAACAAGCAGTTCAAATAAAAAGAAGCCTAATAACGCAAATAAAAAGAATACCACTAAAAAAGCTGCTAAAAACTCACTTTTTAATTCACAGCATAAGCAGATAGTGTCATTTATTGGTTGCTTTTTTGCTTTGTTTATGGGTGCAGTTGTTTTTATTGATGCAGGTAGCCTTTGGGGGATGCTTCGTAACCTTTTCTTTGGCTTATTTGGTTTAACTGCTTTCATTTTACCTATATTTATCTTGTTTGTTTCAATAGTTTCAGCAATAGGAAAGGATTCGAGAAAATATAAAATCAAGGTAACGGAAAGCTTCATAATTTTTGTTTTGCTTATAGCGTTTTTGCATATTGTAAATTCACAACCCGAGCTTACATACGGTGAACAGATTTCTGAAGCATATAATGTGTTCAAAGAGTTTGATGGAACGGGTATGCACTATGGTTATGGTGTTTTTGGTGCTATAGTTGGTGGTTTACCATTATTAATGACCGCAGGTAACAAGCTTGCTGCAGGTATTGTTGTTGTTCTTGTCCTTTTGGCACTTCTTATGCTCTTTACCGGTACTACTGTCTTGAAACTGATTTCTTCCTTGAAAAAACCAGCAGAGGTTGCCGCAGAATATGCGGGAGAGAAAATGGAAGATTTCAAGGAAACCTATGAAACTGTCAGCGAAGATATTCACGAAAAAAGAGCTCGTAATGCAGCGAAACGCAGAAAAGAGAGTAAGCATCAGATTGAGCTTGATGTTCCGATAGATGATGAGATTCCTGCTGATAAAGGAGTCGAGCCTATACTGGATACAACACCTGTTCCCGATGAGGAAGAAATCGAGCTTTTAGGTAGTTTCGAAGAAGAACCACCCATGGATGTTCAGTCCCTTGATGAATTATTCAGTAATAAAACCTTGGCTGAAACCCATTTCGAAGAGGTTGTCGAAGCCTTTGAGGAAGAAGTGCAGGCAGAACCCGTTGTTGAAGGTTTAACTGAAGAAACAGAGCCAATAAAAGAAACAGGCGATAATGTTGTTGTGGAAGCATCTGTTCCTGAGGTGATTTATGAATTGCCGCCTCTTGATTGTTTGGATAAGCCTAAGCTCAACAGCAATACGGGTAGTGCAGAGGAGCTGCGTCAAAGAGGGGAGACTATTGTAAAAACCCTTAAGAGCTTTGGTGTTGGTACTCGGATTGTTGATATATGTCAAAGTCCGTCAGTTACTCGCTTTGAGCTTCAGCCCGACCCGGGTGTTAAAATCAGTAAAATTACCGCACTTGCAGATGATATTGCGATGAATCTTGCGGCTTACGGTGTGAGAATCGAAGCACCTATTCCTAATAAAAATGCAGTTGGTATCGAAGTTCCCAATGCAGAAAAAGCAATGGTTACTCTTCGTGAAATTCTTGAAAGTACATCATTTCAGAATTCAAAATCAAAGCTTAATGTTGCATTAGGTCGTGATATTCAAGGCGAAGCAACCTGTGCCGATCTTGCAAAGATGCCACACTTGCTCGTTGCAGGTACAACAGGTTCAGGTAAATCAGTTTGCCTTAACACAATGATTGTCAGCCTTCTTTATAATGCAAAGCCTGATGAAGTTAAGCTTATAATGATTGACCCAAAAAAAGTTGAATTTACGGTTTACCGTTCAATTCCGCATCTTCTCGTTCCTGTTGTTGCAGACCCGAGAAAAGCTGCAGGTGCACTTTCCTGGGCAGTTGCGGAGATGGATAAAAGATATGCTTTATTTGCAGATAACGGTGTCAGAAACCTACAGGGCTATAACAACTATGCTTTGGCTGAAGGTCTTCCCAAAATGCCGCAGATTGTTATCATTATTGACGAGTTATCAGATTTGATGATGGCAGCATCCAACGAGGTTGAGGATTCAATTTGCCGTTTGGCACAGAAAGCCCGTGCGGCAGGTATGCACCTTATTGTTGCAACACAAAGACCATCTGTTGATGTTATCACAGGCCTTATTAAAGCAAATATTCCCAGCCGTATTGCCTTTGCGGTTAAATCACAGATTGACTCAAGAACTATTATTGATACTCAAGGTGCTGAAAAGCTTCTCGGTAACGGTGATATGCTTTATTGCCCTGTTGGTCTTTCAAAGCCTGTTCGTGTTCAGGGCTCTTATGTCTCCGATGAGGAAATTGAAAGAGTTATAGATTTTGTTACATCTCAGGGCGAGGTTAAGTATGACGATGCAGTTATGCAGGAAATCGAGCTTAAAGCTGCTCAGGATGGAAAGAAAAAATCAGGCTCCGCAGTTGATACAGATAATATGGGTGCAGGCGGGGACTATGATGATGAAATGTTCCCGAAAGCAGTTGAAGTTGTAGTTGAAGCGGGTATGGCTTCCACGACGCTTTTACAGAGAAAACTCAAGCTTGGTTATGCAAGAGCTGCCCGAATTGTTGATGAATTATCAGAAAAGGGTATTATAGGACCATTTGAAGGCAGTAAGCCCCGAAAAGTTCTTATTACTAAGGAGCAATGGTATCAGATGCAGGCAAATTCATCCGTGTCTGTTCCGAAACAGCTTTCTGTTGATGATATTGAGGTTGCTTCGGTACCACAGGAAGAAACTAAACAGGCTGAAGAACCTAATTATTTTGGTTCAGCTGTAAACAGCAATAATTATGATGTTGAGGAATAATTATGGATATTTTTGTTGAATACCTTGACGGTGACTATGCAGTATGCCGTTTACCCGATAAGGTTGGTAATCTTATACGAGTTCCTCTTAAAGAATTACCTGAGGGAACCGCACCTTTAAAAGTTATTTCTATGAGAGATAACGGCAGTTTCGTTCTCAATGAATATGCAAGAGAAACCCGTATGAAACGCATAACAAGATATATGAGATATAAAAAATACTCATTTAATTTAAATTCACGCTAAAAATGCAATTTTTAGGAAATAATTAATAAAAAAGTATTGCATTTTTTGTAAAAGGGTGATATACTCTTTCAGTCAAAAAACTCACGCAGGGTAGATTGTATATGCCGTGTGCACAAAACAGTGTGGTGTGTATGAGTCGAAACCTTGCGGCGGTTTAACAAAAAGGAGGACAAAATTATGTCAGTAGTTTCAATGAAACAATTACTCGAAGCAGGTGTTCACTTCGGACACCAAACAAGAAGATGGAACCCCAAAATGGCTCAGTACATCTTTACTGAAAGAAATGGTATTTATATCATTGACCTTCAGAAAACTGTAAAGAAGCTTGAAGAGGCTTACACCTTCATCAACCAGATCGCTCAGGATGGCGGCGAGGTTCTTTTCGTAGGTACAAAGAAACAGGCTCAGGATTCCATTAAGGAAGAAGCAGAACGTTGCGGTATGTCATTCGTTAACGCTCGTTGGCTTGGCGGTATGCTTACAAACTTCAACACAATCCAGAGAAGAATTAAAAGACTTGCTCAGCTTAACGCTATGGAAGCTGACGGTACATTTGAGCTTCTTCCCAAAAAAGAAGTTATCAAGCTCAACCTTGAAAGAGAAAAACTTGAAAAATTCATGGGTGGCATTACAGAAATGAAGAAAATGCCCGCAGCAATGTTCATTGTTGACCCCAGAAAAGAAAGAATTGCAGTTCTCGAAGCAAAGAAACTCGGTATTCCGATTGTTGCTATCGTTGATACAAACTGTGACCCCGATGAAATCGACTATGTAATTCCCGGTAATGATGACGCTATCCGCGCTGTTAAGCTTATTGCAGGCGCAATGGCAGATGCTATCATTGCAGGTCGTCAGGGCGAGCAGACTGTTGCAGCAGAAGAAGTAGCTGAAGAAGCTGTTGAAGCTGCTGAATAAGTAGTAAATTAATAGGCGGAAGTTATTTCCGCCTTATAAACTTTATAAAGGAGGAAACACCTATGGCATTCACAGCTTTAGATGTTAAAAACTTAAGAGAAAAAACAGGCGTTGGTATGATGGAGTGCAAAAAAGCACTTACAGAAGCTGACGGTGATATGGATAGAGCTTTTGAAATTCTTCGTGAAAGAGGTCTTGCAGCTTCCGAGAAAAAAGCAAGCAGAATCGCCGCAGAAGGCGCTATCATCGCTTATACAGATGAAGATGCAAAGGTTACAGTTCTTCTTGAAATCAACTCTGAAACAGACTTCGTTGGTAAGAATGATAAATTCCAGGAATTTGGTCTTAATGTTGCTAAAACAATTGCAGCTAATAAGCCCGCTTCAGTAGAAGCTCTTGCAGACCTTAAGCTTGTTGGCTCTGACAGAACAGTTACAGAAAATCTTAATGACCTTATCCTTGTTATCGGCGAAAACCTTAAAATCCGTCGTTTCGAAATCATTGAAGGTGATGTTGTAACATACATCCACGCAGGCGGTGCAGTTGGTGTTGCTGTTAAGTTTGAAACAAACCTCAGTGACAAAGCTGAATTTACAGCAATGGGTAAAAATATCGCTATGCAGGTTGCTGCTATGCGTCCTGAATATCTTGGTAAAGAGAGCATCTCTGAAGATGAGCTCGCAAAGATGAAATCTATCACAATTGATAGCTCTCTTAACAAGCCCGAATCTCTTCCCAAGCCCATCCTTACAGCTCTTTTTGACAAGGCTGTTGCTGAAAATCTTTTCAGCGCTGAAGATGTTGCTGCTTACGAAGAGAACAAGAAGAGCCCCTATCTCTTCAACTTCCTTTCAAAAGAAGCAGTTGCTACTCTTGCATCTCTTGCTATTGCAGGTAAAGAAGAATATATCACAAATAAAATCTTTGCAGGTGCAGTTGAAGGTCGTATTAAGAAACAGATTAAAGAAATCTGCCTTCTTGAACAGACATTCGTTCGTTCTGACCTCTTTGACGGTACAGTTGCAGGTTATGTTGCAAATGTTGCAAAAACAACCGGTGCTGATATCAAGGTTGCAAGCTTTGTTCGTCTTGAAAAAGGCGAGGGTCTCGAAAAAAGAGAAGACAATTTTGCTGACGAAGTTGCCAGCATGATGAAATAAGATTTCAATTGAGGGCGGCTTTCATTGAAAGTCGCTCCATACTTTTTAACGTTTAAAATTCCAATTTTGGAAAACTATATAAAGTGGTGAGATTATTATGGAAAGAAAAGTCGGTACTGTATCAAGAGGTATTCGTTGTCCCATTATCCGTGAGGGTGATAATCTTGTGGATATTGCTGTGAACAGTGTTATTGAAGCAGCTGAGAGCGAAGGCTTTGAGCTTCGCGACAGAGATGTTGTTGCTCTTACTGAATCAATCGTTGCAAGAGCGCAGGGTAACTATGCCACAGTTCAGAATATTGCTGATGATGTTAAAGCAAAGCTTGGGGGAGAAACAATTGGTGTTATTTTCCCGATTCTTTCAAGAAACCGTTTTGCAATTTGCCTTAAGGGTATTGCGATGGGTGCAAAGAAAGTTGTGCTTATGCTCAGCTACCCCAGTGATGAAGTTGGTAACTCTCTTTTGACTTACGATCAGCTTGATGATGCAGGAATTAATCCTTATTCAGATGTGCTTTCTCTTGAGAAATACAGAGAGCTATTTGGTGAAAATAAGCACGAGTTTACAGGTGTTGATTATGTTGCTTATTATTCCGATATAATTAAAGAAGCAGGCGCAGAGGTTGAAATTGTTTTTGCAAATCAGCCTAAAACTATTCTTGAATATACTGATTGTGTTCTTACCTGTGATATTCACACCCGTGCAAGAACTAAAAGAATTCTTAAAGCTGCCGGTGCAAAGGTTGTTTGCGGTCTTGATGATATTCTCACATCATCCGTTAACGGCGGTGGTTGCAACGAAGCTTATGGCCTTTTAGGCTCCAATAAATCAACTGAAGACACAATTAAATTGTTCCCAAGAGAATGCAATGGTCTTGTTAAAGATATTCAGGCTGAATTCTTAAAGAGAACAGGTAAGCATATCGAAGTTATGGTTTATGGTGACGGTGCTTTCAAAGACCCTCAGGGCAAAATCTGGGAGCTTGCTGACCCGGTTGTTTCTCCTGCTCATACAGACGGACTTATCGGTACACCTAATGAACTCAAGCTTAAATATCTCGCTGATAATGATTTCAAAGGTCTTTCAGGCGCAGAGCTTAAAGAAGCTATTTCCAATAGTATTAAAGCTAAATCAGGTAACCTTGTTGGTAATATGGCGTCTCAGGGTACAACACCCCGTCAGCTTACAGACCTTATCGGTTCACTTTGCGACCTTACAAGTGGTTCAGGTGATAAAGGTACACCCATTATTCTTGTTCAGGGCTATTTTGACAACTATACTGATTAATTGTTTAACGGAGGTTTAACTGTTATGGAAATTATTAAAAGACCCGATGATATGCAAAGAATTACAACAGTTGAACTTGCAGAGGCTTTTATTGCCGAACAGGTTGATAAAGTTCGTAAGCAAGTAGGCGATAAAAAAGTTCTTCTCGCACTTTCTGGTGGCGTTGATTCATCAGTTGTTGCTGCTCTTCTTATTAAAGCAGTTGGCAAACAGCTTGTGTGTGTGCATGTTAACCACGGACTTATGAGAAAAGGTGAAAGCGAGCAGGTTATTGAAGTTTTCGGTAAACAGCTTGATGCAAACCTTATTTATATTGATGCAACAGACCGTTTTCTTGATAAGCTTGCAGGCGTTTCTGAACCTGAAAAGAAACGTAAAATAATCGGTAAAGAATTTATTGAGGTTTTCAATGAAGAGGCTCTTAAATTAGATGATATTTCTTTCCTTGCACAAGGAACAATTTATCCCGACATTCTTGAAAGTGATGGTGTTAAGGCTCACCACAATGTTGGAGGACTTCCTGAGGATATGAAGCTCGAGCTTTGTGAGCCCGTTGCACTTCTTTATAAAGATGAGGTTCGCGTTGTTGGTTCTGCTCTCGGTCTTCCTGATGAAATGGTTTATCGTCAGCCATTCCCCGGTCCCGGACTTGGTGTTCGTTGCCTTGGTGCAATCACCCGTGACAGACTTCACGCTTTAAGAGAGGCAGACGCAATTCTTCGTGAAGAATTTGATAAAAATGGTCTTGCAGGTAAGGTTTGGCAGTATTTTATTGCTGTTCCCGATGTTAAGAGCGTTGGTGTAAGAGACGGTAAGAGATATGAGGGTTGGCCCGCAATCATCCGCGCAGTTAATACAACTGATGCTATGAGCGCAACAATTGAAGAAATTCCTTATACACTTCTTCACCATATAACAGACAGAATTACTCACGAGGTTGAAGGTATCAATCGCGTGCTTTATGACCTCACTCCCAAGCCCATCGGCACAATCGAGTGGGAATAATAAAATAATGAAAAGTCTTTCGTAATATTTGTTGCGAAAGACTTTTATTTTATGTTAAGATAAAGAAAAAACTTGAGGTGCTATATGCAAAATATAACTTTTGAAGAATTCAATAATTTAGAATTCAAATTATATAAAAATAATCCTATTCTAAAAAATCCTTGGAACAGCTTTGTAATTGCTGACCCGAGCGTATTGACACCCGATGTTTCTCACGATGGTATATGGCATTTGTTTTGTCACACATTTTTTGGTGTTTATATGTATGATAGCGTTGATGGTATAAGCTTTGAGAAAAAGGGTAGAATTGTTAAAAATGCAATGCGCCCTAATATCAATTACATTGATGGTACATATTATCTCTTTTATGAAAAAACTAAAACGCCCATCGAAAATGCACTTGCGGTTTTCGGCGGTAAGTGGAAATCGGAAATATACTGCACAGAATCTGTTGATTTAAAAGTATGGTCGAAGCCGTATTTAGTTTTAGGTAACACAAGAGATTATGAGGTTGACGAAAACGGTCAGGCACTTTCAAATCCATTTTTGATGAATATTGACGACAAAAACAGGCTTTATTATTCCTGCGGTCAGACTTTTATTAAAGATTGCGGCTTCTGTGAACCGAGATACATTTCATTTGCTGAAAGCGATAATATTACATCAAATTATACATCACTTACTGAACCTATAATTAAGCCAAGTAAAGATATAGAATATCTGAACCTTTGCTCAGGTTGCTTAAAGGTTTATAAATTAAAGGATTGCTATATAGGACTTCAGAACGGTTTATTTGAAAAGGATGGGAAAAGCCACTCTGCAATTGTTCTTTTAAAATCCGATGATGGTGTGAATTTTGAATTTGTAAAATACTTTTTGGTTCCGCAAAAATGCGAAGACAGCAACTGGATGGCACAGTATGTTTATGCTTGCTGTTTAACACTTTATGATAACAAATTCAGATTGTATTTCAATGCCAGAAATGTTTCAAATAATTTACTTGGTCGGGAAAGCATCGGTATTTTAGAAAGTGAGATTATTTAATATGCTATATGAATTAAAAAATTGCAGAGACGGTTCGGATGCCACATATAAAACAACAGTTGATATCAGGGAAAATAACGGTATTTTAACGTTTAAGTTCTTTGCTGAGCATACCGAATTTTACTGCCCACATCACAATTATAATGATATTCACTCTGAGGGTGATGCCTGCGAGGTTTTAATAGGCTCCGACCCCGAGAGAAAATTTTATTATGAAATAGAAATCAGCCCTGAAAATAAGGTGATGTGCGCTCTTATGGAGAACAAGGGCGACGATGAAAACGGTGTCCCGATATTAGAAATTAATTTTGTTGACGAGCCTTTTATTGAAAGCAAAGTTGTTCGCACAGATGATTCTTATGAAGCAACAGTCAGCTTCCCGAAAGAGAAAATATTATCGGGCGATGGGGAAATCTATTTCAATGCATATAGATTGGAAACCGATGGGGGAGAAATGGATAAGCATTTATTTGCTTTAAATCCAACTATGAAGCCAAAATTTCACAGACCCTCACATTTTCTGTGGCTTAAAGCTTTCTTGAAATAAGAAAGCTTTTTTCTTTTGTTTGTTCTGACAAAAAAATGTTGATTTTGTAGAAAGTTTTTGTTATATTGTAATTAAAGTGAGTATTTCTTATTAAAGGGGATGGCAAAATGAAAAAAATTAATAAACTAACTGCTTTAATACTTGTTTTTACTTTTCTTATGACATGTTTGGCAGTTCCGGCATTTGCTGTAAGCGGAAATATTCCCGATGATGTTATTGCAATGTCAAGTCAGGTTGCTGTTGAAATTGAGCAGGAGGGTATAGTTCTTCTTAAAAATGAAGATAATGCTTTGCCTCTTGCCGGTAAAAAGGTAAATGTTTTCGGCGCTGCATCCGTTGTTCCGCTTCTTGGTGGTGCAGGTTCAGGTGCTATTACTACCCACAACCCTGTATATTTTTATGAAGCACTTGATGAAGCAGGAATTGAATATAATACAGAGCTTAAGGAGCTCTATGATGAATATTGCGGTTCAAATGAAATTCTTAAAACAGGAAGCACAGTTTTCAATAATCTTACTCAGCTTCTGCTTGCCAAAAGCTCGTTGAACGAAATGGAGGCTGAAAAGCTTACTGATGATGTAATGGCAAATGCAAAAGCATTTTCTGATACAGCAATTATAGTTATAGGCAGAACAAGTGCCGAAAACTCCGACCTTTCTCCTGAAACACTTACTTTGAGTGATAATGAGAGAGCAATGGTAGATAAGGTTGCTACTACATTCTCTGATGTTATTGTGCTTTTCAATATTGGTAATGTTATGGAGATGGGCTTTCTCGATGAATATGAAAGCATCAAGGCAGCTGCAATTATCTGGATACCCGGTGAATTTGGTATGAGAGCTGTTGCTCAGATGCTTAATGGTGATGTGAATCCTTCAGGCAGACTTGCAGATACAGTTGCTTACAGCGTTTATGACCATCCTTCTACACAAAATTTTGGTACTTATGAATATGACGGTGGTGAGCACTATGTTGAGTATCAGGAAGGAATATATGTTGGCTATCGTTACTTTGAAACCTTTGCAAAAGACAAGGTTCAGTTCCCGTTTGGTTATGGACTTTCCTATACAACCTTCACTAAAGAAATTGTTTCAACAAGCACAGATAATGGTATAATCAGCGTTGATGTTAAAGTTACAAATACGGGTGATGTAAGCGGCAAGGACACAGTTCAGATTTATTATAGCGCTCCATACACAGGTAAAATTGAAAAGAGCGCAATCGCTTTGGGTGGATATGAAAAAACAAGGCTTCTCGCTCCTAATGAAAGTGAAGTTTTAACAGTTGAATTTGCTATAAACGATATGGCTTCTTATGACAGATTGATTAATGAAGCCTGGGTACTTGAAAAAGGTGATTATAAGATTATTCTTTGCGAAAATGTCCGTGAGCATATTGATTCATTTACATACACAGTTGGTGAAGATGTTATAATTAAGCTTGACAGTGTTACAGGAACAACAATTGAGAATCTTTTCGATGATGCGTATTCAGGCTTTACAATCCTTTCAAGAGCAAATCCTGAAGGTACTTATCCTGCAGCAAGATATCTTGTTAAAACAGATGATATTAAAAATGCTGATAAATACCCGGCAGCAACTAAAGAGGGAGAAGCACCTAAAATGGGGGTAACCTATGAAACAGGTGTTATCACTCTTCAGGACGTATATGAAAATGAAGAGCTTATGGATAAATTCCTTGACCAGCTCACTCTTGACGAGATGACTCATCTTGTTGCTCGCGGTGGCTATCAGACTTACGGAATTGAAAGACTTGGCGTTCCGCAGACATGGGATAATGATGGACCCTCAAGTATAAAAGGTGCTCATGGTATCGCTTATACAGATAGCGGTACAGCTTATCCTTGCGCAACTGCAATTGCTTGCACATGGAATAAAGAACTTGCAAATAAAATGGGGGATAGTGTTGGTATCGAGGCAAGAAGCATCGGTACAGACATCTGGTATGCCCCCGGTGTTAACATTCACAGAAACCCAATGGGTGGCAGAAACTTTGAATATTTCTCTGAAGACCCGGTTCTTTCCGGTACAATGGGTGCTGAAATTATTGATGGTGCCTGGGGTCAGGGACTTGTTACAACAATCAAGCACTTTGCTATGAATGATCAGGAATCTCATCGAGCAGGTATTTTCACTTGGGCAGATGAACAGACAATGCGTGAAATCTACCTGAAGGCTTTTGAAATTCCTGTTAAAGAATCCGCTTGTTACGGTGTTATGTCTGCCTATAACAGAATCGGTACTGACTGGTGCGGTGGCTGTTCAGAGCTTCTTAAAGATTTACTTCGTGAGGAGTGGGGCTTTGATGGTTTTGTTGTTTCTGACTATTCAAATAACTTTATCGGTAATGGTCATATGAGTCCTGTTCTTGCAATATATAATGGTAATGACACAATGCTTACAGGTGTATGGTTCCTGAATATGCCGTCCCATATTGCAGCAATACAGATGCAGTATTATGCAGACCCTATAGGCTTCGGAACAGCTATGAGAGAATGCTGCAAAAATATCCTTAAGGTTAAAATGAAAACAAAGGCATTCCTTGAACCCGGCTACTTTGTTGATAATGAAGACCTTACAATCAAAGAAGAGGATTGGGAATACACAGAACCATATTTTCTTTCAGTTCTCAACCTTGAGTTTTCAAACTTTATAAATCAAATTGTTATGATATTCAGAAAGTTTATTGATTGGAATTTCTGATTAAAAAATAATTAATTTAAGCCGTCGATAGAGAAAATCTACCGACGGCTTTATGTATTTTATTTGTTAAACAGAGTAAATGCAATATAAATGAATGTAGCAATTTCTGCAAGTGAAATTCCACTGGTTACTAATAAAAGTTTCTTATATAATGCTTTTTTAGACTTAAGGGCAAGTATGAAGGTTGCAACGCAAACTACAGCAGGTGCTATTGCAAAAACCAGGGCAAAGAAGATTTTTGCAACGGCTTCTTTGAGTTCATCATTATAAAGATAACCAAAATCATCCTCCTGGCGTCTTTCTTCACCGAGTTTTATTTTCTCAATTATGGTTTCATCATCTAATTTAATAACCTTGACCTTTTCATCGCCAAGCTCCCAGAAATAAAGAGAGGATTTTATATCTGAATCAATAAAGCTGCAGAAGTAATAAGAGTCTTCAACTGCAAGAATCATACCGATTTCTGCATCAAAGCTACCTGTTGCAGAGTCTGCGTAAACGAGGTAATCATACGCAACATTCCAAGAGCTGATTTTAGTTTCTTTTCCGCTGAATAACCCATCCTTATTAATAGAAATTATGTTTTCCTCAGGCCACAGAAAATCAATATAATACTCATCGGCATCTCCGTTAATTAATTTATTATATTCATCAATTAAATCTTCTCTGATAAAATCGATATATAATTCTGAACCATCTTTGAAATATACGGTAACAAAGAATAGTGTTTCATCATAGCTTGAGTTAGTTATCTCAACTGTTTTGACTTCTTCTCGTTGTGTATCAGTTAACTTTACTGTGTAGTAAGAACTATAATCAACAAATTCCGTAACAGTATTAACAGGAATATCTTTTACTTCATCAGATGCGTAGGCTTCTTCGCTACTAGTCATATATGTATCTAAGGTTGTAAAATTAAGCATTGAAGTATCTGCTCGTGTATAGGTTGAACCATCATAGTACATATATTTGTAATCATCCGATAAGGTTATAACTCTTTTATTTGCAGCAAAAGAGGGGATGCATAAGCTTAATGAAAGTATAATAACACTAATAAATAATACTACATATTTTTTCATTTTTACTCCCTCCTTAATTCAAGTTAAGCTTGCGGTCGATAAGCCAGTTGTTCAAGGTGTATGCAATTGTGCAAAGCATTGCAACAAAAAGAATTATTAACAACAAAATCACAAGAAGAATTGCATCCTGAGTGTTTTCATTACTAAGAGTAAATATCCATTCAAAGAGTGATTCCATACCAAAGAAAAAGAGCAAATACACAAACACACTTGAAACAGAAGTTGCAGCATAATAAACTAATATGGCACTTGCTAATTTTGATTTTTTAGAAATAGAACCTGCAAAGGTAATGCAAAGGTAAGTAAAAAGAATACCCAATGTAATTACAAGCAGAGCAAATACTATAATTTCGAGAAAGAACGTTGTTAAATATAATATGCCATCTTCAGCTATTATTTCTTTAATACTATTAATTAATCTATCGTACCAACCTTCAATAAAAATATCCTTTCGGAAGGTAGTTAAAAGAATGATTGCGCCTTCTGCTACAGCAACAAAAATGGTTGATAATCCGCAAATAAAACCACTTATTAGCTTTGAGGAAAGTACCTGATAACGTTTTACGGGTAGGGTAAAGGTCAGATATCCTTCGTCTGTAAATAAATGCTTATAAAATCTTATATAAATCAATAATTCGGCGAAGATTATAAAAGCAAATATGCTTAAAACTACTAAAACCATACCAATCGTTGCAATCATTGTAACGCCAATCGGAAATTCTTTTTCTGTTTCAAGAATCGAACCGCAACCGGCGCCAACAAAAGAAAGGAAAAATGTTGTTAAAGCCCCAATCCACCAATATTTGAAAATTGCATTAAAATCATATTTTAATAATTTCTTCAGCATTTGAATACCTCCTTAAACAGCTCATCAAGAGATTTTCCTGTTTGGTTTCTTGTTTCTTCTGCGTTGCCACTCATAACAATCTGACCGCCGTAACTGATAAAAATAAAATCATCAAGAACCTGTTCAACATCGGTAATAAGGTGAGTAGTAATAATAATTGTGGCTTCAGGGTTATAGTTGCTGACAATTGTACTTAAAATGTATTCTCTTGTGGCAGGGTCAACACCTGCAATTGGTTCATCAAGAAGATATAGCTTTGCCTGACGGCTCATAACAAGAACAAGCTGAACCTTTTCCTTTGTACCTTTAGAAAGCTTCTTTAATTTTGCTTCTATATCTACGTTTAAATCCTTTAATAGCTTTAAAGCTCG
The DNA here is from genome assembly GCA_015066325.1 of Oscillospiraceae bacterium. Taxonomy (GTDB): domain Bacteria; phylum Bacillota; class Clostridia; order Oscillospirales; family Acutalibacteraceae; genus DTU089. Next base: position 14,038 of record SVOP01000022.1, read on the forward strand.
CTCTTTATCAAAATCCTTATAGAAATCTGCAAAGTAGTCAACAATATCTTTGACCTTCATTGAAGCGGTAAAATATGTTCTTTCGGGAAGGTATGAGATGTCTGCACAAGTTTCTTCGCCCACAGCCTTACCATTAACGAGGATTTCACCCGATGTTGGCTGGAGTAATCCTGCAATCATTTTAATCATGGTTGATTTACCGCAACCATTTGGTCCCAAAAGTCCGATAATTCTGCCTTGCGGTATTTCTAAATTAAGATTACTGATAACGTTTATACCTTTAACATAGGCTTTAGATAAGCTTTTAAATTCTAAAATGTTCATCGCTTTTCCTCCTCGATATATTTTAATGCTTGCTCAGGAGTGATGGAAAGTTGAGCCATATTTTTCATAAAATCTTTAACAATACTTTGGGCTAAATCGTTTCTGCACTCTTCAATTATTGCTTCATCATCAGTAACAAATCTGCCAACTGTATTTTTTGATATAATCAATCCGTTGTTTTCAAGCTCTGTAAAAGCGTGCTGAATAGTATTAGGGTTTACAGCCGCTTCCAAAGCTAACTGCCTTACACTTGGTATCTGCTCACCGGGTTTATATTCACCCGATAACACAGATTTTGTTAATCTGTCTGCAATCTGAAGATATACGGGTTTATCAGAAGTAAACTTCCAAGCCAATAATATCGCCTCCTTGTATTACTGTACTAATACAATGGTACAGCGTCAAGAGTGATTTGTCAAGTAAAAAATAAAAGACAACCTTAAAGATTGCCTTTTACTGTGTTATTTTCATTCATAATTGACCCAACATTTTTGGTCTTTATTTCAAAATCTGTATCAAAGGTGTTGTTTTTTATTTCTGCTTCTTTAAGATATTCAAGCCAAATTATATGCTTTTCACCAATGGGATTTTTAAATGTGTTGTTTTCAAGAATCAGCTTTCCGTGAACATAGCCTTTAAAGCTTTCATCCATAATTTTTGGTGTATAGCGAATAACCGGTGCACTGGGGTAGGTTGTACCGTGGTCGCAGCTTATAACTGTATTATTTCTGAAAATAACTTCTTTTGAATAACCCGATTCAAACCAGAAATTGCAATCATCCTCCATAAGCAGAGCAGGGCCCCAAAGCTTATAAAATCTATTATTTTCGATTATTACTTCACCACGGGTTGTGCAAAGAATACCTCTGCCGCTTGTTGTACCGAAATCGCAATTTCTAACATATAAATTGGGTGTCCAGGTTATATTTTCAACAACATCTTTTTCAATTTCAATATTGGGTAATGGTCTGTCAAGCTTCAATAAAATATCGGTATCATTAAGCCTTTTATATGAAATAACCTTGGTTTTATTATATGGTTGAAGATTATCCCATTTAATAAATTCAAGCTCGTCACCAACCTCAAAAGCCTGAAAGCCCCAGCTTTCATCGTGCATAAAGCGCACTATTATTGAATTATTACTGTAATCTGCTTCAATAATTCTCAAGTGAGTGCCATGAACATTGATATAATCATCGTGTGCGCCTTGTGCTTTGCAGTTATCTACAATTAAATTTCCCTTGCAACCTGAAAACTGAAAGAAATCTGCGGTGCTTGTGATTGTTCTGTGAGGGGCAGGAGTCAGGTCACAGTTTTTATATGTAACATTTTCACAGAACTGTGAAACCATACCAAGACCGTGCATAAATTTAATTCTTAAATTCTCAAATCTTAAATTTTTACATCGCTGAAAAAGACTACCTGTCTGGTCACGGACTATATTTCGGGTCTGAAAAGTTGCTCCTATTGGGAAATCTGCATCTTTTTTCTTTAAAACAATTTTTAATTGATTATTTCCTAATTCCTCAATACTCTCAAAGTCCAAATCTGCTCTTCTGAAATCTCTGGGGATAGATGTTTCAGGGTCAATTAACTTAATATGTCTGCGGTTACCGATATATGAATCCTCCCAATAGGGAATACCATTCAAATTGTTTTCGCCTTGCCATATTAAATTGTTTCCCTCAATTCTGTAAAGGCAGTCTTTGTTGATTTCAATAACACAAGTGCCGACTTCATTTGAAAGCACCTTGAATTCTGCCATTGTGGGACAAGCATAATCAATTGTTAGGTTTTTTATTGTTATATTCTCGCATTTGTTTAATAAAAGCGGTGTCATTTTGCCGTGAACAAGCAGGGTTGCACCATTTCCATCAACGGTAATATTCTTTTTACCCTCTAAATAAAGAGCGGAAAAGCGTGTACCGTCAGGATTTTCGTGCTTTTTTGCAGTGTTTGAGCAGTAAAATCCTTTTAAAGAAAAGGAATCGTCCTGGCGTACATCATATATTCTGTTTTTTTCTAATATTATTTCATCATTATCTTTAATTTCAGAAATTAGATTGCAAAAGTCATTCATAATAAAACCGCTTTCAAAAGTGTTATTTTGATTATACTTTCTGTTGCAGAAAAATACAATGGTTTTTATAGTAGATATTTTCTGATATTTATGTTAAAATAAAAGAAATTATCAGATAATTGAGGTCATTATATGAAATACTTTATCGGTGTGGATTTAGGCACATCATCATTAAAATTACTTTTAACTGATGTAAAAGGAAATGTAATTAATACTGTTACAAAGGATTATTCTGTATCATACCCAAAGTCAGGATGGAGTGAGCAGAACGCTGAGGATTGGTGGTCCGCTTTAAAGCTTGGTTTGCCTGAGCTTATTAAAGATATAAACGGTGAGAACGTTGCAGGTATTGGTGTTGCAGGGCAGATGCACGGACTTGTTATTCTAGATAAAAATGACAATATTATTCGTCCTGTAATTCTTTGGAATGACGGCAGAACATGGAAAGAAACCGAATATCTTAATACGGTTATCGGTAAGGCTTTTCTTTCCGAAAACACTGCAAATATTGCTTTTGCAGGGTTTACTGCACCAAAAATTCTTTGGGTAAAGGAAAATGAGCCTGAGAACTTTGAGAGGATAAATAAAATAATGCTTCCCAAGGACTACATAAACTATTTGCTTACGGGTGTTCACGCTTGTGATTATTCAGATGCTTCTGGTATGCTTCTTTTAGATGTTAAAAACAAATGCTGGTCAAAGAAAATGCTTGAGATTTGCTCTGTTAAAGAGGAACAGATGCCAAAGCTTTTTGAAAGCTATGAGGTAATTGGTTCTGTTTTGCCCGAGATTGCCTCAGAATTGGGAATTAGCTGCAAGGCAATAGTTGTTGCAGGTGCAGGTGATAACGCCGCTGCTGCCATTGGTACCGCAACAACAGGTGAGGGAAAATGCAATATTTCTCTCGGTACATCAGGAACTATTTTTGTTTCTTCCGAAAATTTTGGGGTTGATAAATTCAATGCTCTTCATTCCTTTGCCCATGCAGACGGTGGTTTTCATTTAATGGGATGCATTCTTTCTGCTGCGTCCTGCCATAAATGGTTGTGTGACAAGGTTTTGTGCGAGAAAGATTATAGTTTACTTGAAAATGAAATTGATTCTGAACTTTTAGGTAAAAACGAATTGTTTTTCTTACCGTATTTAATGGGAGAAAGAAGCCCTATAAACGATACTGATGCGACAGGTATGTTTATCGGTCTTCGTCCTGATACAAGCCGCTCACAGATGCTTCTTGCAGTGTTAGAAGGAGTTAGTTTTGCAATAAGAGATAATATTGAAATTGCGAAATCTCTCGGAATTGATATTAAAGCCAGCTGCCTTTGCGGTGGAGGTGCAAAAAGCAAGCTGTGGAGAAGGATTTTAGCAAATGTTCTCAATATTCAGCTTAATATTCCCGTTGCTGAAGAAGGCCCCGGTTATGGTTCTGCTATTCTTTCGATGGTTGGAGCAGGGGAATATGAAACTGTTTCGGAATGTGCTGAAAGGCTTGTTGGTATTAAAGAATATGTTCTCCCCGAAGAAGAGTTAGTTGATCTTTACGAGGAAAGATACCAAAAATTCAAGCTCATTTACCCAACTGTTAAAGAGTTATACAAAGCTATAAAATAAATTATTTAGTCGCTTGATTTTTATACAGTCAGGCGACTTTTATATGTTAATTTTCCATTAAGAAATTTTACTGTTTATTGACTGAATTGTTAAAATTTTGTATATTAGAGTATGGAAATTAATTTGATTAAAGAAGGTGAATTGATGAATTTCGAAAAACTTAATAGCTACACCACAATTAAAGAAGAAATTTGCCGTAATAATGACAGTATAGCTCCCGAACTGTATAAGGAACACGCTGTTAATAAAGGTCTTCGTGATATGAATGGTAACGGCGTTGTTACAGGACTTACTAATATTTCAAAAATCGTTTCATCAAAGATAATTGACGGTGAAAAGGTGCAATGCGATGGCGAGCTATGGTATAGGGGATACAGAGTTCAGGATTTAATAAATAATCTCGGTGAAAGTGAATTTGGTTTTGAAAAGATTGCGTATCTTCTTTTGCTCGGCGAAATGCCGGATAAAGACGAGCTTAAGGAGTTTAAAAAGTATATCCGAGATTGCAGAACCCTTCCGAACAACTTCACTCGTGATGTTATAATGAAGGCTCCGAGCAGTGATATAATGAACTCTATGACAAGAAGTATTTTAACTCTCGCTTCTTATGATAAAAATGCAATTGATACAACTATTCCTAATGCACTTCGTCAATGTATTCAGCTTATAAGCGAATTTCCGCTTTTGGCAGTTTATGCTTATCACGCATATAACTACTCCGAAAAAGGCGAAAGTATGATTATTCACAGACCTGACCCTAAGCTTTCAACTGCGGAGAATATTTTAATGATGCTTCGTCCTGATAAAAAATACACTAAAACCGAAGCAAAGGTTCTTGATACTGCTTTAATTCTCCATATGGAGCATGGTGGCGGTAATAACTCCACATTTACAACCCGTGTTGTTACATCTTCGGGTTCAGATACATATTCAACTATTGCAGCAGCTATGTCGTCATTAAAGGGACCCAAGCACGGCGGTGCCAATATCAAGGTTATGGAGATGATTGACGATATAAAAGCTAATGTTCCGAACTATGATAACAAAGAGGAATTGAGCTCATACCTTTCAAAAATCATTGATAAACAGGCTTTTGATAAAAAAGGTCTTGTTTATGGTATGGGTCACGCAGTTTATTCACTTTCTGACCCTCGAGAAAGAGTATTCAGAAGCTATGTTGAGGATTTGGCAAAGGAAAAGGGCAGAGAACGAGATTTAATGCTATATGAGAATATCGAAGAGCTTGCTCCTGTTCTTATTGCACAAAAGAGAAAAATATATAAGGGCGTTAGTCCAAATGTAGATTTTTACAGCGGTTTTGTTTATGATATGCTCGGTATTCCTCAGGAGCTTTATACTGCAATGTTTGCAATTGCTCGTATTGTAGGCTGGAGTGCACACAGAATCGAAGAGCTTATCTGCGTTGATAAGATAATCCGCCCTGCATATAAGAGTATAATGGAAGAAAAGAATGTATAATTTTTCATATTGATTTTTATTATTGAATAGTCTATAATTACAAATGGTGTGAAACTATACTATATATTACGAGGTGAAAATGATGAAAAAGGTTATTTGTAAGGTTGAATACGATACTGCAGCAGCAGAGCTCGTTAAAAAGAATGTATTCGGCGAATTCGGTGACCCTGCAGGCTACGAAGAAAGCCTTTACAAAACTGCAGACGGCAAATTTTTCCTTTATGTAAATGGTGGCGAAGAATCACCTTATACAGAGGAAAACATCAAAAGAATGTCAGCTGCAAAAGCTGAAGAATGGCTTGCAAAATAATTTTAAAAAGAAATGCAGTAGGCGAGAACCTACTGCATTTTGCTATATATATTAAAATTTCATACCATAAGCCGCGCCTGTTGGCATATCCTGCAATAAAACGAAACCGTTACGTTCGTAAAAGCGTCTTGCGCCATCGTTATCAGTTCCGACTATCAGCATAACCCCTTTAATATTTGATGCTTTAAGGTGGTCACAGAAGGCTTTAATGAGCTTTGAGCCGATACCCTTTGATTGATAATCAGGGAGAATATCGATATGAAGATGAGCAGGGTAGTCTTTTTTATAGATGGCGTGATCATACATTTCAGTAAGAGCTTCGGCAAGAAATCTTCTGTTTTCTATTTCGGCAACTGCATTAATATATTCCGAGAAATTTTCCTGATATTTATCATAATCCTTAACACCGTAAATGTAACCTATGGGTTTATCATTTTCATCAACTGCAACAAAACAGTTTTCGGGCTCTTTTTCAAGGTAATAACGGCAGAACATAGTTTCAACATATTCTAAAACGGTTTCCCAACCCTTTTTACCAATCATATCGTGGATGCAAACATATTTTGTTGCTTCAAAATCTTTTTCCTGATATTTTCTTATATTCATTTTATTCTCCTGAGAAGTTTTTACATATTATAGCAATAAAAATGATAAAAGTCTATTTATTTTAAAATAAATATGTGATATTATATTCAAAAAGTAAATTTTTAGGAAGTGAAATAATGAAAGAAATCAATAATGGCGTATATCCAACAATGATAACACCATTTACCGATGACAATAAAATTGACTATAACGGTGTCAAGGAATTATTAGATTGGTACGCAAAAAAAGGTGTTGACGGCATTTTTGCTATTTGCCAGAGCAGTGAAATTTTCTTTTTGAGCTTTGAGGAAAGACTTGAGCTTTTAAAGTTCATTATGGCAAATAAGCCCGAGGGAATGTCAATTGTTGCATCAGGTCATACCGCTGATGATTTAGAAACTCAGATTGAAGAAGCAAAGGCATTTATTGATTGCGGTATTGATGCTTACGTTTTCATTTCAAACCGCTTTGCAAAAGAAGATGAGGATGACGACGTTTATTTAAAAAATATGGAATATGTTGCATCAAAGCTTCCTGAAATTCCTTTGGGTGTTTATGAATGCCCTTATCCCTATAAACGCAAAATTTCACCCTATGTTTTGAAAAAAATGGTTGAAAGCGGTAAATATCAGTTTATTAAAGACACTTGCTGCAGTCTTAAAGAGCTTAAGGAGAAGCTTGATATTATTAACGGAACAAGCGTCAAGCTCTTTAATGCAAATGCTGCAACCCTTTCAGAAAGCATCAAAATGGGTGCACTTGGCTATTCAGGCGTTATGGCAAATTTCCACCCCGAGCTTTATGTTGAGCTTATTAAGGCTCATAAAGAGGGTAATGAAGAAAAAGCAAAATTCTTGCAGGATATGGTTGGCTATTTCTCAGTTACAGAATGCCAATGCTATCCCGTAAATGCAAAATACTATGTAAGCCTTGATGGTGTAAACATTGGTATCAATACAAGAACAAGAAATCCTGCTGAGTTTACAGAAAGCAGAAGACTTGAAATCGAACAGATGTATGCATTCACTCAGGCAGTTAAAGAGAAATATAATATTCAATAATTAATGAAAAGGAGATAATAACAATGGCAGAATTCAAATATGAAATTCAGGAAAACTTAGGTGAAATTTCAGAAAGCGGTA
>SVOP01000023.1 GCA_015066325.1 Oscillospiraceae bacterium
ATCTAGGCTCTTTAATAAGAAGGTCCTTTTCCATTCTTTCCTGATCGGTTGATGTAAGCTGAGTAACAGCAATAAGGAGAGGTCTTGTGCCGTCGGGACGGGTAAGTCCTTCAAGAGCGCCTTCCATCATACTGATTGTACCTGATGCGTGAAGGTTTGTAATATCAACATCAAGGTTAGAAAGAACTGCCATTGATTTTTTTACTGTGTTGGGAATATCGTGAAGCTTAAGGTCAAGGAAAATCTTATGTCCTCTCTTTTTGATTTCACGAACAATCTGAGGACCCTCTGCGTAGAAAAGCTCCATACCGATTTTCACGAAGGGCTTTCTGCCACCCTCGAATTTATCAAGAAACTCATAAACCTTTTCTGCACTTGAAAAGTCACAAGCAACAATTACATCTTTACCCATTATTTTGCCACTCCTATTATATCACTTAAATTTTCTATTCCGTATTTATCCATAACTGCAGGTAAGTCGTTGATAATGTCACGGCATACACAGGGGTCAATAAGGTTTGCCGCACCAACCTCAACTGCGGTTGCACCTGCAAGCATCATTTCAATAACATCCTCAGCAGTAGAAACACCACCCATACCAACAACAGGAATATTTACTGCATTTGCTACCTGATAAACCATACGAACTGCAACGGGGAAAATCGCGCTTCCTGAGAAGCCACCCATTTTGTTTGCAATCACAGGCTTTTTTGTTTTAAGGTCAATTCTCATACCAAGAAGAGTATTAATAAGGCTGATACCGTCCGCACCTGCTGCCTCGCACTCTTTTGCTATTGCAACAATATCTGTTACATTGGGAGAAAGCTTTATAATTACGGGCTTTGTTGTTACAGCCTTAACTGCCGCAGTAACCTCTGCCGCAGCTTTAGGGTCTGTGCCGAAGCTCATACCGCCGCCGTGAACATTGGGACAGCTTACATTAACCTCAAGCCAGCCAACCTGCTCTTCTTTATCTAATTTTTCGCAAGTGTAAGCATAATCAGGAACTGAAAATCCGCTTACATTTGCCATAACCTTTTTATCAAAGCATTTTTTAAGCTTCGGGAGCTCTTCACTTATAACCTTTTCAACACCGGGGTTCTGAAGCCCAACCGCGTTTATCATACCTGCAGTACATTCTGCAATTCGGGGTGTAGGGTTACCGAAACGGGCATCCTTTGTTGTTCCTTTAAAGGAGAATGTGCCCAGGCAATTTATATCATAAATTTCTGCGAACTCGTAACCGTAGCCAAAAGTTCCGCTGGCGGGAATTATGGGGTTATCAAGCTCGAGACCGCAAAGGTTAACACTTAATCTGCCCATAAAATCTCCTCCTTCTTAAGCACGGGTCCGTCTTTGCAGATTCTCTTATAGCCTGTAACAGTTTTGCATGAGCAACCCATACAAGCACCGAATCCGCAACCCATTCTCTCTTCAAAGCTGAACTGACCGCTTGTTGAGCTTGCTTTGAAAATTGCTTTAAGCATGGGTTCGGGACCGCAAGTGTAGAAATATGAATAGTCAATATCTTTCATTGCATCAGTAACAAAGCCCTTGATTCCATAAGAACCATCAACAGTTGTAACAAAAACATCTGCACCTAAAGCCTTGAAATCATCTTCACAAAAGACCTCATCTTTAGTGTTAAAGCCAAGAACAACACTAACGTTTTTACCCTCTGCCATAAGCTTTTTACAAAGCATATAAAGAGGAGGAACACCAACACCACCGCCTAAAAGCAAGGGCCTGTCGCCTGAAAGGGAAACATCGTAGCCGTTGCCGAGACCTGTGAGAATATTAAGCTCTTCCCCTGCAGTCATTTCTGCCATCTGCTCTGTGCCCTTACCTACAACCTTGTAGATAAGAGTAAGCATATCACCCTCACAATCGCAAACTGAAATAGGTCTGCGAAGATAAAGACCGTCGAGCTTTATATTTACAAATTGCCCGGAGGATGTGATATCACTCACATCTCCCTGAAGCTTCATTTTATACACCGTTTTTGTAAGAGGTGTATTATCAATTATTTTGAAAATAGATTCTCTCATAAGTTTCCTTCTGCATCGATAGTTGAAATTGTAAGAGTGATATCTTCAAGAACATCAAGAAGAACCTTTACTGTATCGAGTGCTGTAAATATTGTTACATTGTTTTCAATAGCATAACGGCGAATCAAGTGACCGTCATTATTATTTTCACTGGATCCGTTAATATCTTTTGTATTAATAACATAAGCAATGTGACCCTGACGAAGTGCTTCGGGAACTTCGTTGCTGCCCTCACTGATTTTGCCGAGAACATGAGTTCTTATTCCTTTTTCTTTAAGGAACTTTGCAGTACCTGCTGTTGCCTGAATATTGAAGCCAAGCTTATAGAAACGGCGGATAAGAGGAAGAGCTTCTTCTTTATCTTTATCTGCAACTGTTGCAAAAACAGTACCGTAGTTCTGAAGGTGCATACCGGAAGCCTGAAGAGCTTTATAAAGAGCTCTGTTCAATTTATCATCATAACCGATTGCTTCACCTGTTGATTTCATTTCGGGTGAAAGGTAAGCATCAAGTCCGCGGATTTTGTTGAATGAGAATACAGGAACCTTTACATACCAACGCTTCTTCTCTTCAGGATAGATATCAAAGATACCCTGCTCTTTAAGGCTCTTGCCCATAATAACCTCTGTTGCAATATCTGCAAGAGAGTAGCCGGTTGCTTTTGAAAGGAAGGGAACTGTTCTTGAAGAACGGGGGTTAACCTCAATGATATAAACATCATCATTTTCATCAACAATAAACTGAATGTTGAAAAGACCAACAATTCCGATTCCAAGACCAAGCTTCTTTGCATACTGAAGGATAATGCCTTTAACCTTGTTTGAAATACTGAATGAGGGATAAACGCTGATAGAGTCACCGGAGTGAATACCTGTTTTTTCAACAAGCTCCATAATACCGGGAACGAAAACATCTCTGCCGTCACAGATAGCGTCAACCTCAACCTCTTTACCGTAAATGTATTTATCAACAAGAACGGGCTTGTCCTCATCAATTTCAACGGCTGTTCTGAGGTAGTGACGAAGCTGTTCTTCGTTAGCAACAATCTGCATTGCACGTCCGCCAAGAACGAAGCTGGGACGAACAAGAACGGGATAACCGATTTCTGCAGCAGCTGCGATACCATCCTCAAGATTTGTAACAGCCTTACCCTTTGCACGAGGAATGTTCAATTCATTAAGAAGATTTTCAAATGCGTTACGGTCTTCTGCACGGTCAATAGCTGCGCAGTCAGTACCGATGATTTTAACACCACGGTCATGAAGAGGCTGTGCAAGGTTGATAGCAGTCTGACCGCCAAGAGATGCCACAACACCCTCAGGCTTTTCAAACTCAACAATATTCATAACATCTTCGGGTGTGAGAGGCTCAAAGTAGAGCTTGTCCGCAGTGGTATAGTCAGTTGAAACGGTTTCGGGGTTATTGTTGATGATAATAGCCTCGTAGCCTGCATTTTTAATGGTCATAACAGCGTGAACAGTTGAGTAGTCAAATTCAACACCCTGACCGATACGGATAGGACCTGCACCAAGAACGATAATTTTTTTCTTATCAGTAAGGCGGGAAGCATTCTCACCTGTATATGAGGAGTAAAAGTAAGGAATATATGCGTTAGTATGACAGGTATCAACCATCTTGAATGCGGGGAAGAGGTTCATTTCCTTACGCATATTGTAAACATCAAGCTCGCTGCAGTCCCAAAGACGAGCAATATATTTATCACTGAAGCCCATCTTCTTAGCAGCAGTAAGAGTTTCAGTACCCTTATTAACACGAAGCTTTTCTTCCATTTCAATAATATTTTTGATTGCTTCAAGGAAGTATGGAGTAATCATAGTAACTTCATAAATTTTTTCAATAGAAACACCATGATAAATAAGCTCTGCAATAGCGAAAATATTATCAGAACGGAACTCTGAAATATACTCAAGGAGCTCCTCAACGCTCATATTGTCAAACTTTGAAAGGTACATATGGTTAGCACCGATTTCAAGAGAACGGATACCTTTAAGCAAAGCTTCTTCAAGGTTTGAACCGATACCCATAACTTCACCGGTGGCCTTCATCTGAGTACCGAGCTTATTAGTAGCGGAAGTAAATTTATCGAAGGGGAAACGAGGTAATTTAGCAATAACATAATCGAGCTTTGGCTCAAATGCAGCGTTAGTGTTTGCAATCTGAATTTCTTCAAGTGCCATACCCATAGCAATCTTTGCAGTAACACGGGCAATAGGATAACCCGAAGCCTTTGATGCCAGAGCGGAGGAACGGGAAACTCTGGGATTAACCTCGATAAGATAATATTCGGATGTATGAGGATTAAGAGCAAACTGAACATTACAGCCACCTTCAATTTTAAGCTCCTTGATAAGCTTGATGGCTGAATCGTTGAGCATCTTCTCATCTTCCTTGCTGAGAGTCATAATAGGTGCTACAACGCAGGAGTCACCGGTATGAACACCAACGGGGTCAATATTTTCCATACCGCAGATGGTGATAGCGTGGTCGTTGGAGTCACGCATAACCTCAAACTCGATTTCTTTATAACCCTTAACAGATTTTTCAATAAGAGCCTGGTGAACGGGAGATAATTTAAATGCGTTTGTACCGATTTCAATAAGCTCCTCTTCATTGTTAGCAAAACCGCCGCCTGTACCGCCGAGGGTAAATGCAGGACGAACAACAACGGGATAGCCGATACGGCTTGCAGCTGCTTTTGCTTCCTCTAATGAATAGGTGATTTCTGAAGGAATAACAGGCTCACCGATAGATTCGCAAAGCTCCTTGAACATTTCGCGGTCCTCTGCACGTTCAATAGAAGCGCTTGAAGTACCGAGAAGCTTTACTTCACATTCTTTAAGAACACCTTTTTTCTCAAGCTGCATAGCAAGGTTAAGACCTGTCTGACCACCGATACCGGGAATAATAGCATCGGGACGCTCGTGACGAATAATCTTTGCCACATATTCAAGGGTAAGCGGCTCCATATATACCTTATCAGCAATAATAGTGTCAGTCATAATTGTTGCAGGGTTGGAGTTAACAAGAACAACCTCGTAGCCCTCCTCTTTAAGTGCCAAGCAAGCCTGGGTACCTGCATAGTCAAACTCTGCCGCCTGACCGATAACAATAGGACCTGAGCCGATAATTAAAACTTTTTTAATGTCTGTTCTCTTTGCCATAAAAATTCCTCCGAATCTATATCATCGTAAATAATTAACTCATTTAGTGTAAACTACTTTGCCGTTACAAACTGTAAGGACACATTCACCGTTTACTTTCATATTTTCAAAAGGTGTTGCTTTGCCTTTTGAAATGAAATCATCGGGATTTATTACATTTTCTTTTTCCAAATCCCAGACTGTGAAATCCGTATCAAGAGGTATCCCAAATCTTTTTCGTGGGTTTATTGCCAAAAGCTCAATTAACTTTTCTAAAGTAATTTCGCCTGTTTTAACAAAGTGGGTATACATAATCTGGAATGCGGTTTCAATTCCCACAACTCCGAATGCGCTGCCTGCAAGGCCCTTGCTTTTCTCCTCTGCGGAGTGAGGTGCATGGTCAGTTGCTATCATATCAATAGTTCCGTCCTTAATTCCCTCAATAAGTGCAAGCTTGTCCTCTTCTGACCTGAGTGGCGGATTCATTTTAAATCTTCCGTCTTCCTGTAAATCACTATCATCAAGAACAAGGTAATGAGGTCCTGTTTCGCAGGTTACATCCAAGCCTTCTGCCTTGGCTTTTCTTATAAGCTCAACGCTTTCTTTTGTTGAAATATGGCAAACGTGGTATTTGCAACCGGTTTCTTTAACCAACTTCAAATCTCTTTCAATAGGCTTCCATTCACTCTCACTGCATATACCCTTGTGGTTATGCTCCTTGCAGTATTCGCCATCATGAATATATCCGCCGAAAAGCAGCGAGTTATCCTCGCAGTGAGCAACAATCATTTTACCGAGCCTTTTTGCTTCAAGCATTGCTTTACGCATCAGTTCTTCGCTCTGTACACCCCTGCCGTCATCGGAGAAAGCAATTGAATTTCCCGCCATTGCTTCCATTTCGGAAAGCTCTTCGCCCTTTTGCCCAATGGTTATTGAAGCGTAGGGGTAAACATTTATTGCAGCATCATTTTCAATTATATCCGTCTGCTTTTTGAGATGCTCCGCCGTATCGGGAACCGGATTCAAATTAGGCATCGTACAAACTGCAGTGTAACCGCCTCTTGCAGAAGCCTTGCACCCTGTTTCAACAGTCTCTTTATAAGAAAAACCCGGCTCACGAAAATGCACATGCACATCGCAAAAACCGGGAAAAATAAAGTATTTATCGCAATTGAAAACAGAAAGAGCAGGGCAAGAAGACAATTGAGCCGCAACATCTACATAAAAGGAAGGAGAACCGACCTTTTTCACTGCAGCGATATCTATTGTTTTTGCCTTTATTTGCTGTGACATAAAAATCCCTTTCCGTGAATTTAATATATATCTCCCACCGGGGAGGTAAATAAAAAGCCTTGCACATTGGCAAGGCTGAACACACAAAAACATTGATACAGCTATACCTGTACCCATATATTCATAATTCAATCTTGCCGATCTCTCTGTACCGACTTAAAGACCTTATTTATGATACCAAAACGCCACTTAAAAGTCAATAGAAACTCTGCTTTTCAGCCGCCATTTTTCAGTACATAAACGAGGCTATTTTTGTTAAGTTTGACTAAAAATTATTTTATCACAAATCACCTTTCCAAACAAGAAAAAAACTACTTGTTTTTGTATTTTGTTAAAATGCCCAAAACTGAAAACCCAACTTTGTCAATGTGACGAAGAATAAATGTTGAATATCCTTTTTTTATAGTGTAAAATAAAACATTATTATATAAATTCTATAATTATTAACAGGGCGGTGAAATTTTGAAAAAATATAGTGAAATCCATATTTTTCAAAAGGGCTTCAACTATTCTCAGGATGGTCCGGGTAACCGCCTTGTTTATCACCTGTCCGGATGCAACTTAAAATGTCCATGGTGCTCAAATCCTGAGGGGATGGAAATTACTGAAAATGCAATTCCCTTAACTGTTGAAAACATTGTTAAAGAAGCAGTTTCCTGCAAAATGATGTTTATTGATGGTGGCGGTGTTACCCTTACAGGTGGCGAGGTCACTTGCCAAAAGGATTCGATTATCAACCTGTTGCATCAGCTCAAAGAAAATGGTGTTCACACCTGCATTGAAACAAATGCATCTTTAAAAAACTGCGAAGAAATATTTAAAGCGGTTGATTATATGATAGCAGATTTCAAATCCCCTGATTCAGAAAAGCTTAAAGCTGTCACAGGTGCAGACCTTGAAATTATAAAGGAAAATCTATTGCTACGGGCAAAAACTAAAAAACCGTTACTTATCAGAATTCCCATTATAAACGGCTTTAATAACGGAAAAGAAAACGCAGTTTCGTTCTCGGAGTTTTTTGAAGAATTAAAAGCAAAAAGCGGTAGCGAAAATCTGTATTTTGAGATACTGACCTATCACGAATACGGCAGGGAAAAATATGAAAAAGCCGGCAAGGAATATACGGTAAAAAACGGCTTTGTAACTGCAGAGGATGTTAAAATTCTTTCACAAGAAATAAAAAACAAAAATTTGAAATTAATTCACACTTGAGGTGCTTGTTATGTATAATTTTGACCCTATTAAAACAACAGAAAAAGCCAAGCTTCTTTTCAAGGAGGAAAGAGCAATAAACCATCTTGAAGGTTGGTTTATAATTAAAGAAACCGAGCAGAATGCTGATGAAAAATACTGCTCTCTTCCCCCTATGAGAAGAGCCGCTGAAAAATTCAGAGAAGCGGTAAAGGTTCTTCCGCTCTCAATCAGCGACCACGCAATTTTCGCAGGCACTCAAAGAGATGCCTTTGCAAGAAGCTATGCTCTTATTAACCCCTCATTCAGAGTTGAAACCTTTGCAGGCTATTGCGACCCTACCGCAGTATATGACGATATTGACCCAACAGAAGAATTCCCGAAAGAGAGAATCGAAGCTCTTCGAGAGCTTGATAAAAAAACCGATTATGTAAAAACACTTTCCGCAGTTTATAAGGACTGTGAAAAGCTTACAGGCGAGGTTGCATTTTTCGTTGAGCAGGTAACGGGCCACCTTATCCCTGATATGCGTTACGCTTTAAAATACGGCATCAAAGCTATGCTTTCCGATATTGAAGAAAAGCAGAAAGCAGCAAACGACGAGCAGAAGGACAATTACGAGGCAATGAAAATTGCTCTCGATTGCGCTCTCATCCTTGCAAAAAGATATAAAGCAATTGCAGAAGAAAAATTAGCAGTTGCCGAGGGTGAAAGAAAAGAAGAGCTTGCTCTTCTTGTTGAAACTCTCTCTAAGGTTCCCGAAAACGGAGCAGAAACTCTTTATGAAGCAATTCAGAGCTTTATTATTCTCTGGGAAACAATGTGCCTTGAACAAGCACCCAATCCCTTTGCATTTTCCGTTGGTAATGCAGACAGAATTTTCGAGCCCTACAGAGCTAATGACGGTCTTTCAAGAGAAGAAACCGCCGCACTTTTCAAGCATTTCCTTGTATTCTTCAATGTTGCGGACAGAAGCTGGGCAATTTCACAGAACCTTATTGTAAGCGGTCGTGATAAAAACGGCAACGACCTTACAAACGATGCAACCTATGCACTTCTTGACGCATATTATGAGATGAATCTTCCCCAGCCCATTCTCTCTGTTAAATTACATAAAAACACTCCCGAGAAGCTTTACAGCGAATTAGGCAGATTCCTTTTCACACCCGGTTGCCTTACCCCCTCATTCTTCAATGATGATTCTCTTTATGCAGTTCTCACCGAAGCGGGAATTGATATTGACGATATAGAAGATGCCTCAATCGCAGGCTGTCAGGAGCCTCTTATTATGGGTAAGGACAACGGCAACACCACAAACAGCTGGTTCAACTTAGGCAAGGTTCTCGAGTTGACTCTTAATAACGGCTATTCCACCGTTACAGGTGAATATATCGGCACAGCTTGCGAAGAAACTGATGCCTTGACCGCTCTTAAAAATATCAGAGAGCGTTTCTATAAAAACGCACAGTATTACTGCGATGAAATGGTGAAAGCAGCAAACGGTTGCTCAAGAGCTATTTCCCATTTACCCGTACCATTCTTAAGCACAGTTATGGGCGGTATCGAAAGCGGTTATGACACCCGTGACATCACCCATCAGGGCACAAAATATAATGGTAGCGGATGCCTTATCCACGGCACAAGCGTTGTTGCAGATTCCTTTATTGCAATTGATAAACTCATAGCTGAACGCCCCGAGGATGCAGAAAAGCTTCTTGATGCTTTAAAATGCAATTTTGAAGGCTATGAGGAGCTTCGCGAATTCCTTGTATCTGCAGAAAAATTCGGTAATAATATGGAAAAGGTTGATAACGAAACTGCAGAGCTTACCTCAAAAATTGCCGATATGGTAAGGGCACAGAAAAACTATCTTGGCAACAATTTCCGTCCTGACTTTTCAACCCCCTCAACCCACCTTTTATACGGCTATTGGGTTGGTGCTCTCCCCTGCGGAAGAAAATCAAGAGATATGCTTAACTACGGCGTTGACCCCCTCTATGGAGAGGCTCAGAACGGTCTCGGCTTCCGTACCCTTTCTCTTATGAAATTGCCTTTCAATAAAATGTGTGGCGGTTATGCATCTCACTTTGGTATTGACCCCAAATATTTCACAAGTGATAATTACGAAGGCAAGGGTGTTGAGTTCAGAGATAAGGTTATGAAACCCTTGTTCTTTAACGAGCTCAACGAAAATGTTTCACCCTTCTATCTTTATGTTAACGTTACCACTGCAGAAATTCTCAAAAAGGTTCTTGCAGAGCCTGAAAAATATGCTCCCAGCGGAGTTTATATTATGAGAATTCACGGAACATTCGTTAACTTCCTTGACCTTTCCCCTGCAATTCAGCAGGATATTATCCGCCGTCTTGACCCTGCATCAACAACCGTAGAGTGCTAAAAGTATGAATATATTAGGAATTGATATCGGCACAACCACCGTAACGGCACTTGTGCTTGACACCCAAAAAAGCGAAGTTTCAAGGGCCTGCACCTTAAAGAATGATTCTTTTATTGAGGGCAGAGCTTTTGAAAAGCTTCAGAACCCCAATTTAATAATCGAAACTGTTAAATCTGCGGTGAAAACCGTTACCGAAAGCCTTACTATTGATGCTATCGGTATAACCGGGCAAATGCACGGATTATTGTATCTTGATAAAGACAATACCCCCTGCTCTCCCCTTATGATCTGGCAGGATGAAAGAGGTAATGAGCCCTATAAAAACGGACTCTCCTACGCAGAGTATTTAACAAAAGAAACGGGGCTGAAAGCCGCCTCAGGCTTCGGTCTCACCACTCATTTTTATAATTTAATTAACGGCGAAATTCCCGAAAATGCAGTAATGCTCTGCACAATCCACGATTATCTCGCCTCTCTTCTCACAGGAACAAAGCCGGTTACTCATTCAAGCGATGCCGCAAGCTTAGGCTTTTATAATTTAAAAGAAAATTGCTTTGATGAAAATGCATTAAGCAAAGTCGGTATAGATAAAAGCTTTCTTCCTGAGGTTATAAAATCCACCGCTTTAGCAGGAAAAACTGTTGGTGATTTTCTTCCCGAGGGCATTCCCGTTGCCGTTGCTATAGGTGATAATCAGGGCAGCTTTCTCGGCTCGGTTGCCGATGCAGAAAATTCTGTTCTTGTTAATGTGGGAACGGGCAGTCAGGTTTCCTTTGTTACAGAAAAAGTCGAAGAGCTTTCCTGCGGAGAAATCCGTCCGCTTACAGATGATAAATATATTTTTGTTGGTGCATCCCTTTGCGGTGGCAGAGCTTATGCCATTTTAAAAGCATTCTTTGAAAAATGCGCCCAAATGCTTGGTGGTAAAGCTGAAAATTTATATTCAATTATGGACGAAAAAGCCGAAAGCATTTCTGATTTTTCCGATTTATTAACCGTAAATTGTCAATTCTGCGGAACTCGTGAGAATCCTAAAATAAGAGGCAGTATCGAGAATATCGGTATTGAAAATTTCACTCCCGAAAACCTGATTTTAGGCACACTTAAGGGTGTTTCAAAAGAGCTTTTTGATATGTATGAAAGCGAATTAACACTTTTGACTGCCGCTCCAACAACCCTTGTTTGCTCAGGTAACGGTCTTCGCAAAAGTGAAATCTGGAGAAGAATTTTCACAGAGGATTTCAATATGGAAGCAACTCTTCCCAAGCACAGCGAAGAAGCCGCGGTTGGCGCTTGTGTGTTCGCAAGTGTGGCAAGCGGTATATTTGAAGATATAAAATCTGCGCAAAATGCGCTTTTGAGGTAATATTTATGGATACAAAAACAATAGCAACCAAACCTGTATTTTTTGAAAAAAACCGAGTTTTCCGCGTGTATCTGGGCGGTAAGCTTTTCAGCGATTTCTTTGGTGATAACAGCGAGGACTGCTTCTACCCAGAGGAATGGGTCTGCTCTTCAACAAAAGCTCTCAACGAAGGCAGCACCGATGAATATGAAGGTGTTTCAAAAGTAAAAGGAACAGATATATATTTCAACGAGCTTTTAGAAAATGAAAAAGAATTGATGCTCGGCAACAGAAACAGCTTTGATGTTCTCGTTAAAGCCCTTGACTCTGCAATCCGTTTGCCTGTTCAGGCACACCCCGACAAAGCTTTTTCAAGAGCACATTTCAATTCCGAATTCGGAAAAGCAGAATCATGGCTTGTTTTGGCTGCAAGGGAAAACGCTTGTATCTATTTCGGCTTTAAAGATGGCGTAACTGCCGAAGAGTTTGAAAAAGCCGTAGATGCAAGCGAAACCGATAAATCCGCTATGGAAAATCTTTTAAATAAAATTCCCGTAAATGTGGGTGATGTTTATTTCATTCCTGCAAAGGCTGTTCATGCCATAGGTGCAGGCTGCCTTATTCTCGAGGTTCAGGAGCCAACAGATTTCACAATTCAGCCTGAACGCTGGTGCGGAGACTATCATTTAAGCGACAAGCAGATGTATCTTGATTTAGATAAAGAAACTGCGTTAAAAGTATTTGACTACTCCTATAACTACGAAAGAGTTATGAAGGAATGCAAAAAAACACCCGTAACTGCTTATGAAGCCGACGGATGCAAAAAAGAAATTCTTATAAGTAATGCTGATACCCCCTGCTTCAGCGTTGAAAGATATGTTTTAAATAACGGTAAAACCGAAGCTCTTCAGGGCGTTTGCGTTTATGTTGTAACCGAGGGTAACGGTACAATAGTTTCCGAAGGCTACGAAAAAGAAATCAAAAAGGGAGATTATTTCTTTATGCCCCATAGCTGTGACGGAAGCTTCTCTGTTGAAAGCAACACAACCTTAACTCTTGCAAAATGCGTTCCGCCTGAAGCATAATGCGGAATGCGGAATTTAGCTTCGCAAAGATTAAATACGAACAAATAAAGTTACTTCCTTTTGAGCCTTCCTTCGAAGGAAGGTGGCGCTTGACATCTTGATGTCAAGTGACGGAAGGTTCTTTGTTGCGAAGCAACATTTCGCCGCAGGTGAAACTAAAAAAGAAAGTGGTAAAATGGATGAAAAAGAACCGTTACCTGTAAACCAAAGCTTAAAGGGGTTAGCAAGAAACGGCAGAAGAAACCAGACTCTCGAAGAACGAAAAGTCTGGTATGATTATCTTAATAAAGTAAAACCACGCTTTCACAGACAACGAGTAATAGGGAATTACATAGTTGATTTTTATTCGCCTAAATTAAAAATAATCATTGAAATAGATGGTTATCAACACTATTACGAAGAAAACAAAGAATATGACAAGAAAAGAACTGAATATTTAGAAGGTTTAGGTTTTGTTGTAATACGATTTGACAATACCGAGGTTAAGAAAAGATTTCCTTGGGTTGTGAATGAGCTTATGGCTTTTTGTGAAAGCAGAGCCAAAGAACTTAATATAACTGATTTTAATTTTACAGTAGAAGGTTAAAATTCCCCCTACGGCGGAACGTTGCTTCGCAACGAAGAACCTTTCGTCACGAAAAATCATAATTTTTCGTGACACCTTCCTTCGAAGGAAGGCACAGAATACAACTGCTTTATTTTATTTATTTTACTATAATCAAGCGGAGAACATTATGACAAATGCTTATTTAAAAAATAAATCCTGGACACCGAAAATAGTTGGTGAATTTTTAAAAGAAATAGGTAGCAATGAAAACTGCCACACCAACGAAGAAAAATGCAAAATAATTAAAGAAACCGCCAAGGAGCTTTTAAAGCGTGGCGGTAACGGCAATATTTCTTCGGCAGAAAACCTGCTCATTTATGCTACTCAGCATTATTTTGAGGGCACAGAGCCACAGGTGAAAGCTGATATTTATTACACTCTCGGTGAGCTTTATGAAAATCATAAAGAAAATTTCGTGAGAGCTTATACCTATTATGAAAAATACACTCTTAATAATAAAAATAATAGCGGTACTCATTCTCTTATGCTCAAAGCCCTTATTCTCCGGGATGATTTCACATATTCCGATGAGCTTGAAAAAGAGTTCAGAATGAGCCTTGCAGAAGCCGATTTAGGCTCTAAAAATGAAAGAATTTATGAAAACATCGGAAGATATATTATTCTTGAACACGAGGGTAACGAAGAGGAATGTAAAAAGGTAATAAAGCGCCTTTGGGGTATTATCAAAACTGATGAGCTTATCCTCCCCGATTTGATTATAAAGAAAAATCTTAATGATAGAGTAACCGTACCGCAAAAGGTTGTGGAATTTATAAAAGTGCAAAATGCAGAATGCAAAGCGCAAGGCTAAGCGGTTAGCAATTAGCAAATAGCAAATAGCAAATAGCGGTTAGCAGGTAGCTGCCAGTCGCCAGTTGCCGGCTACCAGTATGTAAAAGTATACCACTCCCTATCCTCCCTGAATCTCCCGTCAGGGAATTTAGGGAGGGGGACCATTCTTGAATAAATTATATTATTTGGTAAGTATATTTCGGGTGAAAATACTTACCTTTATTTTTTGTTCGGTCGGAATGGTGGAGGGTCCTATAAAATACACAAACTCTTAAACCCGGACCTCCCACCATTCCGCCCGAACCATATTTTATAAAAAATATATCACCCGAAATTTACATAGAAAACACTATGCAATATCAAGAATGGTCCCCCCTCCTTTTTGTTTGCAAAAAGGCGGGATAGGCTTTGCGTTACTTTTACATACTGGCATCTGGTATCTGGTATCTGGCATCTGGTATCTGGTATCTGGTATCTGGCATCTGGCATCTGGCATCTAAAAAAAGCATCGCTTTTTCAAGCGATGCTTTTTTAATTTATTTTGCCATTTTCTTTCTTCTCTTGGTTATTCTTATAAGCATTGCAGTTGAACCTGCGCCGCAGAGCATAAATGCGAAGAACCAAGGTGCGCTTTCTCGAGCAACATCTTCATCAAGAGCATTAACCGCAATAACCACTAAGGGCTTAAGGGCAACTCTCACAGCTGCTCTGAGAGGCTCGCTTTCAGCAATCACATCTGCAATAGGCGGTGAAAGCTTATAATAAACCTTAACAAATGCTTCACCCAAGGGGTTAGTCATAAGCACATTATCACGGAAATCGCAAAGAAGACCAACAACGCCCTCGCCATTGTTAACGCCGTAAGAAGCGGTAGCAATGAAACAATAAAGCTGGAAGTTAGAGTCGTTCATAAGCTGGTCGCCTGCAACCGTAAGGTCGGTAACATATTTAACAACAATAGCATCCTTTTCAACAACCTTATATTCAACATTATTAACAGTTGTTGTTGCATCAAAATATGCCGACATTGCTCCGTTTGTATCAAGGTATTTATTCACATAAAGCTTATCATTTTCAACCATATTGGGGAAATGATATGCAACATCCAGCTCATAATAAACATCATCGGATTTGGGAGCAGTTACCTTACCGCTTGCATCCTTTTCGATTTCAACGCCATCCTCCAAAACCTGAATATTGCATTTAATTGCACGGGCTTTATCATAATCAAGGTGAGTGTTCAAATCCTTATCCTGCTCTTTATAAGGAACAAGCTCAAAGCTGAGATAAAGAGGAACATCAGTTATGGCAGTTGATTCTGCTGCCCCTGACGGTCTGAGATAAAGAAGACCGTCATCAGGGTTAATATAAATATAGTTATAGCCTTTTTCAGCCGTTGTGGGAACAACATTGATATTATCATAAAGCTCAACCTTTGTTGCTCCGCCGAGACCTGCGCCGCCCTTTTGAAGATATTGAGCAACTATTTTTGCAGTTTCCTGCTTTTCATAGCGCTCTGCTGATTTATCAAAGGCGCGGAAACCCAAGCGGAAAAGGTTACCTAAAACCATAACACCTAAGCCGAGGAGCAAAATAACACAAACAAGCTCAACAAGGGTGAAGCCCTTTTTACTGCATAAGAACTTAAACATTGCTTAAGATACCCCCTCACTTGCTAATGTTGAGGCGAGTGCCTTCAATGGCGGAAGTCCTGTTTTACCGCCCGATGCTTTAATTAAACCTGTTTCCTTATCGGTTGTAAACTCAGTATAATAATCGCCGATAAATTTCCAGTTTTCTGCAGAAACATCAACAACACCGTTTGTTGTTAATGGGCAGATACCAACAACACCGTGACTTGCATTATAATCCTGAGCAGTTATATAAATATAATCCTCAGCAATAATAATATCCGTGATATCATAAGCAGCACCCTGCACCAAGGTTTTTACATCATGCTTGGGAGCAAAATAATTATTATCTTCAATAGTAATCAAAGATATAAGTGTATCACTGCCTGCAGTTTTGCTTCTGCCGCCAACAAGAATGCAGAAATCGTCACCGTTTTTAAAGGCTTTAACGCTTTCAATGCTTGAGAAGCCTGCAGTATAATCGGCAAGCTCAATTAATGTGCTACCCCATTTCAAAGGTGCTTCACCAATCATACCGTTGGCATCATATCCCAGCACTGCAAAATAAACCTTACCGTTTGAGCCGCCGAATGCCGCACCTAAAATGCCTGTTCCCGCAGCTTCATCACGGATAAACATATCTACTGAAACGCAGTTTAAGCGGATATTTTCATCTTTGGTCCCCTTAATATAGCCAATGTGAACAAAGCACTCTGTTGCAGGGTTATATACGGAAATAACACCGTTGTTATAAACCGCATCAAGAACTGTGCTGGTAACAATGTGTTTAGGAAGGGCAAGCATGGTCTGTGAGCCTTCCCCTTCTCCTGGAGCTGGGTCAATTATATAATGTTTGTAGCCGCCGTAGGTAAATGGACTGTAAATCAAGCCTTTGTTTGCAGATGTGCCGATATCTGTTTCAGTAAATAATCCGTCACCCTCCAACCAGTCAACAGTACCGTCGTTATTAAGGTCCATATCTCTTGTGCCGTTAAGATATTTTGTGTCTGTTGAGGTTGTAACCTCAGGTGAATAATCATAATAGAGCTTACTTGCTCCGCCAACATCATAGCCTACTGCAAGCATTGCCTCGCCATAGGTATCGGAATCGGTTATATTAAGGAATTCTCTGGGGAACCAAAGGTTATGGCGGAAGTCTCCGTCGGAATCGCCGCTATCCGCTGCACTGTAGGTACCCATATAAACCTTTTCCAAGGGCTTCATATCACGAACCGCCAGAGATTCATACATTGCATATAAATCTGAGCAATAGCCCATTGTGAAGCGGGCGTTGGAGTCCTGCAAGCCCCAGGTTGAATGAACATTATTGTTGCCGTTATATGCAGTCCGGTACTGATTTCTTCCGTAAGCAGAATCCGGAGAAATTAACCCTCTCAGATTACCGCCGTTTGCTAAAGCAGCACCAACATCAATAAGAGCCTTCTGGTCATAAATATTACGGTAGTTCGTAGGTCCATCCTGAACAAGCACCCAGGATTGAACCAAGCCTTCATCCGTTGAATATCCGCTGTTACCGGGAGCGGCAACAACACCCTTGGTTTCATTGATAATTGCGTTAGCCTCCAAGGTGCCCAGGTAGAAGGATTCAATTGTTCCCGGAAGAGCACTGCAGGAGGTGAAATTAACCTTAGCTGCATTTTTGCTTGTTGCAGTATTTGCCTGAGTTAAACTGTTTGAAACAAGTGTACCGGGAGAAATTGTGTTATAGGACTTAAGATAAACATAAGCCAATTTGTGGTCGCCACTGGTATATGAAGCATTTTCATTACTTGCCCAGCTGTTGCCTTCTGCTGCAGAATCTCTGGAAACAACCAAGCCATTACTTACCTGAATATTTTTTCCATCAGAAAAGCCACTGACTAAACCATCCCATTTATACGATACACTGTCAACTCTATATGTTCTATCCCAGTCCCAGTTATAAGCAGTTTCAAAAGTGTACCATTTAACTATCCCATTTTCAAATCTGAAAACATAATGCTTATCAGCATCGTCTCCTCTACCATTATGGTCATATCCATCTTTATTATACTTACGTATAATATAACCATCCTTAGGTGCAACGCCATATTTTTTTGCTAAATTCTCTTTGGTCGTTTCAAGCACATAAGAAATTCTTCTGTGGTTATCCTTGAAGCTACCGTGGTTAGCATTAAAGCCATCGAAGTTATAGGCATAATAGTTTTCATCAACATTATATTCGTTTTTCCAAACATAATCGCCGTTACCGAAATCCTGGTCTGCAGTTGAGCTGGTACCGTAGTCAATAACGGAGGACGAATTTGTGCTGGAGGTGAAAGCTAAAAGGTCATTCAAATCCCCTGCCCAATCATACTGGAAATAGGGTGTTGCACCACCCAGGGACATGGATTTATAAATAATTTCAGGCTCACTTACCTTGCTGGTATCTGATTCGTTAACTGCAGTGTTATCGAGCTCCTTAACCTTTGCAAGCATACTTGTATCAAGGTGCCAGAGTCTTCTTGCAATACCGTTTTCACCGCACATTGCATAAAAGCCCTCGCTGAGAGCACTGCTTGCAGGGTTATATGAAACATCAGTAAGAGTCACATTTGTGTCAATAGGTGCAGTATACATAACTCTGCCTGCAACAACAGGGCTTTCAAGTGTTCCTGCATCGCTCAATGTGAAATAATCTGCATTGCCGTCAGTTTTACCAACGAAAATCATATCAGCTTCGGTAATGGTTAAATATGCCTGAGCAACCTTCATTGTGCCGAAGTCATTAATATAATATGCGCTGAACTGAATGGGAGAATATGTTATATCAATATCCTCAAGAATAATATCAACAAAGGGGAAATAGTTCTTACCTGCTTCAAAATTAGGCTTATTAACAACCTTTGCATTAAGAGGAGTTACAGTATCAAAAATGCTGGTTATATAAAAAACAACCTTGCCCTCTAACTTTGTTTTATCATTCTTAATAGCTTCAAACTCATCAGCAGTTTTGAGAATTACATATTCATCAAAATCAAGGTTAGTTAACCTTAAGCGTACGCTGTGAGCACTCTGGTTATCCTTAACAAGAGTATCGCTTACGATTTTAATAACACCCTTACCGCCACTGTAAAGAGTTTCAAGTCCGCTTGCGGCTGAAACAATCTGCCTTGCTTTAACATTAATTGTGTTAATCAAGGTTGCACCGTTTGTTTTAAAAGCAGTGCCGACATTTAAAATCGTATCATCCTGACGGCTGGCAAGCTCATCCTCAATTTCTAAACGGGAGTTATATGCCTCACCTGTTTTTTCACCGGCTTGATATAAGCTGTCATAAGACCTTAAAAGCATTGGTGAGAATACTGTTACAACAAGCACCAACAAGCTGAGCGCCACAAGGAGCTCAATATAGGTCATACCGCCGTTATTCTTTTTTCGAGTTGCATTTTTTGAATGGACTGCTTTGTTTTTCAGCCATTTCATAAAACCACCCTCTTTACATAATCTGAATAAATTTAAAATTTCTTAGTTATCCCAGATAACATAGAGCTCATCCTCTGTATCGGGAGCCATAAGTGTCGGGTCATCATTCATATTGCCGATATAGTGCATATCGTCTTTAACATAGTTACCGTTTTCAGCAATCATACTATCAATATAGCTTGTGTAAAGTGTTTCCTTTAAATTGAAAATATAGTCCCAAATATCCACCTCTGCCTTTGTAGCAGGGTAATATTTTGTTTCAAGGAACCAGTTAACAAGGTTAACGCCAACATTAGCCTCTTCACCGTCTATTTCACCCATAATTTCAGAGTTGAAATAATAAACATCGCCTTCTTCAAAAAGCTTGAAAACTATAAGGTCATCTGTTAAATCAGGTGAGTGTATAATACCTGTTCCGCTGTATTTTTCTGTCCATCTGGTAGAGTCTGTGATAACATTGGTTCTGAACATTGTTTCACCACCGTTGTTACCGTGGCCCTTTGATAAAGTATCAGTTCCCAATGCATCGTAATTCTGGAACCAGAGGTAAACAGGCTCGTGGAAATAAACAATACCTGCTGAAACAGTTTCTTCTCTATCCTTATTAAAATATGAATAAGGTGTGTTTGCAGGGGCTGTAAGGTTAAGGAAACCGCCTCTGTATGCAACCTGGTCACCATCATTCTCAACCAAAAGTCCTTTAAATTCTTGGTCACAAATCGAAGCAAATAAATCAATTCGTTTTTCAAAAACAATATCCTTCGCCTGGAAGTTCATAACCTTGAAAAGCGTTGCATTAACATCATAAGCAAAAATTCCGTGGTCACCTGTTCTGTTTGAACGCTTGGGGTTAACTCTTAATTCAATGGGTAAAGATACCTGCAGAGTGTCTGTTGCGCAGAAGGATGAGAAATTATAACGCTGAACGCTATCCTGGCTTGTGTTGTAGTTCATACCCTGCAATGATGTGCGGTGTTCACTCTTGGTATTCTCAAAAATACGCCAGTTAAGACCGGGGTATGCACCAAGAGCCATATAGTTAATAACATTACCGCCCTTTTCACCGCTGTGGTCAATAACAGTAACATATTCACGGCCATCGGGAAGGTTAATATTCATATTACCGATTGTGCTGTAAATATAAACGTCCTTATTGTAGTAGTTGTTGGCGTCTAAGGTAGCACCATCTATACCCTTACCAAAAGCTTTAATTGTTTTCTTTGAGGTTGCCATAAAGGGATTGGGCAAAACATGGTTACCACCGTAGCTGTAGGTTTTATCCTGATTGCCGTCCTTAGGCTGAGGATAATCCCCTTCAATTATTTTAACAAAATCGGGAGCAAGTCTCCAATATTGCTCGGTATATGCAACGAAGCTATCGTTATTATCTTTTTCGTTAAGCATATCTCTGGTTTCCATAACAGCTGCGGAACGGGTTGCCTTCTGCCCTTTAACTGTTGCATTTGATTTAACCATATAGTTATCATTATAAATAACAATATAGCCCTCTTTAATTTCTGTTATGGGCTGACCGTTATCATCTGTTACTGCATTGCCGTTTGAGGTTACCGGTGTTGTAGCCACACTCTGCTCTACCTGAGTGTATTTACCGTCTTTAACCTCGAAATACTCGGGATCACCATTATATGTAATTGTAATTTCAGTTTTTCCGATAAATTCGCAATCCTTGATTTCATCTGCAGTGGGCTCACCGGAAATATATATGGATTTATAGCCGGTTTCCTCTGATTCATCTTTTTTATAATAAAGGCTGATTGGCTCCATTTCAACCTGCAAATAGCCATTAACCTCTTTTATTCCGTATTTTGAGTTTTCAACAAGATTGCCGCTGGCGTCCCTCTCCTTTTTCAATGCTGTATAAAAGGGCTCAAAGCTTTCGTCCTTCAAGGTTGATTTTAAGGTTGCAACTGCCATTTCTGCGCCTGTTCTTGCAAGGTAGCCTGCTCTTTGGCGGCTAAGCTCTGTTGCCGCAGAATAAGTTGCATTTTCTGTGGTTTTGAACATAACCGGAAGTAACAGTGTTAATACCAATAACACTGTTAAAACAGCTATCAGAGCCACACCATTCTTTCTTGATAATATTTTCATAAGCTCAAAACCTTTCTTTTAGAATGCAAAACACAAAGCGCAAAGCGCAAAGTGAATTGCCTACATTAATAATACTGCAATACTAATTTAATTGAATGCAGCAACAATGATTTTGTGCCTTCCTTCAAAGGAAGGTGGCACGGAAAATCTTGATTTTTCGTGCCGGAAGGTTCTTCCAAAATTGCATCGAAGATGCAACGTTAACCTTCAACCATAAAATTATAGTCAGTTATATTAAGCTCTTTAGCTCTGCTTTCGCAAAAAGCCATAAGCTCATTCACAACCCAAGGAAATCTTTTCTTAACCTCGGTATTGTCAAATCGTATTACAACAAAACCTAAACTTTCTAAATATTCAGTTCTTTTCTTGTAGT
>SVOP01000024.1 GCA_015066325.1 Oscillospiraceae bacterium
AAGAGTTATCTGCTTTATGGTCTGAGTGAGAAGACTTGAACTTCCGGCCTCTTGACCCCCAGTCAAGCGCGCTACCAACTGCGCCACACCCAGATAGCGAAAGATATAATATCACATCATTTCACATTTTGCAAGTGTTTTTTAAATATTTTTTATATTTTATTTATTTTTATAATGGAAGTAACGCAAAGCCTATTCCTCTTTTTGTTTTAAAGAAAAAAGAGGGGGAGCGTTCTTTTTGTAAGTAAAATTTAAAGCGTGCAAATATAGCTTTTATTCCAATATGGTTTATGGGCCGGTGGGTGATACTCTTTCACTACTTTGTTTTGTTATTATTCAATAACAACGCTGCATTCAGTTATACCATAGTAGTTGAAGCACTCTAAGACCTCTTTGCTTATTTTCTCACCGCATATGAGAATCGGTACTGCAGGGGGGCAACCAACCGTAACTGCAGAAAGAATTTTGCCCTCACATTCTGAAATGGGTAGTATTTCCGAGGGGAAGAGGGTTGCTTCTTTTACCGTTATAACCTTTTGAGCCTTTATAAATTTCGGCGGTGTGGTTTTTACGGCTTTCTTTTTTTTGATTGAAGATAATACCGTTTCCACCTTTTCAAGATCTTTCATGGTTGTTTCGGGAGTGGGCATTAAAACAAGGTAATCAGGGTCACAAAACTCGCAGAAAATATTGTTTTCAGAAAGAATTTCCGCAAACTCCGTACCTGTGTAGCCGTAGTCCTTTGCACAAAAAGTCAGCTTCATCGGTTCGTCGCCGTAAAAAGTGAAGCCCTTTTCTTCAAGCCTTGCTTTCATTTTTGACACTAACGGCAGAAAGTTCTGTAGCTTTTGCTTGTAGCCTTCAAGATAAGCGTTGCAAAAATCCAAGGACTGCAAAATTAAATATGAGGGACTTGTTGAGCCGAAAAGTGCTAATGCATTTTTTACATCCTTTAATGAAAAATCTGGATTTTTATCAGAAATATGAAGATATGCACCGCCCGTAACAACGGGTAGGGTTTTGTGAGCGGAATCGCAACATATATCTGCACCAAGGTCAATAGGATGACCGGAGCTTTCAATAAATTTCAGATATGCTCCGTGAGCGTTATCAACAGCTAAAAGAACATTATGCTTGTGGCACACCTTTGATAGCTCTTTAATATCTGCCGTTTTACCCAAATAATCAGGACTTGTAATGTACACTGCAATGGGTTTTTCTTTAGCTTTTTGAAGATAAGCTTCAAGCTCATCAGGAGTTATGTTGCAGGAAAGATAGGATTCTTCTTCCCGCGGATAAAGCCACATTATGTCAAAATCCAATAATGCGGCAGCACTTATAAATGTTTTATGAGCGTTTCTTCCTGCGGCAATAATAGGCTTTTTCCCCTGCTTTTTAGCATAAAGGACAAGAAGATACATCATAGCACGAATGCACTGAGAGGAGCCTTCGGTGCAATAATAAGTAGGGCATCCGAAAAGCTCCGAAGCATTTTTTTCACTTTCTGCAATTATTCCTTCGGGATGATATAAATCATCCGCACCTTCAAATTCTGTTATATCAAGATGCTCAAAGCCGAGAAAATTCGCACCTTTATGACCGGGCATATGCATTCGTATCGGATATTTTTCATTGTACTTACGCACAAAATCACAAATGGGTGTGTTCATATTTATTCACCCAAAGCCCTTGCAATTGCAACCATAATTGCACATTCCATACGTTTACGGAAAAGACGGCAACCGCTTTCATAAACACCCGTAACAGAACCTGTTGCGTGGTAAGCATTGGCAGCGCAACCGCCTGAGCAATAAAGCCTTGCCCAGCAATCCTTACATTCGGGGTGGGCATAAACATTGCAAGCTGCAAATTGGCTTTGTATTTCGTGGTTTGTTACACCATCCCAAACGTTACCCAATTTGAATTTTTCATCGCCAACAAATTGGTGACAGGGGTATAAATCACCCCAGGGAGTAACTGCCATATACTCAGTTCCGCTTCCGCAACCTGAAATGCGTTTGTAAATGCAGGGACCGCCTGTAAGGTCAATCATATAATGGTAGAAGGTAAAAGGCTTGCCTTCTTTATCTCTTTGAAGCATTAAGTCTGCAAGGTCCTCATATTGCTTCATTACTATTTCTAAATCATATTCTGTAAGCTCTGCAGGGTCACCGGGGGCACATACAACGGGTTCCATGCTCAATTCGCTGAAGCCTAAATCGAGCATCTGCTGAATATCCTTAAGAAAATCGGGGTTTTGGTGGGTAAAGGTTCCACGCATATAATAGTTTTTGCCGTTTCTTGCTTCAACAAATTTCTGGAATTTCGGAACAATTTTATCCCAACTGCCGTTACCGGCATAGTCAACACGATAACGGTCGTGGATTTCCTTTCTTCCGTCAAGGCTGAGAACTACGTTACTGCATTCCTTATTAGCAAATTCAATTACGTCATCGTCAACGAGAACTCCGTTTGTAGTAAGTGTGAAACGGAAGTTTTTGTTGTGCTCTTTTTCTATACTTCTGGCATACGCAACCAAATCCTTAACAACCTGAAAGTTCATAAGGGGCTCACCGCCGAAGAAGTCAACCTCAAGATTACGGCGAGTACCTGAATTTTCAATAAGAAAATCCAGGGCACGTTTGCCTACCTCAAAGCTCATAACATCTCTTTCACCGTTATATTTTCCCTGGCTTGCAAAGCAATAAGCACAGTTAAGGTTGCAGGTGTGAGCAATATGAAGGCAAAGCGCCTTAACAACTCCTGCGGTTTTTTGCTTCAGTGTTCCTGCCATAGCTTCAAATGTATCAGGTGCGAAAAGCTTGCCGGAAGCCTTTAAGCCTTCAACCTGAGCATAACACTCAGCGATATCAGCCTTTGCAATATCTTCTCGATTAGCGTATTTTTCTTCAATAGCTTTCAATACATCTTCTTTGGCGGTGTTCTCAAACATAGCAATAATGTCATAAGCTACTTCATCCACCACGTGAACTGAACCTGAGCAGACATCAAGCACAATATTATAGCCACCCTGCTTGTATTGATGAATCATAATAGTACTATCCCCTTCACGAAAAATGCCGCCGTTAACGGCGGCATTTCGTTTTTTCTGAATTAATTATTTGCTTTCCTTAACGCTTTCGCATTCCTGGTTAGCAATACCGCAGCTTGTTTTGCAAGCAGACTGGCAAGATGTCTGGCATTCGCCACAGCCACCGTTTTTAGCACTTTCGCACAAATTGCGTGTTTCAATAGTTTTGATATGTTCCATGAGAATAAGCCTCCATATAAATTTTTCGTATTTAGTTTATCACAGAGGTTTTTATATGTCAATTGTTTTGTAAGTTATTTTTTGTATGGGTCCGCAAGCCAGTTTACAAGAAAAATGTAGCATATTATAGGTAAAAAACTTGTAATTAAAGAGAGTACTGATGGTATAAGAGAAATAATCGAATTTTCATAATAGAGTTGTTGAATAAGCTGCGTTGAAGAAATTATAAATAAAAGAGCCTGAAAAAGCGGGATGATAAAACGAAATTTCACAATTTCTTCTCTTATGGGTGTTTCAGGCATTTTTACCATAATGTATGTAAAAGCTGTGAGTAATAAACAGAAAATAATATGACATATAAGGAGTGTATTTACAGTGAAAAATAATGAGAATACACTCGGTATCATAAGTAAAGCAGAGGTGAGTATAATTTTGTTGTTATATTTTTTAGAAAATAAAGTGCTGCTCATTAATAAATTAGTTACACCTAAAAGAAAAATTTTAACAATTACTGCTGTTGTCATTTCTTCTGTTTTGTTTGTTATTAATGTGTTGCTGATTATAGAGAAGAAATTGCCTATTCCATATAAAAGAAAAATTGTTGCAGCTTCTTTTGGAATATTTATTGCTCTGTCATCCATTGGAATTCTCCTCTCTGTTATGAATAATATTTGTTCTAACTTGAATATATCATATAAAAGGCGATTATGCAAATATCAGGAGATATAACAATGACAGAAATATTAAAATTCTCACCATTAACCCTTACATCAATAATTCTGACACTTGCGGTTGTGTTTGTGAACGGTTTGACCGATGCGCCAAACGCCATTTCAACAGTTACTGTTACACGGTGTATGAAGCTGAAATCTGCGCTGTTAATGTCCGCCATTTTTAATTTTCTTGGTGTTTCGGTTATGAGTGCAGTGAATAATTCCGTTACTGTGACAGTTGCAAATATAGTGGATTTCGGGAATGATACATATTCTGCTTCTGTTGCACTTTCTGCTTCACTTTTCAGTATTGTCTTCTGGGCGGTGCTTGCCTGGTATTTCGGTATTCCTACAAGCGAAAGTCACGCACTTATTGCAGGGCTATCGGGCAGTGCAATTGCAATTAATGGTGGACTTTCAGGTATAAACGGTGAAGAGTGGATTAAGGCAGTCAAGGGACTTTTTACCTCTTGTTTATTCGGTTTTTTTGTTGGGTTTATAATCTGCAAACTGATAATTGTATTTTTCAGAAACATAAAAAGAAAAAATGCAGAAAGCTTTTTTAAATACGGACAGATTTTTGCTGCCGCAGGAATGAGCTTTATGCACGGTGCTCAGGACGGACAGAAATTCATTGCAGTTTTAATGCTTTGTATGAGCTTTTCGGGTAACGCACAAAAGGGGAGTTTTCAACCTGATTGGAGGATTATTTTACTTTGCTCTGTTGTTATGGCTTTAGGTACAATGTGCGGTGGTAAAAAAATTATAAAATCTGTTGGAATGGATATGGTGAAATTAGAAAAATACCAAGGCTTTTCTGCAGACCTTTCAGCATCACTATCTCTTTTTGTAAGCACTGTTTTAGGCTTCCCCGTTTCCACAACCCACGCAAAAACCACCGCAATGATGGGTGCAGGAACTGCCAAAAATATAAAATCTCTCAATCCGTCAGTCATAAAAGAAATTGCATTGACTTGGTTGCTTACTTTTCCCGGTTGCGGAATAATAGGGTTTGTTATAACTAAAATATTTCTCAAAATATTTTAGTTACGTTAGGAGTGAGGAATGAGGAGTGAGGAGTGTTGGGGAAGCTTCGCTTCCAATCATTTTAAAGGCTTCGCTAACCACTAAATTTTACGTATATTGATATTGTTTCAAGCATTAATGTAAAAAGTAATAAATTTTGGTTGTTTTTATTGTGTTGAAATTTTAGAATTACATATCACAAATTATAATTGCTGACCGCAGGTCCCGACACTCCTAACTCCTCATTCCTCACTCCTAACTAAAAAAGACGGCTTTCGCCGTCTTTTTTTTAATAGTCTTTTCCCCAATTTTTTCTGTTATAGAATTTTTTGTCGTGTAAGTTCTTTTTCTTTCTCTCTTTTTTATACTGTTTTTTCTCTTTTCGGTTCATTTTGAATTTTAATTTTCTTTCTTTTACTTCCTCGCAAAGAGGTGTTGCAAGACCACCGAGAGTACCTTTAATTTCAGTTGCAGAAAGAATAACAATATCTTTGTCTTTAGGTAATGTTATTTCTGTTTCACCGTTCAAATCAATTTCAACCGAGAAGAAATACATTGATTTTGCGGTAACATCTGCAAAATCCTTGTGGCAATGGGTGAATTCATAAGCTACCTTGCAATCCTTAATTCTTGCGGTTTCCCCGAAATCATACATATCCCAGCGGGCAGGTCTTTGGAATGCATTGGGAATAAATTTTGTAACTGTTTCTTTGCCAACCTTGAATTTAGCCTTTTTGTCGCCATTGATAGAGCTGCAAAGAAGAACAAGCTTTGTTGTATCTTTATTAACAGAAAGCTTCTGTCCCTTGCAAACAATTGCATTTTTGCCGTCTTTTTTGATTTCAAAATCAATACCGCCAATTGTGATATTATCGGGAGTAATTTCATAGGGAATTGTGTATTTGAAATCACCTAACTTGCCCTGCTTTGTAATCAACTGCTTGTTGGGCTTTAAATCAACGGGAGTTGAAATTGCTTTTTCTGTATTTATTGAAGACTTTTTAAGAGTAAGGGCAAAGGATTTGATTTCATAAGGCTTGAAGTCAGTTACAAGCTTTCCGTCAACCACCTTTGCATCACCAATGTGTTCTTCACTTGCAAAAACTTCTCTTGCTTTTTCAATTCCGTCACCTAATGCGAGAGTGAAGTTTTCTATATTTTTATTTGTTCCCTCGCCGAGACGAACAATTATTTCGTCACTTTCATCCGCCTTTTTCATAGCACGGATAATAACATCATTTGTTGAAGCATTACCGAAAGAGTAATCTGTTCCGAGAGCACCGTCGTGTTTATCACAAACAACTGCACACATCGGTTGAGTGAAAAGTCTTGCCTGAAGCTGAGTATCCGCACCGACCTTTCCTTCGTGGCTGAAAATACCGAATGAATATCTGTTAAGCCCCAAATCCATCATAGACTGCATTGAGTCGATACGGTAATTTCCTTTAGGTGTATGCACAACTGTGAGGCGGAGGGTGTTGTTGTCAAACTTATCCCAGCCATATTTACATTCACTTATAACAGAAACACCGAATTCACCGCTTTTATCTGTAATATCAGCCCATTTCTGCGCAGGAACTTCATAGAGCTGTTTTGTCATATTTCCTCGTTCAATTGCACCAAGGCCAAGGTCGTAAAGTGCTTTTTCATTGTCTGCGGTAAAGGAGAAAACATTTTTCGCCATTGTCTGAAGTGACTGCCATTCAATTTCAGAATAAACCTCAACCACTTTGCCACCATCTGAAAGGGCAATTATATTTGTAAATGTGCTTCTGTCGTCTTTTTGAGTTACTTTATAGGCAACTCTTGCAACGCCATTTTCAAGCTCTTCGATTTTTACAAGCGCGGGTTTTCTGTCGGGCTTTTTGTTTGCCTCATCAAAATTCATTTCCCAAGCGGGCCAATCCCAAGAGCCTGTATAGTTGAAAAGACCGATTTCAACAGGTGCTTTAAGAATTTCTTTGTTATTCAATGATTTATCAACAATTGAGCAAATATCGCCGTTATCATTGAGCTTTACAATGTATTTCCCGTTTTCAAGAGTGTTGTTGCCGATAGATATTTCACCATTAACAGAGCAGGGAGAGTTACTTTCACGAATATCAAAAACCTTTAAACCAAGGCTTTTAACATCTGCAATAAAGGTGATTTCGATTTTACCGTTATCAAGCTTTTTGCTCTGTGACTTGATTTCAGTTTCTCCATCAAATACTTTAACATAGTCGCTCTTGATGTTGTCAAGGCGCACTGTAACCGCACCGTGTCTGTCTGCTTCAATGGGGTTATAAACAGTAACAGGAGTACCATTGCAATTGCTTGTGTTCATAAGGTTTGCAACGGAAGAAACCGCGCCCTCAATTTCACTTTGAAACTGATTCATTGAAACATAAAGGTCATTCCAGGAGCGTTTATATACACGCTGGCAGGAGGTACCGGGCATATCATCGTGGAAATGGTGGGAAAGAACTCTTTTCCAGGAGCGAGTAAGACTTTCACGATTATAATCGTATGTACCCAGCCAATCACTAAGAACAGAACTGCGTTCTGCCATATCTGCCAGCTCTTCAGCTCTTCTGTTCCAACGCTTGCTCATAACTCTTGAGGTATAGCCACCGATGGCGTGCTCGCTCATAACAAGCTCATTTTCCCAAACAGGAAGCTTGGCTTTTTGTTCGGGTGAGAGCTGCTCGTCAATATCTCTGTAATATTGGTCGGCAGTTGCGGCGATAATTTCAATATCGCTTTCATCATTTTTCTTGATTTCCTGCTCAACGAAAGCGACGGATTTTTCTTTAGGTGCACCGCCTCTGTCACCAACGCCGTGGAAAACAGTTGTCCAAGGAAAATCGTACTTTTCATTTTCCTTGAATTTTTCTTCCATAAAATCCCAGTTGCGTAAGTTGTCAAGGGATTTGCTGTAAGAGCCTAATTTTAAGGTTGAGTATATTTCTTTACCGTCAACACCGCGCCATCTTCCTGTGTCAAAGGGCACACCGAAAGCACCGCCCCAGCTTAATTTCTGGGTGGTGAAGCCTTTGAGGTTTGCGTGATGAATAATGCTGGGTAAAGCCCAACCGAAGCCAAAGCAGTCAGGCAAATAAATATCGCAGGAGGTTTTGCCGAATTTGTTACGGAAATAGGAGTTACCTATGAGAATATTTCTGAAAAGAGCCTCGGGAGAGGGCACATTAACATCACCGTTTTCATAAGCAGAACCACAAACGTTCCAACGCCCCGCCTTGATGTATTCGGTCATTTTTTTGAACTCTTCGGGGTAGTATTCCTCCATAAGCTCGTATCTGTAAGCACCCTCAAAATTGAATTTATATGTAGGGTATTTTTCTAATAAATAGAAGTTTTGCTTGAAGGTATCGTCTATATATTGGTCAATGCTTTCCTCCAAGTCCCAGCTCCACACAGTGTCAAGGTGAGCTGTTGCAATTGTGTAAATCTTTTTCTTTCCCATAACCACGTCTCCTAAAGGTAAATATAGGGAAATTATATAATATTGAAACTATCTTTGCAACAGATTTAGTATGTGAAAAATCCCCAAATATCAAGGCTTTTTTTTGGTAGTATAAATGCTTTAAAAATATTGAAATAAATGACAAAAGAAATATAATAGAAGGTGAAATTTTCTGTCTGGAAGGATGGTAGACTTATGGATAAAATTTTAAAAATAGGTATCATCGGTTGCGGTGGTATTGCTAATGGCAAGCATATGCCCGCTCTTAAAAAGGTTGAGGGCGTAGAAATGGTTGCTTTCTGCGATATTATCAAAGAAAGAGCAGAAAAAGCCGCAGAAAAATTCGGTACACCCGATGCAAAGGTTTATGAGGATTATAAAGAGCTTCTCAAGGATGAAAGCATTGATGTAATTCACGTTTGCACACCTAACCGTTCTCACAGCTTTATTACAATTGATTCTCTTGAAGCAGGAAAGCACGTTATGTGCGAAAAGCCTATGGCAAAAACTTATGAGGAAGCAAAGGCAATGTGTGAGGCGGCAGAAAGAACCGGTAAAAAGCTTTCCATCGGTTATCAGAACCGTCAGACACCTCAAAACCTCTATGTAAAAAAATGTGCTGATAACGGCGATTTCGGTGAAATTTATTATGGTAAGGCTCTTGCTCTCCGTCGTCGTGCAGTTCCTACCTGGGGAGTTTTCCTTAATGAATATGAGCAGGGTGGCGGTCCTCTTATTGATATCGGCACTCACGCTCTTGATATGACTCTTTGGGTTATGAATAACTATGAGCCTGAAATGGTTGTTGGTCAGACCTTCCGCAAGCTTGCAGACCAGGAGGAGCAGGGCAACGCATGGGGAAAATGGGATCCGAAGGAATATACAGTTGAAGATTCTGCATTCGGCTTCATAAAAATGAAAAATGGTGCGGTTATTAATCTTGAATCAAGCTGGGCACTTAATATTGCCGATTATCACGAGGCTTGCTATATGGTCTGCGGTGATAAGGGCGGTGCAGACACTATTGATGATAAAGCAAGAATCAACTACATAAAGCATCAGCGTCAGTGTATCGAAGAGCCTAACCTTGAAGCAGGCGGTGCAGCATTCTTCGAGGGTCAGAAGGATGGCTCTCCCGCAGAAATGGAAGCATCCTCTTGGATTAATGCTATCAGAACAGATACAGACCCTGTTGTTTTACCCCGTCAGGCACTTTGCGTAACTCGTATTCTTGAAGCAATTTATGAGTCTGCAAAGACTGGAGCACCCGTTTACTTTGATTAAAATCGCCCATAGCGCCATTTTGGGCTCGGGGCAGTATCTATATACAGCACCACTCGCACCAAAAAGGCACTCTGAACGATTTTCTTTCAAAGTAAAATATGACTAAATATACGATATTCGTATAAAAGGAGATAGACAAAAATGAAATTTGCAGTACAGCTTTATTCCGTTCGCGACCATATTGAAAACGGAAACGATATGTTAGAAATTCTCGGCAAGGTTAAAGAAATCGGCTTTGACGGCGTTGAGTTTGCAGGTTATTTTGACCTTTCTGCTGAAGAGCTTCGTGCAAGATGTGAAGAATTAGGTCTTGAGGTTGTGGGCAGTCACCTTGGTTTAGATGATTTTGAACCTGAAAATCTTGAAAAAACACTTGAGTATGGTAAAACTCTCGGTGCAAAATATCTTGGTGTTGGCGGTGCGCCACACTCGACTTATGAGGAAGCCAAAAACACAGGTGATGTCCTCAGTGCCGCAGGTGTTAAGGCAAGAGAAATGGGTATGGATACTTATTATCATAACCATACAGAAGAATTCGAAGACCTTAAAGACGGTAAAACTGCTATGGATATTATTTCCGAAAACGGCTGTAAGCTTGAGGTTGATACATATTGGAGCTTCTGTGCAGGTATTGATAACAGCAAATATCTTCCCGAAAATAAAGATAAGATCGTGCTTGTTCATATTAAAGACGGTGTTGACCACAAGCCTAAGGCTCTCGGTGAGGGTGAAAATGATTTGGCTAAAGTTATTGAGGGCGTAAATGCAATTGGTTTGGATTGGGTTATTCTCGAAAATGATGATCCTGTTCCCACAGGTTTGGAAGATATTGCTCGCAGTTACGCTTGGTTACAGAAAAACTTTAAATAAATTTTTGCTAAAATCGCCCACAGCACCGCCTTGTGCTCGGAGCAGTATCTCATACAGCACCGCTCACACAAAACGGCACTGTGAACAATTTTTTCTAAAAATTAGATAATTCATTAATTTTTATAAATTCAGAAAGGTATAGTTTACTTATGAAACTTGGTGTTCTTACTAATTTATTAGGCTCTGTTTCTCTTGAGGAAGCATTGAAATATTTTAAATCTCTCGGTCTTGAGATGGTTGAAATCGGTTGTGGCGGTTTCCCCGGCAAAGATCACGCAGATCCCGACATTCTTCTTAACGATGAAAAAGCATTGGAGGATTTTAAAGCACTTCTTAAAAAGTATGATGTTGAAATCAGTGCTTTAAGCTGTCACGGTAACCCTGTTCACCCGAATAAAGAGATTGCAAAAGCCTTTGATGAGGATATGAGAAAGGCAGTTCTTCTTGCAGAAAAATTGGGCGTTCATCAGATTAATACCTTCTCAGGCTGCCCCGGTGACTGTGAAAATTCAAAATATCCTAACTGGGTAACTTGCCCATGGCCCAATGATTTCGGTGAAATTCTTGATTATCAGTGGAATGAAGTGCTCATTCCTTATTGGAAAGAGTTTGTTAAGTTCAGCACCGCTCACGGTGTTGATAAAATTGCTCTTGAGCTTCACCCCGGCTTCTGTGTTTATAACACAGAAAGCCTTTTGAAGCTCCGTAATGCAGTTGGTAAGGAAATCGGTGCCAACCTTGACCTTTCCCACCTTATCTGGCAGGGAATGGACCCTATTGCAGTTATTCGTGCATTGGGTAAAGAGGGAGCAATTTTCCATTTTCACGCTAAAGACACAAAAATTGATGCTATTAACACAGCAGTCAACGGTGTTCTTGATACAAAATCCTATGCAGATGAAATCAACCGCTCATGGATTTTCCGTTCAGTTGGCTTCGGTAACGGTGAAAGCTACTGGCGCGATGTTATCAGTAATCTTCGTATGGCTGGTTATGATTATGCTA
The DNA here is from genome assembly GCA_015066325.1 of Oscillospiraceae bacterium. Taxonomy (GTDB): domain Bacteria; phylum Bacillota; class Clostridia; order Oscillospirales; family Acutalibacteraceae; genus DTU089. The sequence goes on from SVOP01000024.1 coordinate 11,636, forward strand.
TTTCAATTGAACACGAGGATTCACTTATGAGCCAGAATGAAGGTCTTGAAAAAGCAGTTGCACTTCTTAAGAATTGTATTATTAAAGAAGGTTTAGAAGCTGCTTGGTGGATTTAAAGCCTGATTGCACGCGACTTTTGCGATTTTCTCAACCAAACTCGCGTACCTTTGTACGCTTCGGGTTTCGTAAATCACAAAATCCACGCACACTAAGGCTTTAAATGTTTCAATGAATTTTTACTGTTAGGGATGTTATTATGGATAAAATTAATGTTGTTGTGGTTGGTTACGGCGGAATGGGTAACTACCACGCTGAAAGAATAGATAGCTTTGAAAATTTCAATCTTGCAGGTATTTACGATATAAAGCCTGAAAGATGTCAGGTTGCTGAGAGCAAGGGCTGGTATGCTTACCCATCCTTTGAAGCAGTGCTTGAGGATGAAAAGGTTGAGCTTATCGTTTGTGCTACATATAATGATGTTCACAAGGATATTGCAATCCGTGCTATGAGAGCGGGTAAAAATGTTATTTCTGAAAAGCCTGTGACTCTTTGCTCGGAGGATTTGGAGGAAATGATTGCGGTTTCAAATGAAACAGGTAAGCTTTTCACAGTCCACCAGAACAGACGTTGGGACAATGACTACCGCACAATCAAAAACATTCTTGATAAAAATGAACTTGGTCCTGTTTTCTCAATGGAATCTAAGGTTTACGGCTCTCGTGGTGTGCCATCCGGTTGGCGAGGAGAAAAAGAGCACGGCGGCGGAATGCTTCTTGACTGGGGTGTTCATCTTCTTGACCAGATTCTTATGCTCAACGAGGGCAAGAAAATTAAAAGTGTATATGGTTCATTAACAAACGTTACAACTCTTAAGGTTGATGATGGCTTCCGTGCGATTATCAAGTTTGAGGATGGTCCTGAGTGCCTTGTTGAAGTGCTTACCAATAACTTTATTGAAGCTCCTCGTTGGTATATGGCCGGTGAAAACGGAACAGCTATTATCAGAACATGGGATATTGAGGGCGAAATTGTTAAAATCAAGGATTGGGAAAAAATGGATGCAGTTCCTGTGCAGATGGGTGCGGGTATAACAAAAACAATGGCACCCAGAACACCGGAAACTATAGAAAAATTCCCTCTTGAAGTTATAAATGTTCAATGGGCAGATTATTATAATAACATTTATGATGTTTTGAGAAATGGTGCAAAACAGTTAATTACACATGACCAGCAGAGAAGACTTATGAAGCTTATGGAAGCAATTGTTGAGTCTTCCGAGAAAAATGAAGTTATTTATTTTGAATAATTTTATGAGATTTTCTCAAAACACTTGCATTTTTTTGCTATAAATGGTAATATATAAAAAACTGTCATTGAAAGGACGGAAATAATTATGAAAAAAAGAGTGTTGGCTACAATACTTACAGTATGCCTTCTTTTTAGTGTAATGGCTTGTATGGCAAGCGCAGCAAATGTTACCGTAGGAGAAATTGATGTTTCTAAAAGAATTTGCCCCGGTGATGTAATCGATTTTGATTTTATTGAAAGACCCGCTATCGAAGGTGGCGTTTTCTCAGAAGGTTGGGAAATTTTAAGTGAAGATGGTGTTTGGATTCCCTATGATGGCGAGCCTATCGGCGAGCGTGCAGGCACTTTCGAAATAAGATATTTTGCAACAGATGCTGCAGGTAACTATGCATATTCTAATGCTTGTGTTGTTACTGCAAAGCACAACCCTGATGGTCCTTATGAGGGCGATGGCTTAGACCATTGGAGAATTTGCAAGGATTGTGGCAGTAAGGCTGATTTTGGTCATCACGATCATGTAAACAGCACCGCAACATCAGCAAATAAGGTTTGCTCTGTTTGCGGTCAGGTAAGAACATCTCAGTGGACCGGTTTCCTTGGCTTCTGGGAGTGGTTGTTAGCTCTTATTATGTCATTTATCGGCTAATCAATTTAAAATGTTAAAAGAAGTCCCTTCGGGGCTTCTTTTTTTATTGCCCAAATGTGCTTTTTTCTTGACAAAGGTTGTGGATTGGTTTATATTTAAATGTGGATTTAATACCATAAAATAAACATAATATATAAGGAGTGTGACACAGTAATGGATTCAGGCAGTAGCGGGCATGGGCGAAGTTGCATTGATATTAAAACAGCGATAACACAGCCTGAAGAAATTGCAGGCTGTTAACACAGGTTTATTTATAGCGGAAAAGGTATCTTTTCGGCTAATGTGTCTTTTTGTCGCTGAGCTTGTTGGCTCAGTTTTTTTATTTGCATTTGCCTTCCATTCTGCAAAACAGAAAAAGGAGGAAAAATAATGACAAAAGAGGTTTTTGAAAGATTATTAATTGAAAAACAGTATAAAGCGATTAAAAGTATTTTTGATACAATGAATCCCGTTGATACGGCATTGCTTTTGCCGGAATTTGAGGATAAGCAGATGGTTATGCTTTTCAGGCTTATTCCAAAAGAAAATGCCGCAATGGTTTTCACCTATATGGAGCCTGAGCAGGAGCAGGTTCTCGTTGAAGCTTTCACAGACAGCGAATTGAAATTCATTATGGACGATATGTTCATAGATGATACTGTTGATGTTATTGAAGAAATGCCTGCGAATGTGGTTGAAAGAATGCTCCGTGTTGCAGGGGATAAGAGAACGGCTATTAATACCATCCTCAATTATCCCGAGGATAGTGCGGGTAGCATTATGACATTGGAATATATCAGCCTGCACCCTGCAATGACAATCGGTGATGCCTTAAAGAAAATTAAATCCCGAGGCGAGTATTCCGAAACAGTTAACGTTTGTTATGTTATCGAAAAGCACAGATTATTAGGTACAATAACTGCAATGGACCTTTTGACCTGCGATGATGATGAAATCTTAACTGATGTTATGGAGGATAACCCCATAACAGTTAAAACATTGAGCGACAAGGAAGAGGTTGCTCAGATGTTCAATAAATATGATATGGTTTCAATTCCTGTTCTTGATAACGAAAACTGTATGGTTGGTATTGTTACCTTTGACGATGCTATTGACGTTATTCAGGAAGAGGCGGAAGAGGACTTCCAGAAAATGGCGGCTATTGCCCCCAATACAGATACACCGTATCTTAAAATTTCCACCTGGGAGCTTTGGAAGGGCAGAATCCCCTGGCTTCTTCTGTTGATGTTTTCGGCAACCTTTACGGGAATGATAATTTCTTCTTTTGAAGACGCTCTTTCAAAATTAGTTGTGCTTACTGCATTTATTCCTATGCTTATGGGTACGGGCGGTAACTCAGGTAGTCAGGCATCGGTTACGGTAATTCGTGGCCTTTCTTTAGGTGAGGTTGATGTTAAAGATATTTTCAAGGTTATGTGGAAGGAATTCAGAGTTTCCATTCTCTGCGGTGTTTCTCTTGCTATTGCCTGCTTTGTAAAAATAATTTTAATTGACGGGCTTCTCCTTAAAACTCCCGGAGTTAATAACAATGTAGCTCTTGTTGTTGCACTAACTCTGTGCTTAACAGTTATATGCGCAAAGTTTATCGGTTGCGTTCTTCCTATTATTGCAAAAAAAATGAAGCTTGACCCTGCGGTTATGGCAAGTCCTTTTATTACAACTGTTGTGGACGGCGTTTCTCTTATAGTTTATTTCGGTATAGCAAAAGCAATTTTGCCCGAATTGATGTAATTATAATTTTTGAGGTAGCTTATGAAAATTAAGTTCAAAAACGGAAAAATCAGAATAATGCAGGTCAGCGACCCTCAGGATTTGCAGTTTGTGAGACCTACAATGATTCGTATGCTGAATAAGGCTTATGATACGCTTAATCCTGACCTTATTGTGCTTACAGGTGATAATATTTTAGGTAACCACCTTTGCGATGCGAGAATCGGTTCAAGACTTGTTATCAAGGATAAAGAAGGCGAAGCAAAGGCTATGGAAATTGCCATAGATAAGCTGGTTGCTCCCATTGAAGAAAGAAAAATTCCTTTCGCAATGATTTACGGTAACCATGATGATATGAACCGCCTTACTAAAGATGAGCAGGCAGATATGTACAGAAAATACAGCACATGCCTTGGTCTTGATGATGAAAGCTCACCCGATGTTGCAACTTATAGCCTTCCCATTTATTCCGAGGATGGCGAAAAGGTTAAATTCAACCTCTGGATGATGGATTCTGCCTGGAAGGATAAAGAGCTTGATAAATGCTTCAGCCTTGTTAAGCCTGAGGCAATTGAATGGTATAAAAAGAAAAGCGCGGAGCTTAAAGAAAATAACGGCGGTGTGCCTGTGCCTTCAATAATGTTTCAGCATATTCCTTTAATTGAAACCTTTGAGCTTACCGAGGAATGCTCAAAGGATGCAAAAGGTGCAATAAAAGCACCTGATGGAAAATATATTAAATTGAAGGATTCCTGCAAGGGTGTTATGGGTGAATATCCTTGCGTTGTTGATGAAAAAACAGGTCAGCTTGAAGCGATGAAGGAATGTGGCGATATCAAAGCGGTAGTTTTTGGTCACGACCATTGCAATTGTTTTGAGGGCGTTGTGGACGGAATTAATTTCGTTCAGACCTCCTGTGCATCCTTCCGTTGCTACGGCACAAGAGACCGAGGTGTAAGAATTTTTGATATTGATGAAAACGGCAATTATGAAACAAAATTCTATACATATAAAGAGCTTATGGGTAATGGTGTTTTAAATGAGCTTGCATTTATATGGGATGCAGATGGCTTTATTAAACAAAAGGTTGCACTTATTGCAGGCGGTGTGGTTGGTATAGGCGCCGTAGCTGCAGGAATTGTTAAATTATTAAAATAAGTTGACATAAAACACTGATTTAAAGTATAATTATCTGAAGTAAAAGAAAGTGAGGGATTACAATGGCAGAATGTAATGTTATTGCTCACAGAGGTGCAAATATTATTGCACCCCAAAATACAATTGAAGCATTTAGAATGTCTATGGAAATCGGTTGTGACGGATTTGAAACAGACATTCATTTAACAAAGGACGGTATTCCCGTTATTTGCCATAATTTTACCATTGATGAAACCTCAAACGGTACAGGCGCAATTAAGGATATGACCTTGGAGGAGTTGCGTCAGCTTGATTTCGGCAGCTACAAGGGTGCCGAATATGAAGGTGTTAAAATCCCCACATTAGATGAGTTTTTGGAATTGAGCAAATCAATGGGGGATAAAATGAAATTCCTCGATATTGAGCTTAAAAGTGAGCATTTCGGCGAAGCGGGAACAGAGCTTGCAGAAAAAACAATTGATGCGGTTAAAAATCACGGTCTTTTTGATAAACTCCTTATTTCAAGCTTTGACCCTGCAATTCTTGTTGTTTGCAAAAAAATTGATAAAAACTGCAAAACGGGTATTCTCTATGCGCCTGATAAATTAATCGGTATGAAAATAGCACCAAGACCCGTTGCATTTGCAAAGGAAATCGGTGCTGATGCTTTGCATCCTTACTATATGCTTGTAACACGCCTTTATGTTGAAAGAGCTCATAGAGCAGGTCTTCAGGTTAACCCCTGGACTGTTAATAAAGAAAGTGTTGCAAAAAAGCTTATTAAATATGGTGTTGACGGACTTATTACAGACGATTCAGCACTTATGAATACACTTTTGGGAAAATAATTTTTAATGAACGAAATTTTTAAATCCTTGCGCACTTGGGTGGAGATAGATCTTGATGCACTCGAGTGCAATTTTGACGCTGTCAGGGAGGCTCTCCCTGAAAATATCAAGATTTTAGCTGTGGTTAAAGCCAATGCTTATGGCCACGGTGCAATAGGCGTTGCAAAATTTTTAGAGGATAAGGCGGATTACCTTGCGGTTGCCGCAACAGATGAAGCATTGGAGCTTCGCAAAAACGGAGTGAATTGCCCCATTCTTATTTTAGGGCATATTCCTTATGGGGATTATGATAACATTGTTAAAAACAACATAACTCCTACCATTTCGGATTTTTATGAAGCAGAGCTGCTTTCAAAGGTGGCAGTTAAAGCAGGTGTAACAGCACCACTTCATATTGCCGTTGACACAGGTATGAACCGAATTGGCTTTAAATGTGATGATTGCTCTGTTGAAGAAATCAAAAAAATAAAAACACTCCCCAATATAGAAATTGAAGGTGTTTTCAGTCATCTTGCGGCTGCAGATATGCTTGATAAGGCATATACTAAAATGCAGGCGGAGAAATTTGATGCTTTTGTTTTAAAATTAGAAAAAGAGGGGGTAACCGCCCCCATAAAGCACCTTTATAATTCTGCCGCAATTGCAGATCTGGAAAAGAACTATGATATGGTGCGCCAGGGTATCATTCTATATGGCTTGAAGCCCTCTGACGAGGTTGAGTTTAATAATATAGCGGTTCCGAAGCCCGTAATGTCGATGAAAACCCGTGTTGTTCAGGTGAAAACCTTACCTGCGGGGGAGAGCATCAGCTATGGTTGCACCTATACCACCGAAAAGGAAACAAGAGTTGCCACCCTTTGTGCAGGCTATGCAGATGGGGTAACAAGAGTGCTTTCCAATAACGGCGAGGTGCTCATAAGAGGCAAAAGAGCCGAAATCATCGGCAAAGTTTGTATGGATCAGTTTATGGTTGATGTGACCCATATTCCCGAGGTTGAGGCAGGGGACACCGCCACAATTTTCGGAACAGACGGAAACGAAACAATTTCCGTTGACGAAATCGCAAAAAAAGCAAACACAATAAACTACGAAATAATCTGCAATATCAACAGCCGTGTTACAAGAGTTTATATGAAAAACGGCAAGGTTGAAAGCGCATTCGGTTATTTGTTAAGTTAAGTGAATAAATTTAAATAAAAAACGCCTGACAGGAAGGGAGATTCTGTCAGGCGTTAATTTTTATTAGCAGCAATAGATGTACTCTTGAACTTTGAGTGTAGATTCTTCATAATCGCAACGAGTACAAGCTTCATAATCATAAATTTTTTCCAAGCATCTGGGAGCGGTTGAGCGTACTTTGTGAGTTACTGTTGAAACTGTTGTGCTTTCAAGTTTATGACCGAAAAGGGTGCAGGTAAGTCCGTATGTAGCAACACCTTCCTGTTCTTCACCACCGTTAGTGTAAAAAGCAATGATTTTTTCTTTTGTTTCTTCTGAAATATCTTCGTTTTCAATATATATTTCAATGTGTTCATTTGTATCTGCTTCAGCAGCGTTTGCAGGGATAATTACTGCGCAAAGCAAGGTAGCCAAAGCCAATATAAGTGAAAGAAGCTTATTAATTTTCATTATTTATCTCCTCTAAATTTTCTATTATTTCAACAAGAACTTCTTTATCGGTGTGGCTGAACATATATGTATTACCATTGTATTCGAACTTTATTTGAATACAATTTGTATCGTCTAAATCACTAATATAGCATACTATGCCGTTGATTTCTATTATTTCCGTTGCTCCATTTTTTGTTGATTTATCTAAAAATGTATCAAAAGTTGTATAAGAATACAAATCTGAATCATTGAAACTATATGCCATTTTATTTTTAGAATTCTGAGTATAAAGCATAATATCAGTAACCTTTATGTCATTTGGCAAAACAGCGGGGTATAAAACATCAATGTTTTCTTTTTCTAAAGCTTCTTCAACGGTTTTATAGTTTGTGTTTTTACCATGATTTGTAATAGTTATGCCGTTATACTCTTGCTTTTCTTCAATCGGAACAGAGAATACCGAACCGAATTTTTCGGAAAGGAAATCAAAAACATTCCAATCGTTTGCAACAGAAACAATACTGAATAATGCCACAAGAATTGCAATACATGCAGCAACAAGCCATACCTTTTTCTTATTGATTTGTTTTTTTAGTTGTTTTAACCGCTTCGGGTGGGGCGGCTTCTTCCGGGTGGAAGATTTTTCTGACCTGTTCATCAATATATTCGGGGCTGAGCTCCATGTGCTTGTCCTGCAGGTCGAGAAGGATTTTAATATAGTTATCAACAGCCTCTGAGTTCATTTCACCCAAGGGCTTTGATATTTCTTTATCCAACAAAAACTCAAAAAATTCAATTAATTTGAGCTTTTCCTGCATTGTTAACTCCATAGAAATCAACTCCTTTCCCGAAAATTTTTATTTCTCCCTTCACTTATATATGACGGGAGAAATAAAAAAGTCACAAAAAAATTTAAATTTTTCAAAAAATTTTTTAAAAGAATGCTTTGATGATAATCTGACCCACAAAAGTAAAGCAGAAAAAGCCCAGCTTTTCTATTTTATTTCTTAATCTTGCGGTTTTTGTGCTGACATTGGAAACCGAAATTCCCATTTCTTCAGCAATTTCCTTCTGAGTTTTGTTTTCTAAAAATTTCTTGATGAAAAGCTCGTGCTCGTCATCCGTAAGCATCTTCATAATTGCTTCAATTGTCATTTTTAGTTCAACATCGCTTATTTCATAATATCTTGTTATTGTAGAAAGAACCTCTTCGGGGGAGGTGAAGGAGTCTTCAAGAGCAATAACCATTTCTTCTCTTTTTAATTTGCGGTAATATTCAAGAGCTTTTTTCTTTGCAACAGACATTAAATAATGCTCAAGAACATCATCATTCAAGGTTTTTAATTTTCGAGTGAAAACTAAAAACACCTCTTGGGTGATTTCCTGTGCATCATGGTAATTGTTTTTGGACATACTCAAGCAGTAGCGGAATATTTTATTATAATAAAGCTTTGATATTTCTTCCGCTCTTTCTTTGGTTATCATTTTCTTTAACACCCTAACATAAAAATCTTATGTGTGTAACATCTTATTACATATTACCACAAATTTCCAATATTTGCGATAAAAAATGAAAAATAAAAAATTTATAAGAAAATAAAATATTTTGTGACATTTTTGTTTTTAAAGTCATATATAAGTAGAAGCGGTGAAGCGAGCGTTTAAACCTTGCAGCACTTTGGTTGTTTTATGCGGCAGGTTTTAGTTTTACCTTTCATCAAATTTTCATTTTTTCCCTTCGCTCCTTTGCCGCTTCGCAAAAGAAAAATCAGGAGGTAAAATTATGAAAACGAGTAAAAAAGTGTTGGCGGTATTGCTGACAATTGCAACATTAATCGGTATATTCTCATGTGCAACAACGGTTTTTGCAGAAGAATATAACGAATATGCCGATAAAAAAGCATATCAGGAAAGCTTGCTGACCGAAGCAGTTGAAACGGAAAAAGAGAATGCAGAAATAATTTGCGAAGTTCCTGAAAAGCGTGATGAATTTTCAAAAACATACAAGCGTTCTGACGGTTCTTTCACAACAGTGTTTTCAAAAACACCTCTACATAAGCTTAACAACGGTGAATGGGAAGAAATTAACAACACCTTAAAGCAAAGCGGTGAAACCATCACCAATACAGACGGTGCTTTTGATGTTGAATTCCCCGAAACAATCAATGAAAATGAAAAGATTACTATTTCCGCAGGGGAAGAGAGCATTTCATTTTCAGTTAATGATGTTGAAAATGCTTCAGCCGATATTGAAGCACCCCAAACAACCGAAGAAGATATTATTAAAAAAGATTTAGATAAAACAGTTTCTCAGATTACTTATGAAAATGTTGATAATAACACAGATATTCAGTATATAGTTTCATCAGGTTCTGTTAAAGAAAATATTATTGTAAGCGATAAAGAAAGCCTTAAAGAAGCATATTCTTTTGAAATCCATAAAGGTGAGCTTTCAGCTACACTTGATAATGAAAATAACCTTATTTTCAAAAATGACAAAAATGAAACAGTTTTCACAATCCCTGCACCTGTTATGACAGATGCAGATAACGCTGTTTCCTATGATATTCAGG
>SVOP01000025.1 GCA_015066325.1 Oscillospiraceae bacterium
TGTTTACAGAACTCCCGAGCTTCTCCAGAAGCCTTGGTACTTTGAGGTTGATATGAGCAAATATTGCTCACTTATTATCGACACTCTTAACCATGATTGCTCTGTTTCAAGCCTTCTTAATCCTGCTGATAAAATTAAAGCAAGACTTGAAAAATACAGAGAACTTCAGAAGGAAGAAGAGCTTTCACTTTTCAACGAATAAAATCTTGTCACCCCGCAAAAATTGTGGGGTGGCTCGTTTTTTTGCCCAAATACTTATTGACAATAGAATACAATTATAGTATTATTTACTATAAGATAATAAATCTCTATTTGGAGGCAATAATTATGATTAAACAAAGAAAAACAGGTAAATTTATTTTCCTCAACATCATAACTCTCGGCATTTACGGTCTTTTCTTCTGGACTAAATGGACTAACGACCTTAACAAAATCTGCGATGGCGATGATAAAGAAAGCGGCCATTACATTCTCGTTTTCCTTCTTGATATTTTCAGCTTCGGAATTTATGCTTTCGTTTGGAACTATCAGATGGTTGAAAGAATGTATCAGAAAGCTAAGGATTACAACATTACTCTCAAGCACGGCGGTATGTTTGTAATGATCTGGAGAATTCTCCCCATCGTTAGCAGCGTTTATAAAATCAAATATTTCAACAAGCTTGCTGCAGCTTACAACGCAACAGTTGAAGCTGCTCCCGCAGTAGAAGCTCCCGTTGAAGAAACAGTTGAAGCTGCTGAATAATAAAAACTTTAGCCGTCCATTTCGGACGGCTTTTTTTGAAAGGTGATACTTATGAATCTTAAGAAAACCGCTTCAATTCTTGCAGGTGCAGGAACGGGAGTTCTTATTGGCAAAGCCCTTAAGGGCAAAAAAATCTGTCCTGCCTGTGTAGTAAAAAAAGCTTTTGCTGCAACTCAAGTGCATGTTGCAGATGTTGAAAAATATAATAACGGCGTTGCCCTCACTCCCCCTATGGGTTGGAGTAGCTGGAACACCTTCAGAAATTCCATTGATGAAAAATTAATTAAAGATACTGCGGAAGCAATGAAGAAAGCAGGTCTTCTTGATGCAGGTTATCAATATATTAATCTTGATGACTGCTGGCAAAGCTCAATGAGAACTGCAGAGGGCAAATTGCAGGGGGACCTTACCCGTTTCCCAAGAGGGATTAAGCCACTTGTTGAAGAAATCAATGATTTAGGCTTTAAGGTTGGTCTTTACACCTCAAACGGAACAGGCACCTGCGAGGATTTGCCTGCAAGTCTTTATAACGAAAAAGTTGATGCAGATACCCTCGCCGAATGGGGCGTTGAATATTTCAAATATGATTTCTGCCACAATGAAGCAATCCCAACTATTGCACCCTCACTTATTAAAATCACTCTCGGCAAGCCCGGTGAAGAGGCTTTTATTGAAATGCAGGCTGAGCACGGCATTGTTTCAAAAGGCGCTAAAATCGTTGCAGATGAAAAGGTTGAAAGCGGCTATATGGTAAGTAACCTCTGCGGTGGCTTAGGCGAGCTTCTTTTTGACACAATCGAAGCACCCGAGGATGGTGATTACAGCCTTACAATTGTGTTCAGAAAAGGCGGTAATATGAGAAAATTCCTTGTTTGTCAGGTAAATGGCGAAAAGGAATATGATTGCTATTTCCCCTCTTCAAAGGGCTTCACCCCCGACGGCAGACTTCAGGTTGTTGTAAATCTCAAAAAAGGTATAAACACTCTTAAATTCTATAACCCCGTTGCCTCCCGAATGGATTCTGCTCAGCGCCAATACACAAATATGGGCAGAGAGCTTCAGAGAGCAACCAAGGAATTCGCAGAGAAAAACGGCACACCCGAAAAGCCAATTTGTTATTCCCTTTGCGAATGGGGTATGAATCAGCCTTGGAAATGGGGCGCAAAGGCAGGTAACCTTTGGAGAACAACTCACGATATCAAGCCCTTCTGGGCATCAATGCTTGCAATTTATGAACAGAATGTGCGCCTTTATAAATATGCCCAAATCGGCGCATGGAACGACCCGGATATGCTTGAGGTTGGCGTGGGCAAGCTCAATATGGAAGAAAACAAAACTCATTTCACCCTTTGGTGTATGATGGCTGCTCCCCTTATTCTCGGCAACGATGTAAGAAAATTCATCAACCCCGACGGTTCTGTTGATGAAGATAATAAGGTTCTCGCTATTCTTAAAAATAAGGACCTTATTGCCATTGACCAGGATAAGCGTGGTATTCAGGCAAAGCGCATTTTCACTGACGGTATCAGCGATATTCTGGCAAAGCCCTTGGAAAACCACGAGCTTGCAGTCTGCCTTTTCAACAAATCAAACAAAGCTAAGGAAATGGAAATTTCTCTTTCAAAGCTTCACAGTGACCCGTTTGTTGATTTGCCCATCAAAGCTTCTTATGAAGCAACAAATCTTTGGAAAAAGGAAGCTTTCGGTTTAAAGGATAAAATTCAGGTTACTGTTGCTCCCCACGGAGTTGCAGTTTATAAAATTAAAGCCATTGATTAACAATAAAAACACTTTCAGGAGGTGCTTTTATGGATAGAAAACAACTCAAACAAGCAGGTAAAAATCTGTTTCAGAAAAACTATTGGTACAGCGTTTTAGTTGTATTTTTAATGTTTTTGAGCGGAACAGGAACAAGCTTTTCACCAAGCTTCAATTTTTCTTTCAACACAACAAGCTCGGGAGATGCTTCTTTTGAAGATGCCTTCGGTGGTGGCGGAAACGCTGATTTTTTCTTTGATGAATTCATTCAAGAACCATTTTTTATTGTCTTTGTCATTATTTTTGTTGCGGTAATTGCAGTAGCATCCGTATTAGGTTATTTTATTTTCAATTCCTTCCGTTGCGGTGGTATAAGATATTTCTTAAAATCAAGGAAAAACCAACCTGCAGAAATTAAAGAAGTATTTGAAAATTTAAAGGATAAAACCAACATTAATATTGCTAAAGTAACATTTTTCAGAGATTTATCAGTGGCTCTATGGTCATTATTATTTATAATCCCCGGTATAATAAAATCCTATGAATATTGGGCAATTGACTATATTCTTGCAGTCCGCCCGGATATTGACAAGGATGAAGCAAAGCGTTTAAGCAAAATTCTTATGGATGGTAACAAGGCTGACCTGTTCGTTTTGAGCCTATCCTTTTATGGTTGGATTTTGCTTTCCATTTTCACAATGGGATTATTAAATATTTTTTATGTAAATCCTTATATGCAGGCAACATTCGTTGAATTTTTCTCAGATATAAGGCTTCAAGCATTGGCAATGGGAAAAATCACACCCAATGACATTCCCGATTATGAGTTTATAGACCCTCAGACTCAGTATCAGGGTCAGTATTACGCTCAGCCCAAAAATGTTGTTTACAGACCTGACGGAATGCCAATGGGCAATATGGGTTATGCTCAACAACCCCAACAACCCTTTGGTCAGCCTGTGCAACCACCTTTCGCACAGCACTTTGCTCAACCTACTCAACCACCCGTTGAACCCGTAGCTGAGCCTGAAGCCGCAAAGCCCGAAGAAAACAACCCTGATACAACAATTTAAAAACTCACATAAAAAATCTTCGTGATTTGCGGAGATTTTTTATTTTTTTAAAAATATAATGACTATTTCTGCAAAAAGTAGTATAATGACAGACGATTTTAAAAGTGAGGTGGTTTTGTGAATAAGCGCGGTGTTCTTGATATGACAACAGGTCCTTTTTTCAAGAAAATTCTTATATTCTCAATTCCCCTTATGTTAACGGGTGTTCTTCAGCTTATTTACAACGCCGCCGATGTTATGGTTGTTGGCAGGTTTGCAGGTAGTGAATCTCTGGCGGCAGTGGGGTCAACAAGCTCACTTGTTAACCTTATAGTTAATCTTTTTGTTGGTCTTTCAACGGGTGCAGGAGTTGTAACCGCAAGGCATATCGGCGCAAATGCTAATGACAGAATCCATAAAAGTGTCCATACAGCTATGGCAATAAGCGTAGCTTCAGGCTTTGCAGTTGGTCTTTTCGGTTTTTTTCTTTCGGGTAAATTTCTTGAACTTATGGGCACTCCCGAAAATGTTCTCCCCCTTGCAACTCTTTATCTGAAGATTTATTTTTTAGGTGCTCCCGGTTCACTTATTTATAATTTCGGTGCTTCAATTGTCCGTTCAACAGGTGACACAAAGCGTCCCCTTTTCATTTTAGGCTTTACGGGAATTATAAATGTAGCTCTTAATGTGGTGCTTGTTGTGGGCTTTCACTTCAATGTTGCAGGTGTTGCAATTGCCACAATTGTTGCTCAATATATTTCCGCTATTCTTATTGTTATAAGGCTGACTCATATTGAAAATGCCTGCAGACTCAATTTCAAAAAAGTAAGAATTTATAAGGAAGAGTTAAAAGATATAATAAGAATCGGTCTTCCTGCAGGCTTCCAGAGCAGTCTTTTTTCATTCTCAAATGTGCTCATTCAATCCACTATAAACACTTTCGGCTCAATCGCTATGGCGGGAAATACCGCAGCGCAAAACGCAGATGCCATTATTTATACCTGCACCAATGCAGTAGCTCAGACTGCTATGACCTTCTCATCTCAGAATATGGGTGCAAAAAAATACGATAATCTTCGTAAAGTTTATTTTATGTGTATGGGCTTTGCACTTTTAATAAGCGTTCTCTTTGGTGCAATAGGTCTTATTTTCCCTGAGCAGATTATCGGCATTTTTACAACTGAACCCGAAGTTATTGAAATGGGTAAGCAAAGGCTTTATATAATGATGACAACCTATTTTATCTGCAGTATTATGGATGTTTCGGGCTGTCAGATAAGAGGAATGGGAAAATCCATAGAGCCTATGATAATCACCCTTTTAGGTGCTTGCGGTATAAGAGTTTTATGGCTTTATACAGGCTACCCCTTAAAGCAGGAGCTCTGGAACTTATATCTTTCTTATCCTCTATCCTGGTTAATAACCTTCATAGCTCTGTTTATATGCTTCTTTGTTTTTGAAAAGCGCATAAAAAAGGGGCTGTAAAAAAGCGCAGACCGCATAAAACAATATAAATCAAGGGGTTCCTGCAGGACATAAACCTGTAAGAACCCCTTAAACAATGGAAAAATGCAACTTATTAAAAATTTAACGTTTTATGCTACGAACAAATCTCGCCACTCGACGTACCTTTGTACGCCTTCGGGTAGGGTGAAAGGAATTATCCGAACCGTGTTTTCTGCAGGCGGATTTCCGTTCATCCAGTGTTAAAATACTCGCCAATCCGAAAGGATTAGCTGCGTTTTTGCCTTGGCTGGCCAGAAATCCGCACTGCATAAAATCTTCGACCTGAAAGTGAAAGATTTTTATTGGATTTTTGGTGTTGAGGGCGAAGATAGGCTGTCGCCTTTCAAGAACGAAACACCGAAAAGACTTGAAAAGATTCGCTTTCAGGCAGGTTCGGATAACTCATTTCACCCTATACAAAAACAAGTCTAAAGCCTTGTTTTTGCTCGGTTTGTCCGTTCTGCATCTTTTTTCCTATCCCCTTTGTTTTATTGAATTATTTAATATCAACTCCACCAAAAATGCAATTGGCATGAACAAATATTGTGTGGGGATTCTCAGGCGAGTTTTTATGCTCCTTGCTATCAACCCCACCGAAAATTGAGGTTGAATGAACCTTAACATTAACCCCCTCAGGAACATAAATATCAATACCGCCGAAAATTGCATTAGCTTTAATTACGCAGTCCTGCTCAATAAAAGCACCTCTCAAATCGCAGTCAACACCGCCGAATACGGCATTAAGCTCTGTTCCGTAAAACATTTCTCCGGAGAAATTTGCCTGAGCACCTGAAAATGTTGCTCCGAATTTTTTTGTATCGCCACCGTTAATCTGAATATTCTCAATAACCTTTTCGCTTTTTCTTTTGAAAAGTCCTCCAAAAATCATTTTAAGACCAACTGCAACAATGATAACGGGAAGTCCCAATTTCCAAAGCATTGAGAAATCCAGAATATCCTGACAGCATAAAAGAAGAAAAACACCGGCTGCCAAACCTAAAATATTGCTGTATTTATCTTTGGAAGTGAATATTCCTACAAAGCAAGGAACGATTATGAATAAAGTCCACCAGCCATCAAAGAAAATATCAATATCTGTAATTTCGAGTGCATTAAGTGCAACTATAACACCAACTGCAACAAGAATAATGCCCCATATAATGCTTTTAAATTTTTTCATTAATATTCCTCCTTCTTTTCTGAGTTTTTATTATATTATTCCTCAACCTGATATTTGACATCCTCAAACTGCATCGTAACCTCTTCTCTTTCAAAGTCGGGGAGGTCATATCTGTCGGAATAGTAATTGTATTTGTCAATTGTAAATGTAGAATCGGGCTTGCAGGTAATCATATTGCAGCCTCTTTGAGAGCCCTCTTTTCCAATGCCTATATATGCAATGTAATCTATGCTGTAGCCACAGCTGAATGTGATTCCCTTGTATTCAGCCGTCAGATTATTATAATGGTCGTGACCTGTGTGCATAGCTTTTGTTGAATCTAATTGGAGCATTTTTTCAAAAAGACCATCTTCACCAAAACCGCAAAAGACTCTTCTGCCACCCTCACCGATTATACCATTAATATATTTGAAATCCTCGGTATCCTTAAAATCGTTTTCAACGAATTCGTTCCAGGCATCCTTCAATTCAACCAAAGGAATGTGGAAGAATGCCTGAGTTTTAACTGTATCAGCATTTTTATCAATTTTCTTATTTTCAGCATTCATTCTCTTGATTTCAGCTTCATACCATTCAACCTGATTATCGTGAATGTTATCGTAAGTTCCTTTCCAGCTTGTGATCATACGGTCATCAACATAAGAAAGAGAGTCAATCATAATCAAGCCCTGAGTAATAATACCCTTTGAGTTTTTCACTTCAATAATGTGATTGCAATTGCCATCAACACCCTCAGGACCTTCCTGGAACAAGCAATATTTATAATTCTCATCCGTATAAAAGCCTGCAACTGCTTCTCTGTCAAAATAAGAATAAGGCTCAGCATCATGATTACCGAAGGTTACAGTCCAATAAACACCAAGACTTTCCATAAGATTTGCAAATACCTTTGCACTTGTGTAGTTATTGAAGGTTCCTGCTTGAAAAGGCACAGGGTAAGCAATATCACCTGTTGCAATAACCAAATCAGGCTTCTCTTTTGTAATCATAGCAGCAACTGTGTTAAGTGTCTTTTTATCTCTGCCGTGGCACATCCAACCGCTGCCAATATGAATATCTGTAAGATGCATCACCTTAAAATCATCGTCGGTAGTGAAATACCAATATCCGTTTTCGTCCATTTGGGGAATAAGCTGATTTTCTATTTCAACCTTGTTATATGAGCTTCCAACCTTTAAAAGAGTATGAGTTAATATGGTATTAACAACCGCAGTCACAGCTGCAATAGCCACAACCACTATTAAAAATCCAATCAAAAATTTTTTAAACTTAGCCATAAAGCCATCACACCTTTCTATTCACATTTTTAGAATAACATATATTTTTTTAATTTTCAATAATATTGCATTTCCAGTTGTTTATAAGTATAATAAAAATACAATTAACTCTCTGAAAAAGGGTGATAGAATGAAAAAAGAGAACACAACACTCAAAAATGCTTTATATGTTTTATTAGGTGCACTTTTAATGGGGCTTTTATGGAGAGTCCGCGGTGAGCACGGTTGGGGCTCCTCCTGGGGACTCTTAAATGCAGGCTTTGTTTTTACAATGTTCCTTGTTGTTATAAAAGGAAGCCGTCAGAAGCTTGATATAGGTTGGCTTTCTCTTACAGCTTTAAGCTTTATGCTCACAACTCCCGGTTGGGGCACTCTTTTAAGCCAGATAACCGGTATCATTTATGACGCAGAGGATTGGTCAATTGGTGGCAGTGATGTTTATACATCAATTGGCTCTGCAGTATTTTTAATGCTCTGCCTTGGCTTTGGTCTTGCTTCCGTTTTCGGCATTATGCTCGGTCGTGGCTTCAGCGAAAAGCAATGGAAAGTTAAAGATTTTGTTATTCTTATTGCAGTTTTCTACATAACAGATTTAATTGCAACTGCAGTTATTTCACCTTTTATTCTTAATGCAGTTCAGCCTGAAGCTGCAGAAGTTTTCGAGAAAGGTCTTGAAATTCAAGGTATTGAAGGCTCTGCATATAGTGTTTATATGGAGCATTTCAAGGATGTTTCCTGGGCGAAGAAAATCGACGGCGGAAGAAACTATTTCCAGTCATGCGATGTTATTACCGCAACAATTAAAGCAATCGCTTCTCTTTTAACCGTTCGCTTTATTATTAAAGATAAAGTTTCTGCTAAAACAGGTGCAGTTGTCTGCTCTGCTTTTGCAATCGGTATAACTCTTGCTGACCTTTTCTTCTATTTCGGAAACGGCGGTTACCACCAGCTTCACGAAAGCTATCTCCCCGAATTTTTCTATCCTTGGGGTTGTTGGGAATATTTCACAGGCTTCATAGCAGGTGGAATTATCACCGCATTTATTTTAAAGCTCAAACCTCAAAAAGATGTTCCCGAACTTGCATTTTCAAAAGTAAAAGAAAAGCCCAAAGCAATTCTTACTTTCATTTTAGGCTCATTATTTATGATTGGTGTAAATATCGTAAGACCTGTTCTTGTAAGATTTGAGGACTCTGATTATATGATTATAGCAACAATAGCAGCAGTTTTATATGCAATTGTTATGGTTATTGCCATTACCAAAGGCTATGGCTTCAACGCTTCAAAAATTCATATTGAAAAATACTATGCATTCCTTTTACTTTTCTTCGTTACATATATAGACATTGTATATCTTCTTGTTGGTACACCCGATTGCACACATCTTTTCAGAAATTCCGGTTTCCAACATTTTATGGCAATTCTTTCTGCCGCTGTCATAATGGTATGGATAGTTTTCAACGGCAAAAAGCTTTTGCAATCAAAAGGTGAATAAAATGGATTTTAAGAACTTCTTAAAAAATGCGGCTCAGGTAAAGCCCAGCGAAAATCAGTTAAGGCATTTAAGAGAAACACCCTTTTATGCTTTTGTGCATTTCAGCCCGAATACTTATACAAATCTTGAATGGGGTGACGGCACGGAAGACCCTGCAATATTCAACCCCACGGAACTCGACTGTGACCAGTGGGCTAAAGCTATTAAGGATGCAGGAATGACAGGTATGGTACTGACTGCAAAACACCATGATGGCTTCTGCCTCTGGCAAACAAAATATACTGAGCATTCAATGAAAAACAGTCCCTATAAAAACGGCAAGGGTGATATTGTTAAAGAAGCCTCTGAAGCCTGCAAAAAATATGGTCTTAAATTCGGCTTTTACCTCTCCCCCTGGGACAGAAATTCAAAATATTACGGTACTGACGAATATAATACATACTATAAAAATCAGTTAACCGAGCTTTTAACCAATTATGGCGAGATTTTCTATGTGTGGTTTGACGGAGCTTGCGGTGAAGGACCCAACGGCAAAAAGCAGGTTTATGATTTTGAGGGTTATATTGAGCTTATAAAAAAATATCAGCCTCAGGCAAATATTTTCCACGACGGCGGAACAATCCGTTGGTGCGGTAACGAAGCAGGTAAAGCCCCCTTTGCCCAATGGGCGGTTGTCCCTATGGAGCTTTGCCCGATGAACGAGCCTCAGACCAATGGTGCATTAATGGACGGAAGCCTTGAATTTTTATATAATACCGATATTACAATCGGTTCACTTCAGCAAATTATGTATTCAAAAGGACTTGTTTTTGCCCCTGCGGAAACAGATATGTCCATAAGGCCCGGTTGGTTCTACCACGAAAACGAGGAACCCCATTCCCTTGAAAGACTTTTCAATACCTATCTTCGCACAGTTGGTAACAACTCCACCTTTAACCTTAACATTCCCCCAATGCCCAACGGTAAATTCGACCCGAAAGATTTGGAAAGACTTCACGAATTAGGCGAGCTTATAAGAACCGAATTCAACGAGAATCTTGCAGAGGGGATTTCTTTTGAAACGCTTTCAGGCTATGGCGAAACTCAGCCCGAATATGTGCTTAAATTAAATGAAAAAGAAACAATTAAATACATTGAAATTGCTGAAAGAATAAGTGAAGGTCAAAGAGTTGAAAGCTTTGTTGTTTTCTTTAAAAACAAGGATAATCTTTGGGAAGAAGCGGAAAAAAGCACCACTATCGGTAGCAGAAAAATCCTGAAAATCAATCCCATAGAAACTGATGCAATAAAAATCAGAATCACCTCTTCAAGAGATGTGCCGATTATTGAATGGATTAAAGCTTATTAACTATTGACATATAAAGCCAATATATCGTAAAATAATTCTGTTATTTAAAACTTTTAAGGAAGGTAATAATTATGATTAATATGCCTAACGTTAAATTGGGTATTGTAGCCGTTTCCCGTGACTGCTTCCCAATGACTCTTTCTGAGGGCAGACGCTCTGCAATTGTGAAGGAATATGCAAAATACGGCGAAATTTATGAATGTCCCGTTTGCATCGAAAATGAAAATGATATGCTTAAAGCTTGTGAAGATGTTAAAAATGCAGGCTGTAATGCTCTTGTTATCTACCTCGGTAACTTCGGTCCCGAATCAGCAGAAACTCTTCTTGCAAGGCATTTCGGCGGTCCGGTTATGTATTGTGCCGCTGCAGAAGAAAGTCAGAACGACCTTCTTGACGGCAGAGGCGATGCTTACTGTGGCGTTCTCAATTTAAGCTACAACCTTAAATTAAGAAACATTAAAGCTTACATACCCGAATATCCCGTTGGTGATGCAGCAGAATGTGCAAAAATGATTAATGATTTTATTCCTGTTGCAAGAGCAATTTTAGCTCTTAAAAATCTTAAAATCATTTCCTTCGGTCCTCGTCCTCAGGATTTCCTCGCTTGCAATGCTCCAATCAAATGCCTTCACGATTTAGGTGTTGAAATTGAAGAAAACAGTGAGCTTGACCTTTTCGCATCCTTTAACGCTCACGCAGGTGACGAAAGAATCCCCGAAGTTGTTAAGGATATGGAAAATGAGCTTGGTGCAGGTAATAAAAAGCCTGAAATTCTCGAAAAGCTTGCTCAGTATGAGCTTACTCTTCTTGACTGGGTTGAGGCTCACAAGGGCTCAAGAGAATATGTTGCAATTGCCGGTAAATGCTGGCCTGCATTCCAGACCGAATTCAAATTTGTTCCCTGCTATGTAAACAGCCGTCTTGCTTCCCGCGGTATTCCCGTTTCCTGCGAGGTTGATATTTACGGCGTTCTCTCCGAATATATCGGCGCTTGTGTAAGCAACGATGCAGTTACACTTCTTGATATCAACAACTCTGTTCCCCGTGATATGTATGAAGCTGAAATCGCAGGTAAAACTCCCTACAGCTTCACAGATACATTTATGGGCTTCCATTGCGGTAACACCCCCTCCTGCAAGCTTTCATTCTGCGAAATGAAATATCAGAAAATTATGGCAAGAGCTCTTCCCAAGGAATACACAAACGGTACTCTTGAGGGCGATATAGCTCCCGGTGATATCACCTTCTTCCGTTTGCAGTCCACCGCCGACAGCAAGCTTCGTGCTTATGTTGCTCAGGGTGAGGTTCTTCCCGTTGCAACCCGTTCATTCGGTGGTATCGGTGTATTTGCAATCAACGAAATGGGCAGATTCTATCGTCACGTGCTTATTGAAGGTAACTTCCCCCACCATGGCGCAGTTGCTTTCGGTCACCACGGCAAAGCACTTTTTGAAGTATTCAAATACCTTGGCGTAACAGATATCGGTTACAATCAGCCAAAATCACTTCCCTATAAAACAGAAAATCCTTTTGCTTAATTATAGATGATAAGTGCCTTCAACAAGTTTTCAAAAAACTTGTTGAAGGCACATTTTTTATGACAAGTTATTCGGAACAAACTCGACCTTTAAGTGCATATTCATTCCACTTGCTAACCTTTGAAGCATTTTTATAGTTGGATTACTGTTGCCGTTTTCTAATTTGCTTATATCAGATTGAGCAACCCCTGAAACCTCTGCTAATTCCTTTTGGGTCATATCAATGCTTTTTCTTGCAGCTAAAACTGCTTTAATAACTTCATATTCGGGATTTAATTCTTCATATTCTTTTTTAAAATCAGCATCTTTTAATCTTTCGTTCAATAAATCCTTGTAATTTGTGCTCATAATATCTGCTCCAATCATCTGTTCAAATATTCGTTTCTTCTTCTCTTTGCTAAATCTATTTCATTCTTTGGCGTCTTTTGCGTTTTCTTTACAAATCCGTTTGTTAATATTATTTTTTGCCCGATAACAAAGAAATATAAAATTCTTGTTATATCACTACTCACCTTTGTTCTTAATTCAAAAATGCCGTCTTCCAAATGCTTTGAATATGGTTCTCTCAATAAATTACCGTTTAATTCCAAAAGTTCTAAGTTATGAAATATTTTCGCCTGCATTTTATTATCTTGTTCAAGAATAAAGTCTCTAACAGGTATATCTCCATTGCACTCGTAAAATTCAACATCAAAATTCAAGCTTTCACTTCCTTGATAAGAAATATAGGATATACCCCATAAATATTATATGAGATATATCCTATATTGTCAACATTGTTTTTAATTTTTTACTAATCAAACAAGATTTACTTAACATTATCTTGATTATTCAAAATCGAATATATTATTGCAGGGGTTTCTTTATTTTTACTTTGCATTCTCTGTCCTCTGTAATAATTAACCATAAGGGTTGTTACATGTATCAACCCTTCATCCAAAGACGCTACACAAGGAAAAACATTAAATCCTGAGTATTGAAAATGCGCCTGTTTCAATAAGTTTTTCAAGCTATTGTTTTTCTTTTCGCAATATATTATAGGTAAAAATCTCCCGCCAGGAAAGAATATTGATTTCTTAATAATATTACGATTGTACAATTGGTCTATTATTTCCATAAATAAACCATTACGGGAAACCTTTGAAAAGAGTTTTGCATCAATCAACGCAATACACAAAACATTTTTCTTTTCCTTTAAATAAAAAACCTGTACACCTGCCTTTTCTGGGTTATCATTATACTCAGAAAATTCTGTAAAGCCGTTTTTTATAAGCTGCTGCTTAAAGAAATCTTCAAATAAATCACCATTTAATTCAGGGAGCTTGATTTTTTCAGGTTCCCAGCATTCTGCATCATTATAGTATTTCTTTTCAGTATTTTTCAATATTGCAATTAATAACAATAGAACAGCAAGAAAAATAAAAATTACAAAGGCTGCATTTTCAGAAAAGAATTCATCAGATACACATCCCAAAAATATAAAATCCGCTACACAAATTAACATAGAAATTACAGTAACGATTGTATATTTTTTCTTCATTTATATAATACCTGAAAAACTTTATTCAACATATTCATTTCCGGCATTATCCATAATAGTCATTTCTGCATATCTGATACCGGAAAGGTTTTTAGTTGAGTCAGGGCCTACAATACCTTTCACATCAACCCATGTGCCGTCCTCTGGGATTTCAACATCCTCATCAAAAATAACCTCAATAGGTATCATTTCCGCTGAAGCGGTTTCGCCCTCTGCACGTTCGTGGTCGTGGTTATGCTCTTCGCCATCATGAGAATGGTTTCTGTAAACCCAATACTGAATTGCACCGCCGTCAAACTTTTTGGTATAGAACATACCCTGAAGATGAATTTCAGCTCCGCCGTAAGCGGCATAATCTTCTGCTTCTCTGTCACCCTGATATGAAGCATCAAGAGTGGAAATCCAATAATAGAAGGTGTCATCCGTTACCTCGATTTTCACCTTGCTTTTATCATCGTGAGAGCCACCGTCTGCTTCAATTTTATCAAGAGCCGCTTTAACAGTATCTCTTTCAGCAATGAAAGCCTGCTCAATCTGCTCGAAAAGCTCATCCTCGAGCTTTGTGTTATACCAACCTGCAACTATAACAGCTATAACACCTACCACAAACACAGCAAGAATGCAAAGGTTAATGATAGTAACCTTCTTTCTGAAGGCAGCATCAGCATAATCACTTTTTTTCATACCCTCGGGAATTATCTCTTCCTTGGGTGCTTTTTTATTTTTAGCCATACTAAAAACTCCTTATTCTTTGAAGAACTGTGGAAGATATTCCTTATGAGCTTCCTTCATTTCCTCATAGCAGGATTTTGCCTGAGCGAAATCACCGCAAAGAGGATGGAGCATAAGAGCATTCATAGCATCCTCATCGGAGCCCTTCATAGCAGCTTCAACAGTGTATTTCTCATAAGATTTAACCGTTCTCATAAGGCTGATGATGTGGCGGTTGTCGAATTCGCCAATCTGAACGGGCTTTGCACCGTCTTTACCGATAACTGCTGCAATTTCAACAATATCATCATCATCCATAAATTTAAGAGTACCGTTGTTTTTGATGTTAACAACGTGAACATCCTGCTTATCATTTGCAATAGAATCAATAAGGGAAACTGCTGCAAGAGAATATTTGTAGCCACCGCGCTGTTCAAGAAGAGCGGGTTTAATAACAAGCTCATTATCGCTGTAAAGCTCAAGAAGCTGTTCTTCAATTTCCATACAAACCTGTGCACGACTCTTTGAGCCCTGCTTTAAGTGGGCAAGCTTTGCTGCACGGGAGTAATAATACTGAAGGTAGGATGAGGGGAAGCCCTTGCAAGCAGCAAGGCACTCCATATCAAAGCCGTCATCGTGAATGTTCTTCATAACTGTGGGAGCAAAGTTATCATCAAAAATTGTATCAAACTTCTCTTCACCGTTAACCTTAACAGATGTAATCCAGCTAAGGTGGTTAAGTCCGAGATATGTAATATCTGCATCCTCACCTACTGCTGCTTTAACGTCATCAATCATAGCAATGGGAACATTGCAAAGACCCATTGTTTTAACATTTGTGTGGTTAATAAGGAACTCGGAAATAATGCCTGAGGGATTAGTGAAGTTAATAAGCCAAGCATCAGGGCAAATTGCTTCGATTCTCTCTGCAATATTCTTCATAACGGGAATTGTACGAAGAGCCTTGAAGAAACCGCCGATACCTGTTGTTTCCTGACCGATAAGGTCATGCTTAAGAGGAATTGATTCGTCAATATGACGGCAAGGAAGCTTACCGACACGAATCTGGGTAACAACGAAATCTGCACCCTGCAAAGCAAGGTCAAGGTCGTCAGTCATAACAACCTCGCAGTCAATACCTGCGCTTTTAAGCATACGAACGCAAAGACCGCCAACGATAGTGCGTTTTCTTTCGTCAATATCCATAAAAGCAACTCTTTTAAGCTTAAGAGAATCCTTAGCTTCGATAAAACCATAAATAAGCTCAGGGCAATATGTACTACCTGAACCGATAACGGTCAAATTAATTTCTTTCATTTATTTCAAGTCCTTTCAGATATAAAATATTTTTAATCAATCTTCAAGAAGCCAGTTTATACAGCCTGTAACGGGAGCACAATTAAGCTTGATAAAATTGAACCTTCTTCCTGTTCTTTCAGCAACAAGCTGTGCCATTCTGTCAGTATATTTCTGTGAGGGAAGCTTTGTGTGAATAGAACCGGAAAGAACAACATTGATTTCATCGCCGAAGCTCATTTTATTAACGTGACCGCAAATGAAATCCGCACCACGCTGAGCCATTTCTTCAATAACCTTAAGTGCTTCTTCATCGTCATTGTTTGCAGCCTCAAAGAATGAAGTGATAATCATTCTGAGGAAATCCTCGCCTTTTTCTTCATCCTCAAGAACTGCAAGAGAGCCGAGTAATGTTTCTCTGTCCTTAATGCCTGCTTTTTCACCCATTAAAGCGGTAATCTGTGATTTTACTTTACCAAGGCAAATTTCGTCATACATAATTCTGAATGCCTGAGCGCCAACCCAGTGACCATTACCCTTGTCACCGGAAAGCACATCAAATCCGCCAATCTGGAGCATATTGCCCTCATTATCAAGGCAGTTACAGCAAGTACCTGTACCGCAGTTGTAGCCGATACCTGCGCCTGCACCAACACCTGCTTTAATAACGATGAAGCCATCGTTATAAATTCTTGCTCCTGTAATACCGAGCTTACCTAATTCAACCTGCATTTCATCGTGCTGATAAGGATGGTCAATACCTGCAAGACCCATCAAAATACCGCTTATATCATCAAATTTAAGATTCGCTTTTTCAAGAAGACCGTTGATACCACCTGCAATAATGCCTGCGGCCTGAGGAATTGCACCCTCAAGGTTTTCGTGGTTTGAGCCTTCAGTTTCATTCTGAGCAATTACCTTTTTATTCTCATCAAAAAGGGCAAATGCGGTTTTTGTTCCGCCACCGTCAACACCGATATAATATTTCATAATTATTCCTCAACTTTCTCAAAGCATTCATCGCAAACTTCTTCAAGGCAATACATACCTCTGCGGAAGTCTTCTCTGTCAATCCATTTGCCGTTTGTGAAATCCGGAACAGGAACGGGAGCACCGCCCATTGCAACTGACTGCTCTGAAAGGCAGGTAATAACCATCCAGGCTGCAGTATCGTAAACATCAATCGGGGGCTTTTCACCCTCATAAACTGCATCGACGAAAGCAGAAAGAACAAGGTAGTCCATACCGCCGTGACCTGCTTTAATTCCGCCTTTTTCATAAGCTACCCATAAAGGATGCTCATATTTCTCTCTCCAGGGAGTGAAATCATCCCACTCGTGAGTCCAGCTCTGATGCTCTGTATGAGTGCCGTCAATATAAATTCTGCCTTTTCCGTCCTCGGGCTCGGAATAGATACCCTTTGTGCCCTGAACCTCGTAGTCACGGGTGTAAGGACGAGGAAGAGTGCAGTCGTGAGTTAATTTAATTGTTTCTCCGCCTGCGCATTTGATAATTGTTGTAACAATATCACCGCATTTGAAATCTGTGTTATAAAGGTCGTATTCTTCGCCCTTGTTATCTTTAATCCACTGATGAAGACCTCTTGCCTTACTTGCAACGGAGTTAACTGTTAAGAAGCGGTTACCTCTGTTAATACGAAGAGCTTTTGAAATCGGGCCTAACTGATGAGTAGGATAAAGCTCACCGTTTCTGTTCATAAAGTTAAAGAGTCTGCCGTGAATATTTTCTCTGCCGAGAGCGATTTCATCACGCAAATCGTGACGATAACCGCCTTCCATATGTACGATTTCGCCGAAAAGACCCTGACGAATCATATTGAATACTGCCATTTCGTTACGGCAATAGCAGCAGTTTTCAAGGAGCATACAGATTTTGCCTGTTTCCTCGCTTGTTCTTACCATCTGCCAGCATTCTTCAACCGATGCTGCACCGCCAACCTCAGTTGCAACGTGGCAGCCTGCCTTCATTGCATCAACTGCAATTCTTGCGTGAGTAATCCAGGTTGTTGCAATAACAACTGCATCAAGTTCCTCCTTTTCAAGCATTTCTTTATAGTCAAGATAAGCGTGAACGGGGTATTCCTTGTTGTTTGCTTCTTCAACAATTTCAATACCTCTTTCGGCTCTTTCGGGAATAAGGTCGCAAACCGCAGGAACCTTAACACCCTCAACCTGCAAAAGAAGTCCAAGCATACCTGAGCCTCTTCCGCTGATACCGATAAAACCAATATTTGCACTTGTTTTTCTCATTGTAATCACGTCCTAAGTGAGTTATATTATAATCTATATAATTTTAACACATTACATTTATATTTGCAATAAAATACCAAATAAAAAGGAGCAAAAAAGCATAAAAAAACACTCTATCTTTTCAGATAGAGTGAGTTTTTACAATTTAATTATTGCTCAACAGGATAAACGCTTACTTTCTTGCGGTCTCTGCCAAGACGCTCGAAGCGAACCTGACCGTCAATAAGTGCAAAAAGTGTATCGTCTTTACCCTTGCCAACATTTGTACCGGGGTGGATTTTTGTGCCTCTCTGTTTTACAAGGATGTTACCTGCAAGAACATACTGACCGTCTGCTCTTTTAGCACCGAGTCTTTTGGATTCGGAATCACGGCCGTTACGAGTTGAACCCATACCTTTTTTATGAGCAAATAACTGGATATTGATTTTAAGCATTCGTTACACCTCCGTAGTTATCGTAACATTTTTGGGATATTGCTTCTTGAGTTCATTAATATGAAGCTCCAAGCCAAGCAATAGTTCTTTTGTTTTTTCTGCGCTTTCTTCGGGAACCTTTAAAGTCATTTCACCATCTTCCTTAACAGTTACATCCGCCTGAACACCCATTATTTCAATAATGGTGTTAGCAGTCATATATGCAACGGAAGAAATTGCGGCACAAACTATATCACTACCGTGGGCAGCATAGCCTGCGTGACCCTTAAAAGAAAAACCTGAAGGCACACCGTTTTCAGAATGAAAAAATTTAACGTTAATCATTGATTATGCGTTAATAGCTGAAATTTCAACCTTTGTATAGGGCTGTCTGTGACCCATTTTACGTTTTTCATTCTTTTTGGGTTTGTAGGTAGCAACAACAACCTTTTTGCCCTTACCGTTTTTGATAACTTTTGCGCTAACAGAAGCACCGTCAACATAGGGAGCACCAACTTTGATGCCGTCGTCTGCACCAACAGCGATAACCTTATCGAAGGTTATAGTGGAATCAGCTTCAACCTCAAGCTTTTCGATGAAGATAACATCGCCGCTCTGAACTTTGTACTGTTTTCCGCCTGTTTCGATGATTGCGTACATAGATTTTTACCTGCTTTCTTTCAGTCTCGCTAACAAGGCCACCTAAGGATTTTGGTGTTAATAGACGCACCTATAGCATCCGCCCTTAATATGCGGCAAATGGTATTTTAACAGAACACTTCCCCTTTGTCAAGGGAAATTACATTTTTTTACAAGTTTTTTATCAGCCACCTCAATCATTTCTTTCACTCTTAAATTCTCTTCATCAGCTTGAAATATTCTCCGTCTTCATCCGCACCGTCAAAAAGAACTTCGGTAAATCCGAATTTTCTGTATAAGTGTAAGGCGTTTTCGTTATTTTTATCAACACCGATAGTCATTTCAGAATAGTTCATTTCTTTAGCTTTTTCTATTAGAAAAGTAAGAATTTCACTACCTATTCCACGGTTTCGGTATTCCTTTTTCACAATCATTCTTGAAAAATAAACACGCTTACCGGGGATTGTGTAATCAGGGTCACCTGCGTCAAAAACCAAAGCACCCTCACCGATAAACCTGCCATTGATTTTGTAAATAAAAACAAGACGATTCCCCGATGCAATTTCTTCACGCCATTTTTCAGCAAGCGGTTGAGCTTTCATATTCCAAATATTTGAACATTTGTGATAATCTTCGAGTTTTAAAGGTTCGATGGTGCAGGTATTCTGTTTATGAAATATCTTCACTGTTACTCCTCCAAATACATAAAAATTCTTCTTCGTTTCTAAATCTGTTTTTTATACCACTCTTTTAAACCTGCATACTTTCCCTTAAAATGAAAGCAACTTCCGCTTTTGTTCATACCAATTTTTGAGAGACCTAATTTTTCAAGTATCTCTATAGATTTATGGTTTTCGGTATTGGCATAAGCT
The DNA here is from genome assembly GCA_015066325.1 of Oscillospiraceae bacterium. GTDB lineage: Bacteria > Bacillota > Clostridia > Oscillospirales > Acutalibacteraceae > DTU089. The sequence continues at coordinate 19,640 of SVOP01000025.1, forward strand.
TCAACAAATTCCAAATCACCTCTTATGCTCTCAATCATAAAGCCATACAGTTTTCTGAATACACCCTTACCATGATATTCGGGTTTTAACTGAATTTCTTCCATCATAAATGTATCTTCATTTATGTAATACTGAAAGAAACCTATAATGCTTTCGCTATCTTTAATAAGAACAATTTGTCGTTCATCACGCTTCAAGCCATTACTTACGCCCTCATACCAACACCTATAATCTTCTTCTCTTGTGTTACCGGTAGGTGCAATTTTCTCCATATTAACTGCAAGGATATTAAAGATTTCATTTGCAACAACAGAAAAATCAAGTTTGTTTAAATATTGAAATTCTATGTCATTTAACCATATTTGGTTGCTTAAATACTCGTCCGCTTCTTCCCTTGATTTAAAAATTATCACTTGTTTTGCCGCTTTATATTTTTCAATCAAATTATATATCTTCGGCAAGGCTTTTTCGGAAAATTCTTTAATAAAACCTTCGAATTCAGGGTCCAACTCTTTTTCTATCCAAGGCAAATCATAACGACCTTTACCAAGTCTTTCGGTTGCACCTTGTATGCAAACCTCTGTCGGCAAATCGAAGAGAAAAACTGTATCGCAATACTGAAGCCTTGTTTCAATAGTTCTGTTGTAATTTCCGTCAATTATCCATTCATCTGTGCTGAATATTTCTTTTATTCTCTCATCAAATTCCTCTCTCGGAACATGAGTTTTATCAGGCTTATGCCAAATCGCATCTAAATAATACAGCGGCAACCCCGTATATTTATTCAGCTTTTCTGAAAAGGTAGTCTTCCCCGAGCCGGGACAGCCTATTACAATTACTTTTTTCATATATTTAAACCTATAAATTTTTCTCCATTATTACGCTTCCGCCGTAATCTTCTATTACTTTGAACCCGTTTTTCTCGTACATTGAATAAGATATTGGGGTATGCTTAAAGCAATTAAGAACCATTTTTCCGAAGCCTTTTTCACTGGCATCTTCCTGTATTTTTATTAAAGCACTTTTTCCATACCCTTTTCCGCGATATTCTTCTTTAATAACATTCTCTGTAACAAATGCGGCATTTTCTTCAAAAGGGCTTTTCTGATACCCGATAACCCCTATTTTTTCGTTATCATCATTTATAACTATATAAAGATAGTTATCGGCAGAATCTGCACCATTAGGAAATATATCGTTAAACTCACTCTTTGCCGCTTTCTTGGCTTTGAATCTGAATTTTTCGTCACCTGATTTTATCAAATGCTCTGCATAAGCCTTTACCGACCATTTAGAATATATCTGAAACTCATCGTTATTCATACGCTTAAACCTGATTTTTTTTAATCCCTTTTGCAAGGCAATCACCTCTTTTGCTGATTATAAATACTTCTGCATATAAACGATACTTTGATATGTACCATCCTTAAGTTTATATACGTTCGGCTTTTCGGATATAATTTTAAAACCGAATTTTTCGTAAAGTGCTTTTGCTCTTTCATTACCCTTGGTAAATTCCAACTCCATAAAATCTATGCCACCACGTTCAGTTGCAGCATTTACAAGTTCTTGGAACATAGCAGAGCCAACACCCATATTCCAGTACTTTTTGCGAAGTGCGATTCCTACTGATGCTCTGTGACAGGTTTTCATACCTGTTTTGAATGTAACATCACATATACCTGCAATTTCATTATTTACTTTGCAAATCAATACGAATGAATTTTTGGATTCACGAACACCTCTGACCCACTCTGCTTCACCCTCTACACTAACGCTTTCCCATTCTTCTTTATATCTTACGAGGAATTTAGTTTC
>SVOP01000026.1 GCA_015066325.1 Oscillospiraceae bacterium
ATATTAATAAAACAAGTGTATGCCCGTTGGCGAGGGTTATAAGACGTGAATTAAAAAACAGAGGCGTTAAGAAATTAACTGTTGTTTATTCAAAAGAAGAACCAATTAAAACAGAAAATTCCGTTCCGGGTTCAGTTGCCTTTACTCCGCCTGTTGCCGGGTATTTAATGGCTGGTTATGTAATAAACAAATTAATTGAAGAGGTATAAATATGAATTTTACAGAAACAGAAAAAGCAGGCTTAGTTGAAGGCTTTGCCCTTGTTAAAGCCTGCGATAAAAAAAGTGCAAAAAACGGCACGTTTTATCTTGATATTAAATTAGGAGATAAAGATAGCGAAATGGTTGCAAAGCTCTGGGATTTCAGAGAGGATATTCACACACTTCCCGAGGTTAATAGAGTTATAAAAATTCGCGGTACTATTCAGCAGTATAACGGGAATGATCAATTTATTATTCAGAGATTGCGTCCTGCAACCGAGGATGAATTTGATATGGCAGATTTCGTCAAGACCTCCGATTACAGCGGAAATGATATGCTTGACAGTATCATAAGACTTGTTAATGATTTTGAAGATGAAGAGCTGAAAACGGTTGTTCTCTCAATGCTCAGAGATAATCAGGAAAGAATATTAATTTTCCCTGCAGCAGAAAAGCTTCACCACGCCATAACAGGCGGACTTTTATACCATACACTTTCAATTGTCCGTCTTGCCGAATGTGTTTGCAGTATTTACCCCTGCATTGACAGAGAGCTTCTTCTTTCAGGCGCAATTCTTCACGATATTGCAAAAATGCGTGAATATACAATCAATGGTGCGGGTATTGTTGATGGTCATACTGTTGAAGGTATGCTTTTGGGTCATCTTGTTATGGGTGCAGAGGATGTGGGCAGAAAATGCGATGAATTGGAAATCACCCCCGAAAAGAAATACCTTCTTCAGCATATGCTTATTTCACATCACGGAAAATTGGAGTTTGGTGCAGCGGTAAGACCTGCATTTATTGAAGCTGAGGTTCTTTCACAGCTTGACCTTTTTGATGCAAATATGTATGAAATGGCAGAAGCTGTGGGTGGTGTTAAAGCAGGGGAGTTTACAGGCAGACTCTGGATGCTTGATAACAGAAAGCTTTATAATCACGGCAGAATTGATGTTGTACCCCAGGCGAATATTATGGACGGAGAATAAAATGGAATATACCGAAGTAAAAATATACATTAAAACCGAAGATACGGAAAGAGCATCCAATATTGCAGTTATGGCAGTACCCTACGGTATCTATATTGAGGATTACAGCGATCTTGAGGAAGCTGCATGGGAATTTGCTCATATTGATTTAATTGATGAGGATTTGCTTCAAAAGGACAGAGCAGAAAGCATTGTTCATATTTACATAGAAGAGGGTAACAATCCTGCAGAAGCGGTTTCCTTTATTTCCGACAGGTTAACTGCAGAGAAAATTGATTTCAGAATTGAAACTGATGGTTGCTCCGAAGAGGATTGGGCAGATAAATGGAAAGCATTTTTCAAGCCTACTCCCATTGGTGACAGACTTTTTGTCCGCCCTATATGGATTGACGATTATGATGCAGGTGACAGAGTCGTTCTTAATATTGAACCCGGTGCAGCTTTTGGTACAGGAACTCACGATACAACACGCCTTTGCCTTGAAACCCTTGATAAAATAATCAAGGATGGCGATACAGTTCTTGATATTGGTTGCGGTAGCGGTATTCTTGCAATTTCCTCAATGCTTTTGGGTGCGCAAGAAGGCTTTGGCGTTGATATTGACGAGCTTGCTGTTAAAACCGCTAAAGAAAACGGAAAAATGAATGGTTTTGATGAGCCCGAGCTTAAATTCGTTTGCGGTGATTTGGCAGATAAAGTCACAAAGCAGTATGATGTTGTTGTAGCAAATATTGTTGCGGATATAATCATTCTTTTCAGCACACAGGTAAGAGCCTTTATGAAGCAGGGCGCAAAGTTTATTGCATCAGGTATCATTGATACAAGAGCAGATGAGGTTGTATCAGCTCTCCAAAGCGCAGGACTCAAACTCATAGAGCGAATAGAACAAGGCGGATGGGTTTGCCTTGTTTGTGAATGAAGAATTCGGAATTCGAAATGCGAAATTCGGAATGAGCTTCGCAAATAGTAAAAGTATTGCGAAGCCTATCCCTCTTTTTTGCAAAGCAAAAAGGAGGGGGACCGCGTTAGCGGTGGGTGGTACAAAATTTGAATAAAAGTTTTGGTATTGTTTTATAAACCTTTTCATAAACATTCTAAGAGGAGTGTGAATTATGAAAAGGTTTATTTCTTTTTTATTATCAATTGTCTTTGTTTTTTCAATTACAATAACATCTTTTGCCACAGATAAAACAATAGTAAAAGAAGACGAAAATATTGCAGTTGCGAAAACTGTTATAACAGAAGAAAATAAGAAACAGCTTGAAAGCTTGCCTGTTGAAATCAAAGCAAAAGCGGCGGTTTTGATGGAGGCTTCAAGCGGTAAGGTTTTACTTGAATATAACCCTGATACAAAGCTTTTTCCCGCATCAGTTACTAAAATTATGACAATGCTTTTGGTTGCGGAAGCTATTAACAGTAAGAAAATTACCCTTGCCGATAAAGTTACTTGTTCAGCTAATGCTGCGTCAAAGGGTGGTTCTCAGATATGGCTTGAAGAAGGGGAGAGTATGACTGTTGATGAGCTTCTTCGGGCAACGGCAATCGGTAGTGCAAATGATGCGGCAACCCTTTTAGGAGAGTATGTTGCAGGTAGTGAAAATGCCTTTATTGATATGATGAATGCCCGAGCAAAAGAGCTTAAAATGAATAATACTCATTTTGAAAATGCAACGGGACTTGATGATACTACCGACACTCATTTAACTACTGCAAGAGATATTGGCATTATGTCCTGCGAGCTTCTTAAATATGACTTTATACGAGATTATACAACGGTCTGGATGGACTCATTAAGAGGTGGTAAAACCGAGCTCGTTAACACAAATAAGCTTGTGCGTTTTTATAGTGGAACAACAGGTCTTAAAACAGGAACGACTGCAAAAGCAGGCTGTTGTGTAAGTGCTTCCGCCGAGCGTGACGGACTTCACTTGGTTGCAGTTGTAATGGGGAGCGATAACAGTAACGACCGTTTCAATACTGCCAAAGCAATGCTTAACTGGGGCTTTTCAAACTATTCCTGCATAACCCCAAAAATCAGTAAAAAGTATGCAAAAAATGTAGAAGTTATTGGGGGAAAAGAGAGCTTTATTAAACCTGAAATGCCGTCAATTTCCCCTGTAATAGTGAAAAAAGGCGAGGAAGAAAAAATTGAAGTAAAAGTAATAACGGAAGAGTGCCTTGAAGCACCTGTTGTTGAAAAACAAACAATAGGAAACATTATAATTATGATTGACGGCAAAAAGGTGGCAGAGTATAAAATTACTGCTAAAAATTCTGTTGAAAAGTTAGGGCTTTGGGGTTATATGAAAAAACTTGCAAATTTTGTTGCAAATGGTGAAAAAGAATATCCCAAAACACACGATAATGCTTGATAATACTTGACAATTTAACATCCCTTTGTTAAAATCAATTGATATTAAATATAATGGGTTAATATGTAATTTGATTTTTTAAGGGATGTGTTTTTATGTTATATACATCAACAAGGGATAATAACGTAAGGGTTACTGCTTCAAAGGCAATTACTGATGGTATTTCTCCCGATGGCGGTCTTTATATTCCTGTTGAAATTCCTGCTTTATCTGCTGATGAGCTTAAAGCACTTTGCTCTGTTGATTATAAAGAACGCGCTAAAAAGGTTCTCGGCCTTTACCTTTCCGATTTCACAAAGGAAGAGCTTGACTATTGCGTTGAGGGTGCCTATGCAGACGGAAAATTTTCCTCAAAGGATGTTGCTCCCGTTGTAAAGCTTCACGATAATGTTAATATTCTCGAGCTTTTTAAGGGTCCTACTTGTGCTTTCAAGGATATGGCTCTTCAGATTCTTCCTTATCTTCTTACTGTTTCTGCTAAGAAAAACCTTAAAGATAAAGAAATCGTAATTCTCGTTGCAACCTCAGGCGATACAGGTAAAGCCGCTCTTGAAGGCTTCAAGGATGTTGAGGGCACAAAAATACTTGTTTTCTATCCCAACGATGGCGTCAGCCCCATGCAGAAGCTCCAGATGACAACCCAGGAGGGTAACAATGTCGGTGTTTGTGCTATCTACGGCAACTTTGACGATGCACAAACAGGTGTCAAATCAATTTTCACAAATAAAGAAATCCTTAAAAGATTTGAAGAAAATAATCTTGTTTTCTCATCTGCAAACTCAATTAACTGGGGCAGACTTGCTCCGCAGATTGTTTACTATGTTTCTGCTTATTGCGATATGGTAAACAGCGGTGCGGTTAAATTTGGTGAGAAAATCAATGTTGTTGTTCCCACAGGCAACTTCGGCAACATTCTCGCCGCATATTTTGCAAAGGAAATGGGATTACCCGTTAACAAGCTTATCTGTGCTTCTAACGCTAATAATGTTCTTACTGATTTCATTGAAAACGGCGTTTATGACAGAAACCGCGATTTCTATACAACAGTTTCTCCCTCAATGGATATCCTTATTTCAAGTAACCTTGAAAGACTTCTTTATATTCTCTGTGGCAGAAATTCTGATACAATAAATGAATGGTTCGGTGCTCTTAAAGACTGTGGTAAATACACAGTAAGTGATGATGTTAAAGCAAAAATAAATGAGCTTTTTGCTGCAGGCTGCTGCGATGATGAAATGACCAAAGCAACAATCAGCGAAACATATTCAGAGTATAACTATCTTGCAGATACTCATACCGCAGTTGCAATTAATGTTTGCAACTCTTATGAAGCAAAAACAGGGGATAAAACTCCCGTTGTTATTGCTTCAACTGCATCACCCTTTAAATTCTCAAAGGCTGTTCTTTCTGCAGTTGATAAAGAAAATAAAGAGTATGACGATGAATTCGCAACTGTTGCCGCTCTTGAAGATATTTCTTCACTTAAAGCACCTGAACAGCTTGCTGCTCTTAAAGGCAAAGCGGTTCGCTTTAATAAAGTAACTTCAAAAGAGGAAATGGCTCAGGTAGTTTTCGATATGCTCGGTATTTGAGGTGACGGGATTTGTCATTGTTCGTAATTGGTGACACCCATTTGTCACTTTCCGTTGATAAGCCTATGGATATATTCAGAGGGTGGACGGATTATATCGACAGATTAAAAAGCAATTGGAATAAGGTTGTTTCTCCGGATGATAGCGTCGTTATTCCCGGCGATATTTCCTGGGCGATGAATTTCAATGAGGCGGTTAAGGATTTTTCTTTTCTTAACTCTCTTAACGGCACCAAATATATTCTCAAAGGTAACCACGATTATTGGTGGAACACAATGTCAAAAATGAATAAGTTTTTGGCGGAGAACGGTTTTGACACAATTAAAATAATTCATAATAACGCTTATTCCGTTGAAGGTTTTTCAATTGCAGGCTCTCGCGGATGGTTTTATGACGATACTGCCGAAGCTGATAAAAAGGTAATTCTTCGTGAGGCAGGCAGACTTCGTACCTCTTTGCAAGAAGCGAGTAGGCTTGATGGCGAGCTAATTGCTTTTTTACATTACCCGCCCATAAGTGCAAATCAGGAATGTGAAGAAATACTTTCAGTTCTGAAAGAATTTCCGGTTAAGCGTTGCTATTTCGGACATCTTCACGGCTTTGTTACTCCCGAAAATGCAAAGATAGAGTGGGAAGGTATTCAGTTTAATCTCGTATCAGCCGATTATTTAGGCTTTGTTCCTCGTCTTATTGCTCATACAGAGGTTTAAAACCACCTGAAATTAATATAAAATCAATAATTTTTACATATATATGGAAAATTATTGGAAAAATAGTGGAAATTTGCAAATTATTATGATATAATTTCGCAGTTAATAATTATTATATTATGTTCGCAAAATGAAAGGATGTTTACAATGAGTTTAAAGTCTTGCGAAAAAGTTGAAACAAACGTATATGCTCTTGAAATTTCTTTTGAAGGCGATGCTTTCAAAGCGGCAGTAACAAAAGCTTATACAAAAAACAGAGGTAAATATAATGTACCCGGTTTCCGCAAGGGTAAAGCTCCCAAGCACATTATTGAAACTTACTACGGTAAAGAGGTTTTCTGGTACGATGCAATTGATGCAGAGTATCCCGCTCTCTTCGAAGCAGCAGTTAAAGAAGCAGGTATCGTTCCCGTTTCTGCTCCCTTTGAAGATGAAATCGTTTCTCTTGATGAAAATGGTTTTGTTGTAAAGCTTAAAGTTACTGTTAAACCCGAGGTTGAGCTTAAAGCATACAAGGGCATCAAGGCAGAAAAAGAAAAGGTTACTGTTAAAAAAGCAGAAATTAAAGAAGAGGTTGACAGAGCTCTTGAAAAAGATGCAAAGCTTGTTGCTGTTGAAGGCAAGGCTGCAAAGAAGGGCGATATTGCTACAATCGACTTTGAAGGCTTTGTTGACGGCGTTGCTTTTGAAGGCGGTAAAGGTGAAAACTATGACCTTGAACTCGGTTCAGGTAGCTTCATCCCCGGCTTTGAAGAGCAGGTTATCGGCCATAAGGTTGACGAGGAATTTGATGTTAATGTTACTTTCCCCGAAGAATACACAGAAGAGCTTGCAGGAAAAGAAGCTGTATTTAAAATCAAGCTTCATAAGATTATGAAGAAAGAGCTTCCTAAATATGACGACGAATTTGTTAAAGATGTAAGCGAATTTGATACAATCGCAGATTACGAAAAGAGCCTTGAAGAAGAAATCAAAGCTCGTAAGGAAGCTGCTGCAGACCGTGCTTTCGAAAGCGCAGTTATGGATACTCTTTGCGATAATGTTATCGCAGAAATCCCCGCAGTTATGATTGAAAAAGAAATTGATAACCAGATTAACGAATTTGATTACAGACTTCGTGCTCAGGGTATGAGTATGGATATGTATCTTCAGTATCTTGGTATGGATGTTGCTGCTCTTCGTGACAGCTACAAAGAAGGCGCAGAGAAGCAGGTTAAGCTTCGTCTTGCTCTTGAAAAGGTTGCAGAGCTTGAAAAAATCGAGATTTCTGATGAGGATATCGAAACAGAGCTTAAAACTTATGCAGATGCTTACAATATGCCTCTCGACAAGATTAAAACTCTTGTTGCTGCAGAAGATGTTAAGGCAGACCTTGCTTGCAGAAAAGCTATGGACCTTGTAAAAGACACAGCTGTTGCAGGCGCAAAGAAGAAAACTGCTGCTAAAGCTGCAGATGCAGAGGATGCAGAAAAACCTGCAAAGAAAGCTCCTGCAAAGAAGAAAGCTGATGCTGACAAGGCTGAAAAGAAGCCTGCAGCAAAGAAAGCTCCTGCTAAGAAAAAAGCAGACGCTGACAAGGCTGAATAATTAATATTTTTTCCGCCTCAGTAAAACTCTGGGGCGGTTTATTGATTAAACGGTTGAATTTGACCCAATAATCTATATAAAATTTTTATCAGGAGGTTGTGTTTATGGCACTTATTCCTTATGTTGTGGAGCAAACCAATCGTGGTGAGCGTTCATACGATATTTTTTCCCGTCTTTTAAATGACAGAATCATCGTTCTTTCCGATGAGGTTAACGATGCAACTGCAAGTATTATTGTTGCTCAGCTTCTTTACCTTGAGGGTCAGGACCCTGAAAAAGACATCAGCTTCTATATCAATAGCCCCGGTGGTAGCGTAACTGCGGGTCTTGCTATTTATGATACAATGAAATACATCAAATGCGATGTTTCAACAATTTGTATGGGTATGGCAGCATCAATGGGTGCATTCCTTTTCTCCTCAGGCACAAAGGGTAAGAGATATATTCTTCCCAATGCAGAGGTTATGATTCATCAGCCTCTCGGCGGTGCAAAGGGTCAGGCGACAGAAATTCTTATTGCCGCAGACCATATTAAGAGAACCAAAGACCGTTTAAATAAAATTCTTGCTGAAAACACAGGCAAGAGCGTTGAAGAAATTTTCAACGATACTGAAAGAGATAACTGGCTTACTGCAGAAGAAGCAGTAGCTTACGGTCTTGCAGATAAGATTATCGAAAAGAGGTAAAATCCTTTGGCACGAGACGATAATAAAGGAACAAACGATAAAATCCGTTGTTCGTTCTGCGGTAAACCGCAGGCTCAGGTTGGGCAGATGATTTCAGGTCCCGGAGTTTTTATTTGCGACCAATGTGTTGAGCTTTGTATGGATATTGTTGAGGGTGTTCAGAGTCAGCCCGAAGCAAAAAAAGTTGCAAAAGCAACCAAGAAACTCCCCAAACCACAGGAAATCAAAGCAATTCTTGACGAATATGTTATCGGGCAGGATGAAGCTAAAATGGTTTTAAGCGTTGCGGTTTACAACCATTATAAACGTATTTTTCGTTCTTCTCCCGATGACGTTGAGATTAATAAAAGTAACGTTCTTCTTTTAGGACCTACAGGTGTTGGTAAAACTCTCCTTGCATCAACCCTTGCAAAGATACTTGATGTTCCCTTTGCAATTGCAGATGCTACCACACTTACTGAAGCAGGCTATGTTGGTGAAGATGTTGAGAATATTCTTCTCCGCCTTATTCAAGCGGCAGATTTTGATATTGAAAAAGCCGAGCAGGGTATTATTTACGTTGATGAAATTGATAAGATTTCGAGAAAATCAGAAAACGCTTCAATTACCCGTGATGTAAGCGGTGAGGGTGTTCAGCAGGCGCTCCTTAAAATTATTGAGGGAACTGTTGCAAATGTTCCTCCTCAGGGCGGAAGAAAGCATCCACAGCAGGAATTTATACAGATTGATACATCTAAAATCCTTTTCATTTGTGGCGGTGCTTTCGCAGGAATGGAAAAGATTATTGAGGACAGACTCGGTAAAAGTGTTCTTGGCTTTGGTGCGGAAATTCATTCCAAATCCGAGCTTAAAAATATGGACTTGTTCTCCAAGGTTATTCCTCAGGACCTTGTAAAGTTTGGTCTTATTCCCGAGCTCGTTGGTCGAATTCCTGTTATAACATCTCTTCAGAATCTTGATGCTGATGCACTTGTGAATATTATTACAAAGCCTAAAAACGCTTTGCTTAAACAGTATCAGAGCCTTTTCAAAATGGATAAGGTAACTCTCGATTTTACTGATGATGCAGTAAGAAGAGTTGCAGAGCTTACCATTGAAAAGGAAACGGGTGCCCGTGGTCTCAGAGCAATAATGGAAAAAATATTAATGCCAATAATGTATTCCGTTCCATCCGACCCGACAATTGAGGTGGTTAAAATTACTGCTGATGTTGTTGACGGAAAAGGTGAGCCGATTTACGTTAAAAAGCCCAAAGGCACAGCAGAACAAACTGCATAACTTAAAATTTTTATAATGGAGAGTAAAGGTGAAATATTCTTTATTCTCCATTGTGTGTTATTATAAAGGTACATAATATGGTAAAAGAAATATACGAAAACAGAGCTTTGCCGGTTATGGCACTTCGTAACCTTGTTGTTTTTCCCGAGCAAACAGTGTGTTTTGAGGTTGGCAGACCGAAATCAATAAAAGCAATAAGAACTGCCGTTGATTCAACGGACAGACTTATTTTCCTTGTAACTCAAAAGGATGCAACTGTTGAAGACCCACAATTCTCCGAGCTTTATGATGTTGGCGTTGTTGCGGAAATTAAGCAAATCAGCGGTGACGGAAAGAACTTTGAAATTGTTGTAGAAGGGCTTTACAGAGCAAAAATTACAGAGGTTCTCAAAGAAAGATTTTCTATGAGAGCTGTAGTTGAGCAATGTCTTGAAGTACTTCCTGACGCAGAGGATTTGAAAACAGTTGCAACTCTTCGCCTTTTAAAAGAAAGGGTAGAGGAGTATGTAAGTGCAAGTCCGAGAATTGCTCCCGAGGTTTTCCTTGCAGTATTGGAGGAAGCTGATATTGCAACTGCAACCGATGGCGTAGCGGGGCATTTTCATCTTGAAATGGAAGATAAACAAACCCTGCTTTCTGAGCTTGATATTCTCAAAAGAACTGAAACTCTCTGCACTATTCTTTCAAGAGAAACCGAAATTCTCAAAATTGAAATGGAATTGAATGATAGAGTTCAGGAGAGAATGGATAAAAACCAAAGAGAATATTATCTCCGTGAGCAGATTAAAGCAGCATCCGTTGAGCTCGGTGAGGATGATTCTCCCGTAGCCGAAGCTGAAAAATATAAAGATAAAATTTCCACTCTTCCAATTGATGAAAGGTCTAAGAAAAAGCTCTTTGATGAGTGTGAAAGATTAATTAAAACCACACCCGGTAGCCCTGAGGCTAATGTTGCAAGAACATACCTTGAAAGAGTGGTTTCTCTTCCATGGGGAGTATATACAGAAGATAATCTTGATGTTATATCTGCTCGCAAAACCCTTGAAAAAGACCACTACGGTCTTGAAGAGGTTAAAGAGCGCATATTGGGGCTTGTTGCCGTAAAGAAGCTTGCTCCTGATGCTAATGCCCAGATACTTTGCCTTGTTGGACCTCCCGGTGTTGGTAAAACCTCAATTGCAAGGTCTTTGGCAGAAGCTATGGGCAGAAAATATGTTAGAATTTCTCTTGGCGGTGTCCGTGACGAAGCAGAAATCCGAGGTCACCGAAGAACCTATATCGGTTCAATGCCCGGTAGAATTATTACTGCTATTGAACAGGCAGGAACATCAAACCCTTTGATTCTTCTTGATGAAATTGATAAATTAGGCAGTGATTTCAAGGGTGATCCGTCATCTGCGCTTTTAGAGGTGCTTGACGGTGAACAGAACGCTACATTCAATGACCATTATATCGATGTTCCTTTTGATTTGAGTAAGGTTCTTTTCATTACAACCGCTAACGATGCTTCGCATATTCCCGCTCCGCTCTTTGACAGAATGGAGATTATAGAGCTTTACAGCTACACCGCAGAAGATAAATTCCTGATTGCAAAAAAACATCTTGTACCAAAGCAGGTTAAAAACTTTGGTATGAATTCTAAAATGATAAGATTTACCGATGCCGCTCTTCGTGAGATTATCGGTAGCTACACTAAAGAAGCAGGTGTCCGTACTCTTGACAGAACCATTACAAAGATTATAAGAAAAGCCGCAGTTAAATTTGCAGAAGGCTTTGATGGCAAAATTACAATTTCGCCTTCAAATCTTCCTGAATTTCTCGGTGCGCCTAAATATAAGCCTTCAAAGCTTGATTTTGAAAAAATGATAGGTGCGGCAAACGGTCTTGCATGGACTTCCGTTGGTGGCGAAATGATGCAGATTGAGGTTGCGGTTTTAGAGGGTAACGGTAAATTAGAGCTTACAGGCTCTTTGGGTGATGTTATGAAGGAATCTGCAAAAGCCGCTGTTAGTTATATTCGTGCAAACTGTGAAAAACTCGGCGTTGAAAGTGATTTCTATAAAACCAAGGACATTCATATTCACGTTCCCGAGGGTGCAGTTCCCAAGGATGGACCATCTGCAGGTGTAACAATGACAACTGCTCTTGTTTCCGCACTTACTGAAACTCCCGTTGTAAAAACAGTTGCAATGACAGGTGAAATTACTTTAAGGGGCAAGGTTCTTGCAATTGGTGGTCTTCGTGAAAAATCCACCGCTGCATTCAAAAACGGAATGAAGACTGTTATTATTCCTGCAGAAAACGAACCAGACCTTGAGAAAGTGAATGACACAATTAAAAATACAATTGAGTTTATTCCTGTTTCAAGTCTTGATGAGGTTTTAAGCGTTGCTCTTGAAAGCAAGAAAAATATTAAAACCGAAACAACAAAGAAAGATAATACAAAGACAAACCCCATAAAAAACAACGGAAAAGATACAAAATCTACCGGTGTTTACTGTAAGGAGTTTTGATTATGAATTACAACAAAGTAGAATTTGAAGCCGCATTTGGTACTTTAAAGCAGATTCCTCAATCTGATTTGCCTGAAATCGTTTTTGCAGGTCGTTCAAATGTTGGTAAATCCTCAATGCTTAACCGTATTTTTAACAGAAAAAATCTTGCAAGAGTTTCTTCAATGCCCGGTAAAACAATTACAATCAACTTTTTCAAGGTTGAAAATGTAAGAATTGTTGACTTGCCCGGTTATGGCTATGCAAAGGTTGCAAAGGGTGAAAAACGCCGTTGGGCTGAAATGATGGAGGGCTATTTCCAAAGTCCACGTAATATCAAGCTTGTTGTTCAGCTTGTAGATATGCGCCATAAACCATCTGAAGATGATTACATTATGATGCGCTTTTTGCAGGATGCAGGTCTTCCTTTCATAGTTGCCGCAACAAAGAGCGATAAGCTTAACAAAACACAGTATAATGAACGTAAAAACGCCCTCAGAGAAGAGTTAGCCGAGTTCGGCGACAATCTCACTATTCTTCCTTTCTCCTCTGAAAAAGGCGAGGGAACGGAAGAACTCAAAAAGATAATTGAAAGTGTTATATAAAAATTATATGCACCCCAACTTTTTATTCTAAAAAGTTGGGGTGCAAAGCGTTTATATTGCTTTATAAAGAACTAACTCAGATGAAAGCGAAGCGTTAATATAAATTACAATTCCGTTGCGTTTCAGCTTTTCACCTGAAATTGTGTAGGTGAAACAGTCATTATCTAAAGTAACCTGGTATTCTTTAGAAACATCAATTCCTTTAGGCTTTACTGTAATTGATTTTTCGTTCGTACCGCAAAGGGTTATAACAGTAATTGCGCCTTTGGATTTATCGGGTGCAGATATTTCAAGAACCGAATAATCACTCTCGTTCAAATCGGGGGTGTGGTGATATATTTTAGATTGGGCTAAGAATGATCTTATAAAATCTTTATAAATATCTGTTGAGTGTTTTATAAACTGCATCTGTTGTTCATTTATTTCAGCATCGGCAGGGGAGATTACATTCAAAGAAATGTGACCTAACATTGTGTTTCTCAAATGTGCATCAAAAGAACCTGTTGTGTGGCAACCCATACCTGCAAAAAGTCTGTCAACTCTTTCGGGCGGTAATGCCATTGTCATTCCGTTTGTTATGGCAATAGAACGTGGCATTTTCTGCCAGTCAGAAACCCAGGTGTGATTAAAGCTTTTCATCATACCAAGGTCGGTTCTTCCTCCACCGCCTGCACAGTTTTCAAAAATTAAATCAGGAAAACGCTTTTTAAGGTTTTCGTACATTTTGTAAACTGCTTCATTATGCTTTATGCAAACGCATTCGGGAATACCGTAGCCTGTGTCACGCATACCGAAATATTCGGTAAAATCAACATTATGGTCAACTCTTAAAAGGTCGAGTTCATATTCTGTAATAATTCTTGCGAGCTCATTTTCGCACCACTGGGCACATTCGGGAATTGACATATCAAGGAATTTCGGAGAGCGTTCACCTAAAGCACTGACAGAGCGCCAATCGGGGTGTTCTTCGTTGATGTTGCAGTATTTACCAACACTCTCAATATCAACCCATAAACCGAATTTCAGACCTTTAGAATGGGCATAATCACAAAGCTCTTTTATACCGTTGGGGTAACGGTCTTTATCGGGAATGTTTCTGCCGTTATATGCACCCCATTCCATTTGCTCGTCAGGGGGGCATTCCCAGCCTGCATCAATAGTGAAAATTTCTCCACCCATTTCAGCAAACTGGTCAATGAATGCCTTGCTGTCCTCAACATTCATACTGTGTTCTGCACCCATACCGCAGTTGATAAGAGCTTCAGAGCCGTCAGCTTCTGCTAAATTTAAAACAGATTTTCTTATATGGGCGTGCATTTCGTTTACCGCATCATCAAGATTACCGTGAACAAGACCCATATATACAACAGGAGAAATGAATTTACCTTTTGGTGCAATGACATAAATAGGATTATGACCTGTAATTTCTCCCTTAAAGGAAAGATGTGTGTTGCATTTATCAGGTCTTGCATTGAAGTCAACAGTATAGCGATAACCACCGCTGAAGCCAATCTGTGAAAACCATAATTTGCCCGTAAGGTTGTTTCTTATAAATAAAAGAGGATGACGGAAACGGTCTCTGCCGAATCTGCCTTCAATTGAAGTGCAGTTAGGGGTTAAATTTTCCCATTTGAACTGACCTTCGTTACCCCATGCATCATTTTCAAAATAACCTATTGAATAAACATCATTAATGTTGTCAACGTGGTCTAATACGTCATCGTCAAGAGATTCAAGACCACCACTCATAACAGAAAGTCTGCTTAATTTCAAAGGTCTTTCGGATGTGTTTTCAATTTCAATCCAACGGGAAAGCATCTGTGTTCCGTCAATTAAAGTGTGTACCTTAATTATAGCAGGCGCTATATTACTTTTCAGGGTTAAAACAGATATTTCATTTTCTTCAGTTTTCTGAGTTTTAAAATCAACAAACTCTAAATTAAAATCAACACTTTGCCCGTCAATCTCAATATTAAATGAAAATGGCTCTGCATATCTTTTAGGGTTAAGGTATGTAGGACAGTTTTTCAGAACATTGAGAGGGTAGCCTGAAGCATTCCAACCTGCTGAAAGCAAAGCTCCGTCTGTGAAAACTTCTTCATATACCATTTCACCGCTTCTGTAACAGAAACGGTGATTTTTTTCATTATGGTAATAAATATCAAAGTAATTGTTATCCATCAATATCAACTCTTTTGAATTATTTGTCATCATCAAGCTTGAGAATAGCCATAAATGCTTCTTGAGGAACTTCAACAGTACCAAAGGTACGCATTCTCTTTTTACCCTCTTTTTGCTTTTCAAGAAGCTTTTTCTTTCGGGTAATGTCACCGCCGTAGCATTTTGCAAGAACGTCTTTTCTCATAGCTTTAACAGTTTCTCTCGCAATAACCTTGCCACCAATAGCCATCTGAATTGGAATTTCAAACATCTGTCTTGGAATATTGTCCTTGAGCTTTTCTGCAATTCTTCTTGCTCTTCCGTATGCTTTATCGGAGTGAACGATAAATGAAAGTGCATCAACAATATCACCGTTAAGAAGAACATCAAGCTTTACAAGGTTTGAACGCTGATATTCAGAAATTTCATAGTCAAGAGAAGCGTAACCACGGGTTCTTGACTTAAGAGCATCAAAGAAGTCATAAATGATTTCGTTAAGGGGTAAATCGTATTTTATTTCAACACGGTCACCTGAAATATAATCCATATTTTTAAATGTACCGCGTCTTTCCTGACAAAGCTCCATAACAGAGCCAACATATTCACTTGGTGAAAAAATATGAGCATCTGCAACAGGCTCTTCGCAATAGTCAATAACCGCAGGGTCAGGGTAGTGGGTGGGGTTGTCAATTTCAACCACTTCACCGTTTGTAAGATGGATTTTATAAACAACGCTTGGAACAGTTGTTACAAGGTCAAGGTCATATTCCCGTTCAAGTCTTTCCTGAATAATTTCAAGGTGCAAAAGACCAAGGAAACCGCAACGGAAACCGAATCCCAAAGCACCTGATGTTTCAGGCTCGTAGGAAAGGGAAGCGTCATTCAACTGCAATTTTTCAAGTGCCTCGTGAAGATTTTCATAGTCGGCACCATCAGCAGGATAAATACCGCAGTAAACCATTGGTGTTGCTTTACGATATCCGGGAAGTGCTTCTTTTGCGGGGTTGGTTGCAAGAGTAACCGTGTCACCAACAACCGCATCTCTTACTGTTTTGATTGAGCCTGTAATGTAACCAACCTCACCTGAGCAAAGCTTACCGCAGGGTTCAAGAGAAGTCGCTTTCATTGTGCCGACCTCAACAACATTGAACTCTGCACCCGTTGCCATCATTTTCATTGTGTCGCCAACTTTAATTGTTCCGTCAACAACACGAACATAAACAATAACGCCTTTGTAGTTATCATATACCGAGTCGAAAATCAATGCTCTCAAAGGTGCATCGTCATCACCCTCGGGAGGAGGAACAAGCTCAACAATCTGTTCAAGCACTTGTTCAACATTCTGACCTGTTTTTGCAGAAACTCTCGGTGCGGTATCGCAGGGGAGACCGATAATATCTTCAACATCTGCCGCAACTCTGTCAGGGTCTGCAGAGGGTAAGTCAATTTTATTGATAACGGGAACAAGCTCAAGGTTGTGGTCAAGTGCAAGGTAGGTGTTACCCAAAGTCTGTGCCTCAATACCCTGAGAAGCGTCAATAATAAGTATTGCACCCTCACAAGCAGCGAGTGAGCGTGAAACCTCATAGTTAAAGTCAACGTGACCGGGAGTGTCAATAAGGTTAAGCTGATAAGTGTTACCGTTATTTGCGGTATAGTCGAGCCTTACTGCGTGGGCTTTGATTGTAATTCCTCTTTCCTTCTCCAAATCCATATCGTCAAGAATCTGAGCGGACATATCACGCTTTGCAACAGTGTCTGTAAGTTCAAGAAGACGGTCTGCAAGAGTAGATTTGCCGTGGTCAATATGTGCGATTATAGAGAAATTTCTGATATGTTCTTTTTTTACGAGGGACATTAATCTGTTTCCTTTCGGTTGATTTCATTAATAAAGAATTTATATGTGCTTATTTCGAATATCTCTTTTATGCGTTGGGATTCACCGCATAAATAAAGATAGCCGTAAAGCGTTTCAAGTCCTGTTGCATAGCGGTAATCACCTGCTTCCTGATTTTTAGGGGAGTGACCGCTGTGAGCATTTCTTCCTCTTTTGAAAACTGCAGTTTCATTTTCTGAAAGAGAGGGGAGCAGTTCTTTAATCATCTGAGCCTGAAAAGCCGCATTAACATATTTAACGGACTCTTTATGTAGCTTTCCTGCAGGCTTGTTTTCCTGCATAGAAAGCATATTTCTCACAAGTAAGCTATAAACCGCATCACCCAAAAAAGCCAATGTTAAAGGACTATACATTCTTGCTTTCGGCTCTTCTAATGGTGAGCAGATGCCGTTTAAAATATCATCAGGGCACATAGTCAAACTCCAAATCATAAATACTTACTGTATCACCCTCGGTAATTCCTCTGTCAATAAGACCCTGGATAATTCCGCTTGTCTGCAGAACATTCTGGAAATACTGAAGTGATGAATAGTCATTTAAATCGGTTTTCATAAGAATTTTTGCAAGCCATGGAGCTTCAACAATGAAAACATCACCTTCAACGCGGATTTTGAAATCGCGTTTAGAGGTCTTTAAAATATCTTTTGCTGTAATTTCCTGTTTTTCATAAATTTTAACAGGAGGAAGCTTTTGAAGTTCTGCCGCCACCTTGTTGATAAGTTCTTGTGTACCCTCAGCAATAGGTGCAATAATTTCGAAATAATCAAGACCTTTATTGCATATATATTCTTTGAAGGTTTTTCTTTGCTCATCAGTTGCAAGGTCGATTTTATTACCTGCAACAATCTGAGGATATTTGGTCAATTCTTCATTATATTTAGCAAGCTCAGCATTAATTGCCTCAAAGTCTGCAATGGGGTCTCTGCCCTCACTGCCTGCAACATCAACAACGTGAACAAGAAGTCTGCAACGCTCAATGTGGCGTAAAAATTCGTGACCCAAACCAACACCATCGCTTGCACCCTCAATGATACCCGGAATATCAGCCATAACGAAGCTGCTTTCAGGACCCATTCTTACAACACCGGGAACAGGAGTAAGAGTTGTAAAATGATAGTTTGCAACAATTGGCTTTGCTTCACTTACAACAGAAATGAGCGTGGATTTACCAACATTTGGGAAACCAATCAAACCAACGTCTGCAAGAAGCTTTAATTCAAGCGTAACATCCCATTCTTCACCCGGTGCACCGTCTTTTGCAAAACGGGGAACTTGCCTTGTAGGAGTAGCGAAGTGGGGATTACCCCAACCACCATTACCACCTTTAGCGGCAATAAAGGTTTCCTCTATACTCATATCTGCCATAACAAGACCTGTTTCTTCTTCACGAATAACAGTGCCACGGGGAACTTTTATAATTAAATCCTCACCACGTTTGCCGTTGCAACGGGAACCACGACCGTTTTCACCGTTCTGAGCTTTATATTTTCGTTTGTAACGGAAATCGGAAAGAGTTGAGAGATTGTCATCAACCTGAAAAACGATGTTTCCTCCACGACCGCCATCTCCACCATCAGGACCGCCTGCATTAACAAACTTTTCACGATGGAAAGCAACTGCACCATTACCGCCGTTTCCTGCAATAATTTTTATTTTAGCTTTATCAACAAACATAATTTCTTATCCTTTTAAAATTATTTAGTCATAATCTTAATTATTATACAATATATATTATAAAAATTAAATACTTATTTTTTAAAAAGTTGATTTTTTGTTCGTTACTATGGGATTATATTCGAACAAATAGCGAACAAAAAAGAATTATTTGCTTTTATATAACAACCTGAAATCAAGCTTTTATACTTAAAAACGCTTGAAAGCACCTAAAAAGGTACTTGAAAAAGCAAGAAAAATGAACATTTGTGTTGACAAATGCAGAAATAGTGTTATAATAGAGCCATAAAACAAATGTTCGTAAATGTTTGGAGGTATATATATGTCAGTTTTCGTATTTATAAGATTTTTCCTTGAATGTGCAGCAGTTGGTCTTGTTTGTTATGCAATTTATCGTGAAAAAGATTTAATCAGATTTGAAAGAAAAGTATGGAAATATACAAAAGCATTTTTTAAGGCTGCTTATTTTTCACTTCAGGATAAATTCACAGCTGAAAAGAAGGTGGAAAATGTAACACCTGTTGTTAATACAGAATTTGAAGAAATGCTTGAGTCTTTAAATAAAAATTCTAAGGTTATTGATTTTCAGATTGCATCCTGATTTATTGACTATGGTTATATAAAAGGGTATAATATAAGGGACGTTTAATGATTAGTTAAATTTAATTTAGGAGTGACTATTTTGCTTAACAAAAACTCCCTTGATATAAAAAGTGCATCAAAGCTCTTACCAAAACGAGAACCTTTTTCTCACAAGGGTTCTTTTGGTAGGGCTTTACTTATTTGCGGTAGTAAGAATATGGTCGGCTGTTGCTCTCTTGCAACTGAGGGTGCATTAAGGAGTGGCGCGGGGCTTGTAACTCTTGCTTTCCCGGACTGCCTTTATACATCACTTACCTCACGGCTTACTGAAAACTTATTTCTTCCTGTTTCAACCAATAGGAACGGTTGCATCAGCTTTGATAGCATAAACACGCTTTTGAACGCTTGCAAAGAAAGCGATGTTGTTATGGTTGGTTGCGGTCTTGGTACAAGCGATTCTATAAAAGAGCTTGTTAAAGCACTTGTAATAAAAAACGAAAAACCATTGATAATTGATGCTGATGCACTTAATTGCCTTTCGGAATTTAATCATATTTTACTAAATAAAAAATGTGAAATTCTTTTAACACCTCACCCGGGCGAAATGTCCCGTCTTTGTGGTTTGAGTGTTTCAGATGTTGAAGATAACAGAGAAGAAATTATCGTAGATTTTTGTAAAACATATAAAGTAAATGTTCTTCTCAAGGGTCACGAAACATTAATTTGTAATTCCGGTGCTGATTGTGTTTATGTTAATAAAACAGGCAATACAGGACTTTCCAAAGGCGGAGCAGGGGATTTGCTTTCGGGTATAATTGCAGGTCTTACTCCTGCTATGAACAGTGATTTGTTTCACTCTGCTGTGCTTGGTGCGTTTGTTCATGGTATGAGTGCAGATATATTAAAAAAAGAAATGTCTGAATATTCAATTTTGCCTTCTGATTGTGCCAAAGCTTTAGGAAAGGTTTATTCTCTTGTTGAGAATGAAGGTGCTTAAAAATCAAAGCCTTTGTTTATTTTTTTTGATTTTATTTTGCATTACTTTAAACTCTTGCAAAATTTCCGGAAATTTACTGCAAGGCTTTTCGGAAGTCAATTTTTCAACACCTCAAAGGGTGCAGATTTCTTTTAATGAACATATTTATGACACTACCATTGTATTGAATAATTCAAAGCTTGAAATGAATTTTGACAATGAAAAAGATTTGATGAGTGGTGCATATATCTGTTTAACTGAAAAGATTTATAAAATAACCTACAAGGATATGGTTTTTAACGGCGAAAGAATTTCGTTAACAAATTCTTTTTTGCCATGTGTTGTATATTCTTTTTTCTCCTCTTTTGAAGATAGTATTGTTTTAGATAATTATGATAAAGAGCGAGAGTGTTATTATATAAAAAAGAACATAGACGGTTATTTTATTACCTTGGAATGTTATGAAACTAACGATAATAAATTTTATACAATTGAAATAAAATAATAAACCCTCACCTTACTTCGTGCAAGGTGAGGGCTTTAAAATTCAATTAAAGAAGAGAAGCAGCAGCTTCATCGAGGAAAATAAGAACATCATCATGCTCCTGAAGAACAGAAGCAGGAACAAGGGGAGTAACCTCGCCTTTAACCATATTTTTGATTGCTTCAGCTTTCTTAGGACCTGTTGCAATAAGAATTATTTTCTTCGCAGCCATAATCTGTTTAACACCCATTGTAAGAGCATAATGGGGCATAGGGTTTTCATCAAAGTAGATTTTGTTTGCTTCAATTGTGCTGTCGGTAAGCTTAACCTTGAAAGAACCATCAGTAAAGCTTTCTGCGGGTTCGTTGAAGCCAATGTGAGCATTATTGCCGATACCTAAAAGCTGAATATCAATTCCGCCGGCTTCATTAATTTCGTTATCATATCTTTTGCATTCAGCTTCGCTGTCAACAGCATTACCATCAAGGAAATGAACGTTCTCTTCGAGAATATCAAGACCGTTGAAAAGCTGCTCATGCATAAAGGTATAATAACTGTTTTTGTCAGACTTCGGAAGGTCACAGTATTCATCAAGATTGTAGGTTTTAACACCTTTAAAAGAAACATTTTCTTCCTTGTGCAATTTTTTAATGTTATCGTATGTAGGAATAGGTGAAGCGCCTGTTGCAAGACCTAAAACACAATTGGGATTGTTTTTAACCTCATCAACAAAAATTCTTGCTACCGCAACGCCGATTTCCTCAGCAGTTTTAAAAATATTTACTTTCATAAAATCACCCTTTATATAAGTATTACTATCACAGTATAACATATTTATGAAAAATTTAAAGGGAAATTCTTGATTTTTTCAATAAATATTGAATTTTTTTTAATAAATGGTATAATAAAAAGGATAAAAGAGCAGGTGGTTGTATTTTGATAAAAAATATCGTTTTTGATATGGGCGGAGTTCTTATTGATTATAACTCAAAAAAGACCATCACTACATATTTTTCCGAAGAATATCACGATGTGCTTATGAAAGAGGTTTTCGGTAGCGAGCTTTGGCATAAATTAGATGGCGGTTTTCTTCGTCACGATGAGGCAAAGA
>SVOP01000027.1 GCA_015066325.1 Oscillospiraceae bacterium
CTGATATACTCTTGTTGGTAATGCAACCAATACTGCCGCCGCAAAAACGAAAAGCAGATATTTCATTTTTATGGCACTTGAAGAGCCTTTGATTTTATTCATTTCTTTACAATCCTTTCGATTACCGTCTTATTATCTCTCCTCAAGAGGGATATATTTTGTTTGACGCTTAAAATTTGAAACTCTTTCATCAATCGGTGCATAATCCTTGGGAACTGCAACATTCTTATAAGCAGGTCTTATAACTCTGTTTCCTGTTATAAGCTCTTCGATTCTGTGAGCAGACCAACCTGCAACACGGGCAACCGCAAAAAGAGGTGTATATAAATCCATTGGAATACCGAGCATTTCATATATAAGCCCTGAATACATATCAACATTAGCACAAATCTTTTTGTTGTTGTTTTTCTCGCTTGCGAAAATTTCGGGAGTAAGCTTTTCAATAAGCTCAAGAGCTTTGAAATCTGCACCGTAACCCTTTTCTTCAGCGATTTTTCTTGCTTCACGCTTGAGAATAACCTGCCTTGGATCAGAAAGTGTGTAAACTGCATGACCCATACCGTAAACAAGACCACTCTTATCCCCTGCCTCACGGTTGATAATCTTTCTGAGGAAATCTGCAATCTGACCTTCATCGGTAATATCTGCAACATCCTCTTTAAGATATTTCATCATTTCAGCAACCTTAAGGTTTGCGCCGCCGTGACGGGGACCCTTAAGAGAGCCGATACCGGCAGAAATTGCAGAATATGTATCTGTTCCGCTGGAGGTAAGAACCCTTGTTGCAAAAGCAGAGTTGTTACCACCACCGTGCTCTGCGTGGAGCATCAGGCAAAGGTCAAGAAGCTTTGCTTCCTCATCGGTAAACTTTCTGTCGGAACGGGTTGTGTAAAGAACAGTTTCTGCAGTTGTAAGCCCTTCTTTTACAGGGTGAAGATACATACTTTTTTTGAGATAATGCCTTCTCTTAACCTGATAAGCATAGGTCATAATCATAGGAAGCTGTGCTATAAGCTGAATGCTCTGACGAAGCACATTCTCAATTGAAATATCATCGGGATTGCTGTCGTAAGAATAAAGAGAAAGAACGGAACGCTCCAATTTATTCATAATATTGGGCGAGGGTGCTTTCATAATCATATCTTCAATGAAATCCTCGGGAAGCTCTCGGCATTCCCCAAGAACCTTATTGAATAACTTCAATTGATTTTTTGTAGGAAGACTGCCGAAAAGAAGAAGCCACGCAACCTCCTCATAACCGAAACGATTTTCTGCAACACAAGCATCAACAATCTGGTTAATGTCCAGACCTCTGTATTTGAGTTTACCCTCAATGGGTCTTCTTTCGCCATCTTCTATGTAATAGCCCTCAACGGAGCAAACTTTTGTAAGACCTGCCATAACACCGCTGCCGTCACGGTTTCTTAAGCCTCTTTTAACCTCAAATCTGTCAAAATATTCCTGAGGCATAGCACTTGATTCTTTAAGCTCGTCGCAAAGTGATTTTAAATCGGCACTTTTTATAGGTTCAATATATGTTGGCAAACATCTCACTCCTTTTCATACAACTCTAATCATACTTTTAAATAATAATTCATATTATTTTATAACATATTGGCTTTATTGTCAATAATATCAAAACAAAGGAATGGTTAAATTTTTATGAAAAAGTTTTTAACACTTATTCTTCTTTCCGCCATTGTTATCATTATTTTGCCTGTTGCTCTTTTAAAAGAAAATCTTTCAGTTGCAGAAAGCACTTTTATTCCGCAGACAAGCACAAACCAACAAACAGAAAAAAACGATACTTTAACCGTTTTTCGTTCTGTTAACCAAGAAAATATTGAAATTGATTTTTTTGAGTATGTTTGCGGTAGCGTTGCGGCGGAAATGCCACTTTCATACCACGAAGAAGCCCTTAAGGCTCAGGCAATTGCTTGTTACACCAATGCTTTGCGACTAAAAAACAATTCCGAAAGCGGTGCAACATATCACATCAGTGATGACAGCAGTATTCACCAGGGGTATTTAAACAAAGAGCAACGCAAGGAAAAATGGGGTGATGCTTTCGAGAAATACGAAAGCAAGCTTGAAACCATTGTAAAATCCGTTGAAAACCTTGCCATTTATTATAACGATGAGCTTTGCGTTGCAGCTTTTCATGCAATTTGCAGCGGCAAAACAGAAAATGCAGAAAATATATGGGGTGAAAAAGTCCCCTATCTTACAAGCGTAAAAAGCAACGGAGATAATCTTTCACCACAATACTCTTCCGTTGTTGTTTTTGAAAAAGATGATTTCATTGAAATTGCAACGGACTTAACCGAAACCAAAAATATAAAAAGCCTGAAAAATATAATTAAAATTAAGGAAACATCGAAAGCAGGAACAGTTTTAAAAATAACCCTTAACAAAAAAGAATTTACCGGTGAAGAAATTCGAAAAGCCTTTTCTTTAAAAAGCCCCGTTTTCAACATAAAGCTTGCGGAAAAAACTGTTACATTTAATGTTACGGGCTATGGTCACGGAGTTGGAATGAGCCAATACGGTGCAGATTTTATGGCACGGCAAGGGAGTACATACGAGGAGATTCTGAAGCATTATTATAAGGGTGTAGAAATAAAATGAGGAATGAGGAGTGCGGAGTGCGGAATGAAGCTTCGCAGTAAATACATATACTCTTTTGGCGCATTTTTGCGCCCCGACACTTTGCGCTTTGCCTTTTGCACTTTACACTTTTATAAATAAATGCTAAAATATATGCATTCTTTATTTTGAGAGGTGGAATCTGCTATGACTAAAAAAGAACGGGCTTTAAAAATCTGCGAATTATTGAAGCTTGATTACCCCGAGGCAATTTGCCAGCTTAATGCTGAAACCCCCTTTCAGCTTCTTGTTGCAACCCGCCTTTCTGCTCAGTGCACAGATGCAAGAGTTAATCTTGTAACTCCTGCTTTATTTCAAAAATATCCTTCTGAAAACGAGCTTGCCGAGGCAGAAATCACTGATGTTGAAAAGCTTATTCACTCCTGTGGTTTTTACAGGGCTAAAGCCAAAGATTTAGTTGGAATGGCTAAAGATGTAAGAGATATTTATAATGGAGTTCTTCCTGATACCATTGAAGAACTAACCAAACTACCCGGAGTTGGCAGAAAAACCGCTAACCTTATTGTTGGCGATGTTTATAAAAAGCCTGCGGTTGTTGCAGATACCCATGTTATAAGAATAACAAACCTTTTAGGGTTAACAGATTCTAAGGACCCTAAAAATGTTGAGCTGCAGTTAAAAAAGATATTACCACCGGATGAGAGCAATGATTTCTGTCACAGAATTGTTCTTCACGGGAGAGCAATCTGCATAGCAAGAAGACCAAAATGCAACGAATGTTGCCTTAAGGATGTTTGCAAAGATTACTTATCCAAAAACAAATGAGGTTAAAATGAAATATTCAACAGGACGAAAAATTTATATAGCAATTTCTGCAATAGCTGTTTTGGCAGTTTTAATCACAATTTTCTGCCTTTCAGCACAAAACGGGGAAGACTCTTCTGCAACAAGCGGATTTTTTACAAGGCTTGTTACCGCTTTAGTTGGTCATCCCGTCGAAGAAAGCATAGTGAGAACCTTAGCACATTTCTGCGAGTTTGCAGGCTTAGGTCTTTTGGTTTCCAATTTGTTTTTCGCAATTAAGAACACACCAAAGCCTTTTTTCAGCATAATTCTTTCTGCAGCTTATGCCTTAACCGATGAAATACATCAGATTTTTGTTCCCGGACGAGCTTGTCAGTTCACTGATTGGATTGTTGATTTTGGCGGAATAATTCTTGGTGTTGTGGTGTTTTGTGTTTTGATTATTATTAAAACAAACTTGATGCGGACCCTCCACCACCCCGAATAAACTTTATTTATACAAACACCTAATAACACGAAATAAACTAATTTACGCACTAAAGATATCCAAGGGCGGTCCCCCTCCCTTTTTCCCAATCGAAAAAAGGGAGGATAAAATCTGCAATACTTTTAGTTTTTCGATATCGAACAACTAAAAAAGGGGATGTAAAAAAAGCGCAGACCGTATAAAACCAGCTATAGTAAGGGGTTCTGCAGGTGAATAAAGCCTGTAGAACCCCTTAAAAAATATAAAAAAACATATAATTGATGAAAAAATTATGTTTTATACTACGAACAAACTTCGCCACTCGACGTACCTTTGTACGCCTTCGGGCAAGCAAAATCAAGTCTGAAGCCTTGATTTTACTCAGTTTGTCCGTTCTGCATCTTTTTTTCCTATCCCCTGAAAAGAGGCTGTAAAAAAACGCGAGTTTTTTTACAGCCTCTTTTTTCTTTACCATTCGTTTATAATTTCGGGATTTTGGAATATCTCATCAAGCTTTTGTATAAAGGGCATTACATCCTTGAATGCTCCGATTCTGTGGTCAAACATAAGGGTTATGGGTAAGGTCTTTTTAGTTGCAATATCAACCTCGCCCTTTTCGTTTCTGAATGCATAATCAGTATCCTTAACAACACCCATCGCAAAAAGGAAAACCTGAGGATAAAGAAGAGGTGTATATGTTACATTTCCGTTTAAGCCGTCATACAAAACGCCCCAGTTTGTCATACAAACAGAGCCTTCGTTAAGTTCTTCAATAAGAAGCATTGAACCATCACGGGGAGCAGGCTTCAAACGTCCGTCAAGCTTTGCAACCTTGTGCTTACCAACATAGCCCGTAAAAGTCTGGGCAATTGTGGCTTTGATATCACCTTTCAAAAGAAGACCGATTGTTCTCTGGGTAACAACATCAAACATAACCTTATCCAAATCTGTTGTTTTCAGTCTTTGGAAAAGCTCTGCTATCTGGTCGGAAAGCTCTCTTAATGTTTTATTTTCTGTTTCTCTTACTTTAATAGGGAAGGTTTCGCCATTATCCAACAAAACAGGCATAGCAATATCAATATGCTTTTTCATTATAAGAGTACCGCAGGATGTAGTTGTATTAAATTCAATATGCGAATTAAGCTTCGGTGCGGCTTTAAGACCTTCTGTAAGAATTTTCATCATAAGGGTGTTGAAAGAAAGCTCGTAACCGCAATTTTCTTTCAATTTTTGAAATTCGTCCCATAATTTTGTTATATCAGCTTCATAGTTATACCCGCAGGTGGGAGAATTCTGCTGGGCTTTTGTAAGAATATATCCCGAAACTCTGCTTCTGAGTCCGAAATACTTTACCTCATCCTCGGGAAGCGGTTTATTCAACGTAGTTTTTAAAAATTCTTTAAAACTCATTTTTATCTCCAAATCATATTAAATCTATAGAAAAATCCACAAACTCACAATCGCCTTTTATGTATTCACCCTTCATAAAATTACGGGCAACGAAAACGATTTTGTTATCGTAAACCTCTGCATAATAACCCATACCACAGGGCTTGATGCCGAAGTTGTTTTCTTTTCTGTAACCGGGAACACTCAAAGAACAAACATTGTTTTCTTTGTTGAGCCATTCAAATGTTTTTTCATAAATACCGCCGTGAAGGTGTCCGTTTATGAAGATAACGTTTTTATATTTCTCCATAACTGCTCTCACTTGGTCGGACTGCTCACCCATATCTCCTGTTTTCCATACCTCAGGAAGACCGTGGGTTTCAAGAAATGCCTGATGGCACATTACGAAAACAGGTTTGCCGTCCTTTGTTCCTCTTTTAAGCTCTTTATCAAGAAAATCAATCTGCGCCTGTGTGATATGTGCTTTTTCGAGAACTCGCTTTTCAGTACCGATAACAATAAATGTATAGCCATTTATATCGTATGAATAATAGCTTTTGCCATTGGTATTGATTTTAAGGTATTCATTCACCTTGTCCATTATGATTTTCTGGTTTTTGCCGTAGAAAAAGCGGACATCGTGATTACCCATTGTAAGAAAAACATTTGGAACAACCTTTTGCTTATCTGTAACTCTGAAAAATCTGTTATATTCCTTTTTCAAGCCATATTCGGCAATATCCCCTGCCATAAGGAAAGCATCAAATTTTTCTTTTGAATTACCGATATCCTCGAAAACATTGGCGAGGTTTTTTTCCGCAATTTCGTTATCAACAAGATGAGTATCAGCGATTGTTGCAAAAGAAAGTCTTACATTTTCACTGTCCTTAAATGTAATAGGTTCATCCTTTGAAACCTCATACTGAACATCATATTTTGGGTTAACAGCCTTTAACTGTGCTTCCCATTTAACAATAAAAGTTTTTAATGACATATTCTTTACCCGCTTTATTCAATAATTCCTAAAAATCTGCCTAACCAATAAATGAAAATAAAGGACATTCCGTTTTCATAGGTTGTTCCGTTTCCTCCGTCAACCTTAAAGGGTCTGAGACCCAAGGTTGCAAATGGTCTTTCATCCCATGCGAAAGGCACTTTTATATGGGGTTCCTCGTACCATTGAAGAGGCTCATAGTCCATTTCAATATTTCGGCGATTGCTGTTATACATTTTTCGGTTTTTCATATCGCAAGGATAGTCCTTAAGAGCCTTAACGCAAGTATCAACATCACAGGGAGCACCTGTAAAGCCCTTGTAAATAAAGGCATAATAAGGGTTACCCTCTATCTTTTCATATTCGTAATGGGAAGCAAGTCCCATAAGAAGATACTGACGGATTGCAGGGTCTTTTTCAACAAGGAGATATGAAAGAGTGTTGAGCATTGCAAGATTATCGTCAATATGGCAGGAATGGCCGTCTGCTTTTTTATGGTAAGCAGCATTAATAAGGAAATGATGGTCTTTTATAAGGCTCTGATATTTCTTATTATATCTTTCATTACCTGACATATGGTAAGAAATTTTAAGGAAATTGAGCATTTCAAGGGAATTAACGCCCTTTTCCCACATCCAAGCATTATCCAAATTAAGTGCACTTTCATTCCAACATGCCCACGATGTTGGCTTGCCGTCCTTATCAATAAGATATCCGTCGTTATCTAAAATATGGTCTGTAATATTGCAAACTGCTTCGCAGATTTCTGCCTTTTCTTCCTCTGTTGCACATAAATCATAGTAGAGATAGAAGCCTGCATAATGACCGGTCATTTCGTCACTGGAGGTTTCACCGAGCCATTCATAGCTACCGTCGGAAGAACGGTGCCATTCACAGCCGGGGTTGTCTGATTCAAGGTTTTTTCCCCATTCCTCTTCATCAGGGAAACGCACGGCACGGGCAGTAAAGCCCTTGATTTCAGGAGCTCTTGTAAGGAAAAGCATTGCATCCTTTGTTCTTCTTGCAGCCTTGAGCACCTCTTCATCCTTTGTAACTGCATACCACATTGCAAGACCTGCAAGATAGGACTGTGTCCATAGTCCGTCATTATCGGTAGGATGTGAACAGTCTTTGCCATCAAGAGATTTTACCCAGGTAACATAGCCCTGTTTTCTGGGGAAATTTTTCTCAGTAAGCTCAAAAAGGAATTTTGATTTATCCTCCATTGTCATAAGCTTTTCGCTTATTTTTACAATACCGCCCTTGGAAGCTGTATAAAGAACACCGCCAAGAGAAGCAAGTGCCGTTACCCTTGTATCAAAAGCATAACGGGTTGCAGGCAAATACTTTGCAATTCCGTTCTTAATATGCACCGCACCTGCATCCGTTCCCAAAAGGAAGCTGCCATCATCACAAACGCAGATTGAATAAATGCTTTCGTTTGGCAAAACAGAAATTTCATTTTTTCCGTACCAACCGCTTTTATAGTCATAAATGAAAAGACCTTCATCTGCACCAACAAGAAGATATCCGGTTTTATCGAAGGAAATAACATTTATATGTATTTCGGGCATTGTGGAATATGCGGGAAAAATGCAACGCCAGGTTCTGCGTTTGCCCTCCATTCTCTGCAAGCAGGTTTTGCTTGCAACGCAAAGCTTTTCACCCTGCACAGCAAGGGAAAGCTCATCCTGATCCATTTTCTGAAGAGTGAAAAAGCCTTCGCCCTGCTCAACATGGAGAGAGTGCTTTGTGAGAACATAAAGCTCGTTCTCACCACATAAATCAACAATAGGAAACTCAAATTCGGCAACCTTATTTGCACCGTCACCGGTTATTTCATAAAGGGTTTCATTAAGTGATGCAAAAGCTCTCCCCCTTTTATCGCAATAAACCTTAGAGAAAACTCCGTCGGAAAAAAGCTTGTGCCATTCACCATCTTTAAAACGGCAAAGTCCGTTTTCCGAGCAAGCATAAATTTCTCCGTTGGGTGCTGCTGCAATTGAAGAGATTTTTCCTGCAAGCTCAAAATATTCTGTTATTCTTTGGTTAAACTCACCTATTTTGAATTTTTCCAATTTGACACAACCTTTAATACTTTAATTTTGCATTTGCTTCCTTCATAACCTCGGGAGTTATTTTGATAACCTCACGGTCATAGGTAAGAAGACCGTTGCATTCATCTTCAACATCACTTACCTCTGTATAAATAATTGCAGAAAGACCTTTGTTTACCATACAGTTGTAAATACGGTTTTCGTAAAGATTTTTGATTGCCTTATCAAAGCTTTCCTGATTAAAATATTTTCTGTAACCGAAGAATTTATCCTTATTAAAGCTATGGTCTTTAAACTGCATTGAATATCCGCCGAACTCTGTAAGAGCAATGGGACGTTCATCGTTTTTGTTATATTTGGGGAAAAGGAAGGGTGTGAAATAAATATGGAAGCTGTTCACATCACCTGCACCATGGTCAACCCAGCCGCTTGCATGGTCAACAAGGCGTGTGGGGTCCTTTTCTTTATAGAATGCACAAGCCTTAACGCTGTCAAACTGACCCCAACCCTCGTTCATAGGAGTCCAGAGAGCAAGGGAGGTAACATTATAAAGAAGCTCAATCATTTTTTCGGAATCCTCGTAGAATTCCTTTCTGCCCTCTTCATCCTGACGGGCAAAATATCTGTAGTGCTTGGGTCCGTCAGAAACCTTACCTACGTGCTTATTATTGAAAATCATTGAAAATGCAGGTGCAGTGCCGATTGCCATAAAGTTATATGCACCGCCACCGTTAATCATATCCTGCCAAACAATCATACCAAGTCTGTCGCAATGATAGTACCAACGCAAAGGCTCGATTTTGATATGCTTTCTCAAGGTATTGAAGCCCAAATCCTTCATTGTCTGAATATCGTAAATAAGAGCTTCATCGGAGGGAGCGGTGTACATACCGTCACTCCAATAGCCCTGGTCAAGAAGACCATTATAGAAATAGGGCTTATTATTAAGCATAAGTCTGGAAACACCCTCTGCATCCTTACCTACGCTGTATTTTCTCATACCGAAATAGCTGTCAATTCTGTCATTACCTGCAGCAATCTTAAGGTCATAAAGATATGGGTTTTCAGGACTCCAGAGCTCGTAATCAGAAAGCTTTATTGTACCTTTGCCGTCAACAAGCTTAACTGCACCTTTTACCTCGCCCTTATCCATAACAACCGCTGCCATTTCATCCTCGGGCTTGCCGTTATATTTAATTTCGATATTAATTTCATCATTATCAATATCGGGAGTAAGCTTGATATTTTCAATATAACCCTCGCAAACCTCTTCAAGCCATACTGTCTGCCAGATGCCTGACTGAGGTGTGTACCAGATACCGCCGCGCTTGAAGGTCTGCTTGCCTCTTGCCTGATGACCATCGGTTGTGGGGTCGGTTACGGTAAGCCTTAAATCATTTTCACCATCAAGAATGAGGGTTGTAACATCGAAAGTAAAGGGAAGATACCCACCCTTATGCTCACCAACAACACTGTTATTAAGAGTTACCGTGCATTTATAATCAACTGCACCGAAATGAAGAAGCACGCGATGGTTGGTTCTTTTGAAATTGAAGGTTTTCTGATAATAAAGAACATCAGTGGGTTGAACCATTTTTTCAACACCGCTCAAAATACATTCGGGGCTGAATGGTACAGTAATCTTACCCTGATAGCCGTTGAATTTTTTAAATTCATCAAGAATTGCATAGTTCCATTCGCCGTTAAGGTTAATGAAGCTGTCGCGTTTCATCTGGGGTCTGGGATAATCGTTTAGGGGTAATTCCTTATTGAGAGTTTTGCCCCATCTTGTTAATAATCTTTCCATAATATACTCCAAATTTTTAAAATTTTCCTGCATAGATATGTTTATAATAACATAACATTATATATTTTTCAACAATATATCATTTCATTTTTTACCAAACTATTACATTTTATCATTGACGAAACAAATTTTAAGTGATATAATTACCACGAATAAAATAAAATAAAAAAAGGTAGGGTAACTATGCAAGCAATTATCAATTTATTCCAGGAAATTGCCTCAATCCTCTTGTCCATTATTATGGTGTTCGGTGGCGTTACAACTCCCGCAACAAGCGACCTCCTCAGAAATTTCTCTGATGATGTAAACATCGACTTCGTTTTAACAGGTGACACTCAGGTTTGTGACTATATGCCTGAACGTGAAGCAAATCTTATCTCTTTCTCTGAAGATATGATGAATTCAGACATTGAGCTTGATGCATTCCTTATTGTAGGCGACATTGCTGAAAACGGTATGCAGGAAGAATATGACAGAATCACAGGTCATATTTCAGGCTACAATGTTAACAACTTCATTATGTGCACAGGTAACCATGATATCCGTCTTCGTGATTTTGAACAGTCAAAAGCGCGTTTCCTTAACTTTATGAATGGTCTTAACGATGAAGAAAACGCAAAGGATAATGTTTACTTCAAATACGAAGTTAATGGCTACACATTCCTTTCAATTGCATCTGATAAAATGGAGTTTGAAGAAGCTCATATTTCAAGAGAGCAGCTTCAGTGGCTCAATATTGAGCTTAAGGAAGCAACCAAAGACGGCAAGCCTGTTTTCGTTCTTTGCCATCAGTCATTAGCTGAATCTCACGGTCTTCCTAACACATGGGGCTCTGCAAACAGTGGTGCAGGTGATGAAACTCTTCCTACTTATGAGAGAAAAGACGATTATGATTACACCGGTAGCATCGGCGAACACAGCAATGATATTTATGATGTTATCACAAAATATGAAAACGTTTTCTTCTTAACAGGTCACCTTCACACAGGCTTCGGTAAATACACTTACCAGACAATCAGCGAAGAAAACAATGTTCAGGGCGTTAACGTTCCCTCAGTTGGTATTGATAACAAGGACGGCGTTTACAACAACCCCGGCACAGGTCTTTTCGTTGAGGTTACAGATTCTCAGGTTATCTTCTATGCAAGAGACTTCAGAAACGGCAGATTCCTTACAACAGAAGATTGGTCAAAGGCTGTTATGGCATTTGATATTCAGTAATTTGAATTAACAATATTTATACCTCCTGCATAAAATATTGCAGGAGGTATATTTTTATGTTATCAGACATTGTTGCTTTATTTTTAGCAGTAGTTGGCGTTGTTTTTATTCTATTTTCAATAATATTTAAGCTTATGGTGTGGAAAGGAAGCAGCGTTGTTCTTTCAATCCCTTTGAATTGTGACGAAAACGAGATTTATGACAGAATAACAAACCTTTGGGAAATCTGCTGTTTTTTAGGAATACAAAAGCAATGCACCATAGCTGTTGTAAACTACGGTGCATCTGATTTTTTTATTAATAACCTGAAAAATCACTTTTCTCAATATGATTTTCTTGAGATAATTGATAAAGAACAACCGATTAAAGAGTTGCATACATAACCGCTTTAATAGTGTGCATTCTGTTTTCAGCTTCCTGGAAAACAACAGACTGTTCACTTTCAAAAACTTCATCTGTAACTTCCATAGCGGAGCGGTTGAATTTTTCACACATTCTTTTACCGATTTCGGTTTTCTTATCGTGATATGCAGGGAGGCAATGCATAAATATTGCATTGTCACCTGCATTTTTCATTAACTCTGCATT
This sequence comes from Oscillospiraceae bacterium, assembly GCA_015066325.1. Lineage (GTDB taxonomy): Bacteria > Bacillota > Clostridia > Oscillospirales > Acutalibacteraceae > DTU089. The sequence continues at coordinate 11,934 of SVOP01000027.1, forward strand.
AACCTGATATGGTGAAAGCTCGTTAATTCTTTCTGCCCAGACAAGCTCCGGCTCACCCATTGAAACCCAGACATCAGTATAAATAACATCAGCATTCTTTGTAGCTTTCATTGGGTCAACCTCAAATTTGAGGGTTGCACCGCTTTTCTTTGCAAGCTTTTTACATTCATCAACAAGAGCGCTGTCGGGAAAATATTTTTCGGGAGCACAAGCGGTGAAATTAAGACCCATAATAGCGCAACCAACCATAAGTGAGTTACCCATATTATATCTCGCATCGCCCATATAAACAAAATTTATGCCTTTAAGCTTGCCGAATTTTTCTTTAATTGTAAGAAAGTCTGCAAGAATCTGTGTGGGGTGGAATTCATTTGTAAGGCCATTCCAAACGGGAACCTTGGAATACTTTGCAAGCTCTTCAACAATTTCCTGACCGTAACCGCGGTATTCAATTCCGTCATAAATAGAGCTGAGAACGCGAGCGGTATCTGCAATGCTCTCTTTTCTGCCTATCTGAGAAGCGTTGGGGTCAAGGTATGTAACCCCCATACCCAGATCCCTTGCAGCAACCTCAAAGCTACAACGGGTTCTTGTGCTTGTTTTTTCAAATATAAGAGCAATATTTTTACCCTTAAGAGTATCGTGGGGGATACCGTTTTTCTTTTTCTTTTTAAGGTCTGCCGCAAGATTTATAAGGTATTCCATTTCCTCACTTGTATAATCAAGAAGCTTTAAAAAATCTCTGCCTTTTAAATTCATTTTTATACCTCACAAGCTTTTTTAATAATGTTTATTGCCTTTTCCAAGTCTTCAAAAGAAATATTCAAAGGCGGTAAAAGTCTTAATTTATTCTTTGCTTTAATAGGAAGAACACCGTTCTGCTGACAATAGGAAAGAACCTCATTTACATCCTTTTCCGTTTCAATTCCAAGCATAAGACCTAAACCACTGATGCTTTTTACACCCTCACAACCGGAAAGTGTTTCAATAATATATTGACTTTTCTTTTCAACCTCAGAAAGAAAAGCCTCATCGAGCCTTTCAATAATGCTTATTGCACCTGCGCAGGAAACGGGATTACCACCGAAGGTTGAACCGTGAGAGCCGGGAGTATAAACATTTTCAGTTTTCTCGAAAAGCATTGTAGCTCCTAAAGGAAGACCACCGCCGATACCCTTTGCAGTTGAAACAATGTCGGGATTGATACCATATTTCATATAACCGTAAAGAGCACCCGTTCTGCCGTTACCGGTCTGCACCTCGTCAACAACAAGAAGAACATCATTTTCTTCAGCCAATTTTGCAAGACCTGAAACAAAATCCTTTGAAAGCGGAACAACTCCACCCTCACCCTGAACTGTTTCAAACATAATTGCGGCAACTTTTTCTTCTTTTATATATTTTTCAACTGTCTCCAAATCCCCTGCATCTGCATAAAGAAAGCCTTCTGTAAGAGGAAGAAAATCTTTATGAAAGCTTTCCTGACCTGTTGCGGCAAGGGTTGTTATTGTTCTGCCGTGGAAGCTGTTATTAAGGGTTATGATTTTATAGAAATCCGCACCCTTTTTCTCTGCAGCATATTTTCTTGCCGCCTTTATTGCACATTCATTTGCTTCTGCGCCTGAGTTTGAAAAGAAAACCTTTTTTGCACCTGTTTTAGTGCAAAGAAGCTCTGCAAGACGAGCACAAGGTGCAGTATAGTATAAGTTTGATGTATGCTGAAGAGTTGTGAGCTGTTCTGTTACAGCCTTAACCCATTCTTCATCACCAACACCAAAGGCACTTACACCGATGCCCGTACCCATATCAATATATTCTTTGCCGTCGCTGTCATAGAGCTTACTACCCTTACCCGAAACCAACTCAATCGGAAAACGGGCATAGGTATTGGCAACATAATTTTTATCAAGTTCTTTTATATTCATTACTCTACACCTTTAACTAATGTACCTGCACCCTCATCGGTAAGAAGCTCAAGAAGAAGTGCGTGAGGCACTCTGCCATCAAGAATTGTTACTCTTCTTACGCCCTTTTCAATTGCTTCAATACAGCATTCAACCTTGGGAATCATACCGCCTGAAATAACACCGTCTGCAAATAACTGACGTGCTTCTTCAGTAGTAACTCTTTTAATAATTGAATCAGGGTCGTTAACATCTCTTAAAATACCGGGAATATCGGTCATTGTAATAAGTCTTTCCGCTTTCATTGCTCCTGCAATATAGGAAGCAGCAGTATCTGCATTAATGTTATAAACATTCCCATCCTTATCGCAACCTACTGTTGAAACAACGGGAATATACTCTTTCTCAATAAGGTCGAGAATAGGCTGAACATTTACATTGGTAATTTCACCAACAAAGCCCAATCTTTCGTCCTTAACCTTTGCTTCAATAAGGTGACCGTCAATACCTGAAATACCAACTGCATTACCGCCGAATTCACCTAAAAGATTAACAAGCTGTTTGTTGATTTTACCTGCAAGAACCATCTGAACAATTTCCGCAGTTTCCTTATCCGTAACACGAAGACCGTCAACAAATTCACTTTTCTTGCCCACCTTTTTAAGCATATCCGAAATCTCGGGACCGCCACCGTGAACGAGAACAGGCTTAACACCGATAAGCCACAAAAGAACCAAATCTTCCATAACCTGAAGCTTAAGCTCTTCGCTTATCATTGCATTCCCGCCGTATTTAACAACAATAATTTTGTTATGATATTTCTGAATATAGGGAAGTGCCTGAGTGATAACCTCTGCACGCTGAAGATTTGTAATATTCAAATTTTCCATTTTCTCACGTCCTGTAATCGCCGTTGATTTTTACATATTCATAAGTAAGGTCGCAACCCCAGGCTGTTGAAGAAGCTTCACCTGAATTAAGACCAACATTTATAATGATTTCTTTTTCAAGAAGAATTTCTTTTGCTTTCTCTTCGGAAAACTCAATTCCCGAACCATCCTTACAAACGGGGATTGTGCCCTTAGCTGATTCAAAAGATACATCAACCTTTGTAACATCCACATCAGCACCGCTGTAGCCTATTGCACAAAGAACTCTGCCCCAGTTAGCATCTGCACCAAACATTGCCGCCTTTGTAAGAGAAGAGCAAATAACACTCTTTGCAACTGTTTTTGCTATTTTTTCATCACTTGCGCCTGTTACTCTGCACTCAAGAAGCTTTGTTGCACCTTCACCATCACCTGCAATCATTCTGCAAAGGTGAACAGTTACTGTGTTGAGAGCTTTCATAAAGGTATCAAAAGCCTCACCCTCTTCGGTGATTTCTTTATTACCTGCCATACCGTTTGCAAGAACGCAAACCATATCGTTTGTTGAGGTATCACCGTCAACGCTGACCATATTAAATGTATTCTGAATATCAGAAGAAAGTGCTTTCTGAAGCATTTCGGGAGCAATAGCTACATCACTTGTAATGAAAACGAGCATTGTTGCCATATTGGGATGAATCATACCGCTCCCCTTTGCAATACCGCCGATTTTGCAAGTAACACCGCCGATTTCAAAGGAAACTGCAACCTCTTTTTTCACGGTATCGGTTGTCATGATACCCTCTGCAGCCTCGGCACTGTTATTATCACCGAGAGCATTTTTAAGTGCAGGAAGCCCCTCTTTAATGGGCGTAATATCAAGAGGTTGGCCAATAACACCTGTTGAAGCAACAACAATATCCTCTTTATTAATGCCAAGCTCTTCAGCAGTAAGCTCTGCCATTTTCTGAGCCACCTCTATACCGTCAGCATTACAAGTATTAGCATTTCCGCTGTTGCAGATAACTGCCTGAGCCTTGCCATCCATAAGATGCATTTTTGTTACTGCCAAGGGGGCACCTTTAACAAGGTTAGTTGTATATACTGCCGCTGCGCTGGCTTTCTTTTCACTGAAAATTAAAGCAAGGTCACGCTTTGTTTTATTTTTTCTGATACCGCAATGAATACCGCCTGCAGTAAAGCCCTTTGCGGCACAAATACCGCCGTTAATGAGTTCCATAATTATATCTCCAAACCCTTTGTATCGTCATTTCCGAGAACAATGTTAAGGCATTCAACTGCCGCACCTGATGCACCTTTTCCCAGATTATCATATCTTGCAGTAAGAATAATTCTGTCCTCATTTCCGAACACGGAAATAATCATACTGTCCTTACCTGAAAGAAGTCCTGCAGAAATGAATCCCTCTTCATTTAAGCTCTCTTCATATTTAACCAAAGGTCCGTTGTATTTATTATTATAAATTTCTTTAATTTTTTCTATATTAAAGCCGTTTTTCAAATCACTTTTAAATACGGGAACAGTTACCTCCATACCCGAATAAAAGCTTGAAACAATGGGGCAGAAGGCAGGAGCATTCTGAAGTCCTGAAATCTTAACCATTTCCTTTAAATGCTTGTGATTCTGAGTAAGACCGTATTGACGTGGTGCGCCAAGAAGTTCATCCGGCTCTTCCTCGTATTCGGCAATCATTTTCTTACCGCCACCGCTATAGCCTGTAAGGGAGAAGCAGGAAAGATTTTCCGTACCATCCAATGCACCTGCTTCAATAAGCGGATAAACGAGGGAAATAAAACCGCTTGCATGACATCCGGGAACAGCAATTCTCTTAGAATTTTTTATTTTCTCTCTGTGGTCAGCGGAAAGCTCTGCAAAGCCATACGCCCAATCCTCAAGAGTTCTGTGAGCAGTTGAGGTATCAATTACAACTGTGTTCTCATTTTCTATAAGAGAAACGGACTCTCTTGCCGCATCATCAGGAAGGCAAAGGAATGCAATATCTGCACTGTTAAGAGCCTCTTTTCTGCACTCTCTGTCTTTTCTTTTTTCATCGGAAAGGCTTATAAGCTCAATTCCGTCAAACCTTTCAAGCCTTTCATATATTCTTAAGCCGGTTGTTCCGGCTTTACCATCAATAAATACTTTCTTTGCCATTGATAAACTCCGTTACCTGTTCAATCTGGTTTTCTACTGATTTATAGCCTGTTGAGCCTGCGGAAATTCTTTTTGCAATGCAGGTTTCAAGAGAAATTTCATTATATAAATCCTCTTCGAAAAGCTCGCTGTGTGCTTTATATTCTTCGAGAGTAAGTGTATCAAGAACTTTGTTCTTTTCAATACACTCTGCAACAGTCTGGCCTACAATTTTATATGCAGTTCTGAAGGGCATCCCCTTTTTAACAAGGTAATCTGCAAGGTCTGTTGCGTTAATAAAGCCTTTTTGAGCTGCAGAATACATATTATCTTTGAGAACTGTCATTGTTGCAATCATAGGAGCGAAAATGCTGAGGCATTTTTCAACTGTTTCAATGCTGTCGAAAATAGCTTCCTTATCCTCCTGCATATCCTTGTTATATGCAAGGGGGAGACCCTTGAGAGATGTGAGAAGAGCGAAGAGGTCGCCGTAAACTCTACCTGTTTTACCACGTACCAGCTCTGCCATATCGGGATTTTTCTTTTGTGGCATAATGCTTGAGCCTGTAGTATAAGAGTCATCAAGCTCAACGAATTTGAATTCCCATGAAGACCAGAGAATCACTTCTTCTGAAAATCTTGAAAGGTGCATCATAATAACAGAAAAAGCACTCATAAGCTCAACACAGAAATCTCTGTCGGAAACGCCGTCAATACTATTCTGCATAATTCCGTAGAAGCCCAATTTCTCTGCTTCATATTCTCTGTCTGTATTATAAGTTGTACCGGAAAGGGCACAAGAGCCGAGAGGAGAATAATTCATTCTCTTAACTGCATCCTGAAGTCTGCCGCAGTCACGAATAAACATCTGCGCGTAAGCAAGTAAATGATGAGCAAAGGTGATGGGCTGTGCTCTCTGAAGATGAGTGTAACCGGGAAGAATTGCATCCTGATTTTCTGCTGCTTTATCGCGGATAACCTCAATAAGAGCATAGAGCAAATCATTTACCTTTTCTGCTTCGTCACGAAGGTAAAGTCTGATATCAACTGCAACCTGGTCATTACGGCTTCTTGCAGTGTGAAGACGTTTACCAACATCACCCTTTCTCTGAGTGAGCTCGCTTTCGATAAACATATGTATATCTTCCGCTTCGCTATCAAAGGTAAGCTTTCCGCTTTCAATATCTTCAAGAATACCTGAGAGACCATCAATAATTTCTTCACAGTCTTTTTCAGTAATAATACCCTGCTTTGCAAGCATCTGAGCATGTGCTATTGAACCGCCGATATCCTGACGGAACATTTTGCAGTCGAAATGAAGTGATGAGTTGAAATCATCTGCTTCCTTATCAAGAGCCTTTGTAAATCTGCCTGCCCACATTTTATCCATAGTAAAAATACCCTTTCAAAAACCACTTTTGCACATTCGGAATAAAGCACCGAATGTGCAAAGCATCTAAACATTAAATTTAAGCGTTTCTAATTATAATCGCGTCGCAGACCCTTAGCTCTGGCATCTGGCATCTGGCGACCGGTAGCTAAATAATTATTCACCAAGATTTGCAAGACCTGCTTTATCTCTCATATTTGCCATAACCTTGATGGGAAGACCGTAAAGGTTAATGAAGCCTGCGCTATCCTTCTGGTCGTAAACATCATCCTCATCAAATGTTGCCATATCAGCATCATAAAGTGAATAAGGAGAGCAAACGCCTGCGTTAATCATATTACCCTTGTAAAGCTTGAGCTTAACATCACCTGTAACTGTTTCCTGAGTGGAATCAACAAAAGCAAGGATAGCTTTTGTGAGAGGTGTGTACCACTGTGCATTGTAAATAAGCTCTGCAAGCTTCTGAGCAACAAGTGCTTTATAATGTGCAGTTTCTTTATCAAGGCAGATTGTTTCAAGAACTGAATGTGCTTTATAAAGAATTGCTCCACCGGGAGTTTCATATACGCCACGGCATTTCATACCAACAAGTCTGTTTTCAACGATATCAAGAAGGCCGATACCGTTTGCACCGCCGAGCTCATTAAGCTTTGTAACAAGCTCAACTGCACCCATTTCTACACCGTCAACTGCTGTAGGAATACCTTTTTCGAAGTGGATTGTAACATAAGTGGGCTTATCGGGAGCCATTTCGGGAGAAACACCCATTTCAAGGAAGCCTTCTTTGTTGTAAAGAGGCTCGTTCATTGGGTCTTCAAGGTCAAGACCCTCGTGAGAAAGGTGCCAGATGTTTTTGTCTTTTGAATAGTTTGTTTCTCTGTTGATTTTAAGAGGAACATTGTGTGCTTCTGCATAAGCAATTTCTTCTTCTCTGGATTTGATATCCCATTCTCTCCAGGGAGCAATAATAGGCATATTAGGTGCAAAAGCCTTAATAGCAAGCTCAAATCTTACCTGGTCGTTACCCTTACCTGTGCAACCGTGGCAGATAGCGTCTGCACCTTCTGCAATAGCAATTTCAGCAATTCTTTTTGCAATGGGAGGACGAGCAAAAGCAGTACCAAGAAGATATTCTTCATAAATTGCACCCGCTTTAACACCGGGGAAAACATAATCCTCAAGGAATTCTTTTGTAAGGTCTTCAATATAAATTTTTGAAGCACCTGTTGCGATTGCTTTTTCTTCAAGACCTTCAAGCTCGCTTGCCTGACCAACGTTACCTGAAACTGCAATAACCTCGCAGTTGTTGTAATTTTCTTTAAGCCAGGGGATGATGATTGATGTATCAAGACCGCCTGAGTAAGCAAGAACTACTTTCTTAATGTTTTTCTTATCCATTTTTATTCCTCCATTTGCAAGTTTTGCAAAAATATTCATTCGATATGCATAGTTATACACCTTTAACTCAAAAAAGTCAACCTTTTTAAATAAATAATTCGTTTTTTGTGCATTTTCGCCCTTTTGCAGTAAAACCACCTGATTTATAGGTGTTTTTTGTGTATTTTTTCAATACATTTCCATTCAGGTATTATTTATATTTATAATGTAATAATTATTATACACCCAACATCTTTGTATATTTTTGCATATTATTCATTTTTTATGCATAAAACACAGGATTTTATTCTTATAACGTTTGGAAGCGCAGCTTTCCCTGACCTCTTCACTATTTACTTCTCACTATTCACTAAAAAAGCACCGCTTTTTCAAGCGATGCTTTTTGATTAAAGAACATATATAATAATATCTCTTCTGCCCCATTTTCTGCACTGTGCCTCGGAATTCATATACAAGTCAACTGTCCAGTCAACATCGTAGATGTAGCTGCCTGTGTCAGCAGCGATGCAGTATCCGTAAACATATCTGCCGTCTGCAGAAACGATATACATTTCTGTACCGTAAGGGATTTCCTTGGGGTCAACTGCAATATAGCCTGTCTGAGCCCTTTTACCTGTTGAGGTAATACCACCGGGAATGCAGTATGCAGTTGCCTGAGCATTGATAACTGATTTGTAGTTAGTGGGCAAGCCGTTTGCACCGATTTTAAGGTATGAAGGCTCTGCCATTTCGCTGATAGGAGTTCCAACGGGAAGACCTGTTGTAACAGCATTTACCTTTGTACCCACCTGAACAAGCTCTCTTTCGGGTTTTGCGAGAACCTTTTCAGATTTTTTAGTTGTTTTCTGAAGCTCACCGTTTACATAGCGTTCCTCATAAACAACTGCTTTTGTGCCCTCTTTACCGCTTTCAAGAGTTCTGGTGCGGTTTCTGTAAAGAGAGTCGGAATAGGTATATTCCGTTTCATAGGGAATTGCTTCCTCTTCTGTTCTCTCTTTTGTTTCAACTCTGTAAACAGCAATTTCCATGCCATTTTTGAGGGCTTTATCGAGAGCGGGTTTGGTGAAATCTTCACCCTTTAATTCAACACCGAGAACACTTAAAGCATCCTCAACTGTTTTGCCGGAAACCTTTTTTGTTGAGGTCTTTCCGTCAACTGTAAGGGTGATTTTATAGATGTCGTAGATTTCGATTGTCATACCGTCTTCTAAAAGTGTATCTGCAGAGTAGTTAAGTGCAGTACCCTTTTTAAGAGTGATTTCCGCTTTTTCGAGAGCATCCTTAACTGTGCCCAAAGCATAAACGGTATTTTTTGAGCCGTCAAAGCTTTCAATTGTAACCTTAACGCCTCTTCTTATAATGATGGTACTTCCGTCTTTTCCATCGAAATTAGCAAGGCTTATTTCGTCACCTTTTGCTTCGCTGATTTCAATACCTTCATCCTTGAGGATTTCTTCAGCATCAATTTCGGATGTCAAAACTTCTGTAACCGAATTACCGTCGTAAATTGTAACGTTATACATTACGGGCGGTACGGCGAACGCTGTAGCTGAAACAAAGAACACAACCGCTAAAATCAAAAGAGCAATTCTTTTGAGCGGCGAATGAACAGACGTTTCGCCTATTTTTCTGACTGTCATGGTATAAATATCTCCTTAGACAAG
>SVOP01000128.1 GCA_015066325.1 Oscillospiraceae bacterium
GCGCAAAAAATTCATTCAGGAAAACCCCTACAACGTAGGTCTTGACAGTGCTATTCTTATGAACCCTCAGACCTGGGTTGCATCAGGTCACCTTGGCGGTTTCTCCGATCCTCTTATGGACTGCCGCGAATGTAAAACTCGCCACAGAGCAGATAATCTTATTGAAGATTTTGACGGCACTAATGTTGCAGGCTGGACAAATGAGCAAATGATGGACTACATCAAGGAAAAAGCTATTGCTTGTCCTTCTTGCGGTAAACATAATTTCACAGATATTCGTCAGTTCAACCTTATGTTCAAAACATTCCAGGGTGTTACTGAAGACAGCAAAAACGAGCTTTATCTTCGTCCCGAAACTGCACAGGGTATCTTCGTAAACTTTGCAAACATTCAGAGAACAACAAGAAAGAAAGTTCCCTTTGGTGTTGCTCAGATTGGTAAATCCTTCCGTAACGAAATCACTCCCGGTAACTTCATTTTCCGTGTTCGTGAGTTTGAACAGATGGAGCTTGAATTCTTCTGCAAGCCCGGTACTGACCTTGAATGGTTTGAATACTGGCGTGGCTTCTGCCGTGACTGGCTCTACTCTCTCGGTATCAAAGAGGAAAACCTTCGTCTTCGTGACCACGACCCTGAAGAGCTTTGCTTCTATTCAAAAGCAACAACAGACTTCGAATACCTCTTCCCATTCGGTTGGGGCGAGCTTTGGGGCGTTGCTGACAGAACAGATTACGACCTTACTCAACATATCAACACATCGGGTAAGAGTCTTGACTACTTTGACCCCGAAACAAACGAGAGATATATCCCCTATGTTATCGAACCCTCTCTCGGTGTTGAAAGACTTTTCCTTACAATTCTCACAGAAGCTTATGATGAAGAGGTTGTTGACGCAGAAAAGAACGATACAAGAGTTGTTCTTCGTCTTCATCCCACCCTTGCACCCTTCAAATGTGCAATTCTTCCCCTTTCAAAGAAGCTTAATGAACAAGCAACAGAGATTTTCACAAAGCTCTCCAAGAAATTCAATGTCGACTTTGACGATGCAGGTTCAATCGGTAAGAGATATCGCCGTCAGGACGAAATCGGTACACCCTTCTGCATTACTTATGACTTTGACAGTATCGAAGATGGTTGCGTAACAGTTCGTGACAGAGATACAATGGAACAGGTTCGTATTTCAATTGACGAGCTTGAAAGCTATATTGAAGAAAAAATTGCATTTTAAATAAACGATTAAGAAACAACAAAGCAGTAGGCAAAAACCTACTGCTTTGTTGTTATTTTAATTTTAATGTTGCATTATAATCGGAAATTCCGTAGTTACCTGCAGAATGCTTGAGCATTTCATAGAAATCAAGCTCTTCACCCTGAGCTCCGTGAAGCTTTTTATTGAGTATTTTAAGAACAGGTTTTAGTCTTTTAAGAACCTTAAGGAAGGTTTCTCCGAAGGGTGTATCTTCCGTATAGGGTTGGTCACCGCAAAACATATTTCTTACTATGCTTACAAGATAATCGAAAAATCTGTCGTTCTTAACTTCGGGGTGAGCTTTCACAAAGAAAAGCCTTGCTATTTTCCCAACGGACCAGGTGTAAAGAATTTTACCAACAAATTTAACAGGCTTATAAAGTGCGGTTTTATCTCCTATTCCGAATTTATGTAACACCTTTTCGGGATTATCCTTCATTCCGCCGATTAAGGTGATTAGCATTCTGTCGAATTGGTCCTGAAGATACTGTTCGCCTGTTTTTCCGTTTTTCTCCCACTGGAATTCGGGAACGGGAATGCTTTTTATCTCAACAGTGTTTTCATCCTTAATAGTAACAAGGCGCATAAATGCAGGGCAACCGATAAGGGAACCGGTGCAGACATCGTAAAACCTATTACCTTTCTCTGTTTCAACAACATTAATGCTCTGATTATGCATATGACCTGTGAAAATGAGATGAACTCCGTTATCTGCAAGAGTTTCGATAAGCTTTTTGCTTTCTTTCTGACGAGCATCGGGAATAAGAGCAAGTATTGGCTGACCCGGAAGCACCGGATAATGCTCCATTGCGATCATCATTTTGCCGTCTTCTTTTGCTTTTTTAGCTTGGTTCTCAATCCATTTCAAGAACTCGTCATCATAGGCTTTATTTTTACCTTCGGCAGTATCGTTACATAATACTAAAAGACGAACATCCTCGGAAAGCTCTGCAACATAAGAAAGATGCTCTTCATTAAAAGCAATTGCATCTTTGTAACCAAACTCTCCGTAGTAGCTTAAAAGGTCCTTGAACTCAATGCCCTCGGCAGACTCTCTTTCGCCACCATTATATTGGAAAGGATTTTTCTCAATATCGTGGCCTGCGGTAACAACAAAAATTTTCTTACCGCTTTCCTGTAACTTTTTAAGTTCTTGTGAATATTCAATATGGCTTTCCTTTTCACCGTTAAAGGAAAGGTCTCCTGCTATGAGAATTATATCTGCTTCGGTGCTGTTTTTCAGGTATTCGTTGGCAGCTTTGTTTATAGCGGCAGTTTCTGCGTAGCATTTCTGCTCATAATCCATAAAAGCTTCATAGCCCTCGCCGTATGCCCCTAACTTTTCACTAAAATAGTGCGGGTCAGTGATAACAAAGAATTTCAATTTTTCCATAAATTGCTCCTATAACTTTTATTTTCCACATAAATCTGACAGTTTTATGTTTCAAGTTGTCAAACACAGAAAAAACTGCAATAAATTTGTTGCTCTTTGTGCCTTCCTTCAAAGGAAGGTGGCACGAAAAATCTTGATTTTTCGTGCCGGAAGGTTCTTTGTTGCCTTGCAACATTCCACCGTAAGGCGGAACTGTAATAAAGTTAATGTTCTATACTTGTTTATTCTGCGGCACAGGCAAGCCTGTACCTTATTGTGCATTATAATTGAATCTGACGATTCAACGATGCTCCTTATTGTCGCATCGAGAACCACCCACCATTCCGCTTTACTATATTTGTTAAATTCAAAATAAGCTCGCTTAATACTTATTTGAATTAATATACATATTCAAAGATGGTCCCCCCGCCTTTGAAGGCAGGCTCAGGTCAACAGCAACATTATCGCTCTACGGTGCATTTTTCTGTCGTGCCCCGAAATTTGCCACTTTCAACTTTCAATTTTCAACTCAGACTTACAATTAATAATTGTAAGTCTGTGCAATGCTCTTGTTGATGCCATATAAAGATACTTCTTATTTTCTTCACCTGTAAAAGAGCTATTTTTATCGTACACAATTACATTATCAAATTCAAGTCCTTTTGTAAGTGCTAAAGGCATAACAATTGGGTTGTGGGAAAGCTCAAAGGATTTATTATCGCAGATTCTTAAGCCATCAATCTCATTTTTGAGTTCATTGTAAACGGCAATTGTTTCTTTAAGGTTTCGGGTAATTATGCAGGTGGAAGGGCTGTTCTCTGCCATTTCTTTAACTACATTTTTAAATTCATCAACACCACCACCACTGATTTCTTTTACCGCTTCACCGGAACGCTCAAAAATTTCATATCTTTTTTCTTCAGGGAGGAGCTTTAACGCATAGGAATTAATTTCCTTTGTAGAACGATAGCTTTTATTAAGCTTAAGTATCTTTGCATTATAAATCTCTGCAAGCTCTTCCTTGCTTGTGGTGTTAAGCTCTGCAACA
>SVOP01000129.1 GCA_015066325.1 Oscillospiraceae bacterium
AATATGCTTGCAGAAAAAGAAAAAATTAAATAGGAAAATGCTCGTCTATCTGATATAGGCGAGCATTTACTTTATAGTGCAAAAAAAGATAAGACATTTTTAAAATTTTGTGTTATGATATAATATAAGGATGTGAGAAAAATGTACGACGGAATCAAAAAAATAGAAGATGTTATTGACTACATTGAATCTAATCTGATGGGAGAGCCTGATTATAATGAAATGGCAAAAATAATGACTTTATCGGTTTATGAATTCAGGCGAATATTTTCATTTGTGATAGGATGTCCGGTATCTGAATACATCCGCAAAAGAAAGCTTTCCCTTGCCGCTGCTGAAATTATCTCGTCAGACAAGGCAGATATATCAGAAATAAGCGAAAGATACGGATATTCAAACCAATCAGCATTCGCAAGAGCATTTAAAGAACATCATGGTGTAGCTCCAAGCGTCTGCCTTAATGAAACTCCGACAATAAATCTTTTTACCCGTCCTAATTTTTCTGTAAGTATTTCAGGCAGAGAGGATGTACCTTTCAGGCTTATTAAAACCGATGCATTTTGTATAAACGGATTTTCGGGCATATCCCCCATCACTGACAGCTGTTGCTGTGAGGATGTGTGGAATGCATTTTACGAAAGTGGAGCCGACAAGGCTCTTAATACGGACAAAATTTATGTGTCCTACCTGAATCAAGGCGAAAACGTAAGCTGCAGTATAGGAGAAAAATCAGATAAAGGTCAGGAAATACCGTCATCAATGTGGGCTTGTTTTACGTTAAATACTGTAGATGACGATATCGTAAACGAAATGTACTGCAAAATCATTTATGAATGGTTGCCTTCGGCGAACTTAAAAAGAAATAAAAATATACCCACAGTTGAGGTTTATCCTTTTGATATGTCAGAAGAAGATTTTGAGTGGGAGATTAGAATACCAATAGAATAGGAGAATGAAAATCATGTCAAGAATTGTATTAATCACAGGCGCATCGAGCGGCTACGGAAAAGCAATCGCCAAAGCTTTTAAGGATAACGGTGACACCGTTATTATGACCGCCAGAAACGAGAAAAAGCTTGAGCAGGCAAGAAAAGAGATTGGCGGAGACCTTGCATTTTCAATGGACGTTACAAAACCGCAGGATTGGGAAAATGCTGTAAAGATTGTTAAGGAAAAATACGGCAGACTTGACATACTTGTAAATAACGCAGGCGGCGGTGTGACTATCAAGGAAGTAAGTGAATTTTCAACCGAAGAAATTGATGAAACAATCACACTCAACTTAAACAGCGTAATTTACGGATGCCGTGCATTTTCCGGTATGATGAAAGAGCAAAAAACCGGTACAATGATAAATATTTCCTCTGTCTGTGCCCGTCAGTGCTGGCCTACATGGAGCGTTTATGCTGCGGCAAAAGCAGGTGTGCTGAACTTTTCAAAAGGAATGTATCTTGAAATGCAGCCGTACAATGTGAGAGTTACTTGTGTTGTCCCCTCATCTGCAAGCACGGGCTTCCAGAGTGCGTGCGGCATAGGTGAAACTACTGACAAGCTGCTCCCTGAGGATATTGCTGAAACAGTGTTGTACATAGCAAACCTTCCGCAACGTGCTGTAGTTGAAGATGTAACTGTCTGGGGAATTGATAAACAGGTAAATCCACTTTAAGGAGAGATATTATGAATAATATATTCATAGAGGCAGAAAGTTTTAAAAACAAAGGCGGTTGGGTTATAGATACCGCATCCATGGAAACGATACATTCAGCATACCTTATGGCACATGGAATGGGTAATCCGGTGGAAGATGCTTTTACCGATTTTGAAATTACCGATAACGGAACCTACAGCATCTATGCCCTTACAAGGGATTGGACTGCTGTATGGGATGTAAAGGACTCTGCAGGAAAGTTTACAATAAAACTTAACGGCATTGAGCTTTCTGAAATTCTCGGAACAAACGGCAAAGACTGGGCATGGCAGTTTGCAGGCAAAGTGCAGCTTGAAAAAGGCACACACAGCATCTCACTTCATGACTTGACAGGCTTTAACGGCAGATGCGATGCCATTTATATTACAGCTTCAGATGAAACTCCGGACAGTGCTATTCCTTCTATAGATGAAATGAGAAGAGAGCTTAACTGGAAAGAAATCCAAGACTGTCCCGAAACTTTCGACCTTGTTGTTGTAGGCGGCGGTATTGCAGGAATCTGTACAGCTCTTTCAGCAATTCGTAAAGGTGTTCACGTTGCCCTTATCAACGACCGTTCCATATTAGGGGGCTGCAACAGCAGTGAAATCCGTGTTTGCATGGGCGGCATGATTAATTTACCGCCATATCCTAATTTGGGAAAAATCGTAAAAGAGATTGCTCCGATTGTAGGATACCCTTCCATATATGAAAAAGAATGTTTTGAAGATTATAGAAAAATGGCTGCTTTTCAGGTCAAAGAAGAAAAGTATGCAGACTGCAAAATATTCACAAACGAATTCGTGTCAGATATAGAAAGAGACGGCAAAAAAATTACAGGTATTATATGTACAAATACTGTAACCGGAAAAAAAACGCGAATTATCGGAAATACATTTGCAGATTGCAGCGGAGATGCTGTTCTTGCACGAAAAATGGGATGCCAGACTATGTACGGCAGAGAATCTAAGGATGAATTTAATGAATCACTGGCACCGGAAGAACATCAGAATCTTGTTATGGGACATTCTATCCGCTGGTATAGCGAAGCACGTGAAAATAAAGTAGATTTCCCTGATATTGACTGGAATTTAGCCTTTGATGATAACTCATGTCTAAATTGCATATCAGGAGACTGGGAGCAGGAAACCGGCTTCAGAAAAGATATGGTCAATGAAATTGAGTATATCCGCGATTACGGTTTAAGAGCCATTTACTCGAATTGGGCGTATCAGAAACATCATTTTAAAGACAAAGAAAAATTTGCAAATCTTGAACTGAAATGGGTATCTCATATAGGCGGCAAAAGAGAAGGTTACAGAGTAAAAGGTGACTACATCCTTACGCAGAATGATATTGAAAACACGGTTATATACGATGATGCAACAGCTTGTCTTACATGGAGCATTGATATGCACTTCCCCGACCCGACCAATGAAAAAGAGTTTGGAGAGGCGTTCCGTTCTTTTGCATATCACAGAGGATTTCCTATCCCTTATCCCATGCCTTACCGCTGTCTGTATGCAAAAGATGCCGACAATCTGTTTATCGGAGGCCGTCTTGTAAGCACCAGTCATGTGGCATTTTCTGCCGTCAGGGTTATGCGTACTCTCGGAGAGCTTGGCGAGGTTGTGGGATTGGCAAGTTCAATTTGCAAAAAATACAACTGCACTCCACGCCAAGTTTACACCGAGCATCTTGACGAGTTTAAAGTGCTTCTGACTAAAGGTGTTGCCAGTCCCGACACCTTTAATTGCGGTATCGGCGAAAGCGAATCTTATCATTTTAAGGATATTGGATGGTGGCATATGAAGGATGGGACTTGTTCGGATAATTCTCATAAACCAAGAACACCTGAAGATTCAGAAATTGAAAAATTTAAGTACTGTATAAAACTCTTAGGGATTGGTCATAAATATCCTAT
>SVOP01000130.1 GCA_015066325.1 Oscillospiraceae bacterium
CCTATGCGTTCAGCGAGACTTTCAACAGAAAGCCCTCTACCCTCTCTGAGTTTACGCAACTTTCTTCCAGTGGATACAAAAGCGGCGTGGTATATGTATTTTCCATACATCCTCTCTACCAAAACCCTCGTTAATCCCATTACATCAATGATTTTTTCTATTGCTGTTTCGTGTTTAATGTTTTTTTCTTTTAAGCTCATATTTTTCACTACACCTTTCTTTTGTTGTTTAAAAGAATATTTTTTATGCATTGAGTATTCTTTTGGAAAACTTGTGTGCTTATTATAGCCCTCAAAAACAAAAATGTCAAGGTTTTAGGAAAACTTTTTACAAAATATATTTACTTTTGGAAAACTTTGTGGTATAAAGTATATTGAGGTGGAGAGAAAATGGAAAACAACACTAATTCAAGAAAGATATTTTCTGAGAATCTAAAGTTTTATCTTAATTTAAAACATAAGAAACAAAAAGATTTAGCTGACGAGGTTGGATTCCCTCCTGCAACAGTAAGCAACTGGGTGAATGGTAGAAAGTATCCTCGTGTTGACACTATCGAGCTTATAGCCAAAGCATTAGGTGTTTCTAAATCGCAGCTTATTGAAGACAGAGCAAAACCCGCTAACTCCGAAGGAAAGTTTCTCGTTCCGGTGTTAGGTAGAGTACAGGCAGGAATACCAGTAGAAGCAGTTCAGGATATAATTGACTATGAAGAAATTCCTGAAACTATGGCCCGTCAAGGCGAATACTTTGGATTGCAGATAAAAGGCGATTCTATGACTCCTCGCTTTTGTGAAGGCGATGTTGTAATCGTAAGAAAGCAACCTGATGTAGATAGTGGTGACATCGGAATTATTCTTGTTAACGACAACGATGCCACAATTAAGAAAGTCATCAAATTTGAAAGCGGAATCAACTTGGTTCCCTTTAATCCTGTTTTTGATATAAAGACATATTCAAACCAACAAATAGAATCGCTACCAGTTCAGATAATCGGCAAAGTAGTTGAATTGAGAGCAAAGTTTTAATAATTCGCGTTTAAATTCTGCGAGCAAAATAATCCGCCAGACCCGATAACCCGGGTCTGAGTTTTTTTGCCTCCTCATCCATATCGCTGTAAAACGTCACATTTAGTTTTCGTAATTTTCGTTCTTGTTTTTCTCTTTCGTAAACAGGTAATCCGAGTTCTGATATAAGAGCTCTCCAACCCCCAAGACCCAGATAACCCGCTGCTGTTGCCCAACTTATAACCCCCTCTTTTCTTTGGGTATTATATTCTCTTGGACCGACTGGTTTTAATCTCTTGTATTCTTCTACAAAGCCTGCCAAGCGTTCTGCCTCTATCTCCTTGGGGTCTTTGAGTCGATTTGGATAGTTTAAGTCTAACCAATCTTTCAAAGGCATTTTATATCTGCGCTCCATTACCACATTTGAGGGCATACCTTTCCGCCCAAAATTATTAGTAGCAGGAACATATCCGTTATCGAGAATAAACTGCTCTACTGTATCTCGTATAGCTTTATCTGTCCAATGGTTAAACGGCATTTCGTCGTAAATGTCCTGAAGTATTGCTATTACTTCTTTGCACTCCTTGTCGCCAGAAAGCCTTGATATTGCTTGGGTTAACGCTTGTTTTCTTGTCATTTTGAAATCCTCCCTTTTAGGATTTCGAAATACCTCCTACCGTACCTATGATCATCGGAGAAGTGAGGCGTTATCTTCGTGACAATAATCCGGTCAGGGTAAGCCGTTCAATGAGGGATACCGCCTATCACGCTATGCAGGCAAGAGAGAAATTAAGTAACGAGCTTGATCGAGAGCCAACCGTTGAAGAAATTGCAAAAGAGTTAGGCAAAGAAAAAAGCGAGGTTGTAATCGCCCTTGAAGCAATCGTTGACCCTGTTTCTTTTTATGAGCCTGTTTTCTCAAATGGCGGTGACACAATTTTTCTTATGGACCAATTAGGCTCCGATGAAAGTGACGGAGATTGGATTGACGAAATTTCAATGAAAGAAGCAATCAAAAATCTACCTCAAAGAGAGAAGAAAATTCTTTCAATGCGCTTTATGAGAGGTATGACTCAAACAGAGGTTGCAGAAGAAATCGGCATATCTCAAGCACAGGTTTCCAGGCTTGAAAAAAGTGCAATAAACACAATCAAAGGGACAAGATAAAAATCTTGTTCCTTTATTTTTATTGATAAAACATATATTTGTGATATAATTATTTCAAACAAACAATTCAAGGGTGAATTTAATGTTAAAAAGTAAAATTCAATTTATTGATAACAAGCCTTTTATAAACATAAATGATACCATACACAGTCCCCTAGCCTACACCACATATTTTGAAGAGTGTGGGGAATGGTCGGATTTTATCAGAAGCGGTTATAAAATGTTTTTCGTTAATATTTCATTTACGGATTTGCCAATAAATAATGCTTCAGGCTTCACACCATTCAGAACAGGTGTATTTGAAACTGAAACACCCGATTATTCTGAATTTGATGAAATTGTCCGCAGAATTGTTGCAGAATGCCCTGACGCTTTCATCTTTCCCAGAATAAATATTGCCATGCCTCGCAAATGGCTTCAGGAAAACCCATATGAAACCGTAGTCACTGAAAAGGGTCCAAGAGAATCTCTTTATTCTGACTTGTTTATGAGAGATGGGGCAGAACTTTTAAAGACTCTTGTTGCTCACATTCGTTCTGCTGATTATTCAGGCAGAATCGCAGGATACCAGCTTTGCGGCGGAACAACGCAAGAATGGATGCATTATGACCTTTTCGGCTCATATTCGGAAATGGGTATGAAAAAATTCTGCCAATGGTGTTCAGATAAGTACGGAATAAAAGATATTAAGATACCCGAAAGAGAAGATTTTGATAAGGGCATTTTAACAGATGAAATTCAAAAATACTATGAATTCTGCAACGAAATGCCATCAAAAACAATTGAGCATTTTGCAAAAGCGCTCAAAGATTTCATAAATAACGAGCAGATTGTTGGTGTTTTTTACGGCTACAGTGCTTATGTAAATAATCAACTCTGGGGACTTCACGGACTTTCAAATGTTATAAACTCACCTTACATTGATTTCTTTTCCTCTCCATGTTGCTACGATTTCAACAGAGAGCTGGGGTTTGACTGGGGGGATATGATTCCTGCAGACTCGCTAAAGCTCCATAAAAAGCTTTATTTTGTTGAGTGTGATATACGAACTCATCTGACAAAAAGAATGCAGGACTCCAGACCTAACGAATACCCAGATAACATATTACTATTGGTTGATTCAAACGGAAATAAAACTGTTTGGAGTGGGCCGCCAAGCCTTGAGCTTTCAATTTCTGCTATTGGCAAAGCCTTTGCTCATCAAATTACAAAGGGTTCGGGAATCTGGTGGTTTGATATGTGGGGCGGTTGGTATCACGACAAAGAAATTATGAATGCGCTTTCAGAAATGAAGCTGATTTATGATAAATCTAAAAATAAAAGCACTGAAAATTTACCCGCTGCTGAAGTGGTATTATTCATTGATGAAAAAGCTTATGCAAATATCCCTCAAGGTAATCATCTTTTGAATACAGTAAACCACTAT
>SVOP01000131.1 GCA_015066325.1 Oscillospiraceae bacterium
CTGAAGCCTTGTTTTTGCTCGGTTTGTCCGTTCTGAATCTTTTTTTCTATCCCCTGAAAAGAGGCTGTAAAAAAACTTTCGTTTTTTTACAGCCTCATATTTTTTTGTCATCAATTAACTCTCAGACCGCTTTCATAAGAGCCTTGATATTTGCCGTTCATTGCGGCAACTGTGTAATAATATTTAGAGCTCTTTTTAGCAGTTTTATCCTTATAAGAAAGAACATCCTCAACCTCTGCAATTATCTTAAAGTCGCCTGAGGGAGTTCTTCTCATAATAACATAGGAGGTAGCACCTGCAACACGCTTCCATTTGATAACATTTCCGCTATCCCATTTAAGAGAAACAAGCTCGGGAGCTTTCATATATAAATGCATTCGCATATTATTTCCTGAAACGCCCTCACCATATTCATTAGCAGCCTCTACATAATAGGTGTAGAAATAGTTACTGTCTTTTTCTGTTTTATCATAGAAGCTTGTTTTCGAGGTTGTGCCTATAAGCTTATAATCCTCAAAGGGTGATTCTCTGTAAATATTATACTTTGTTGCACCCGCAATTTTATCCCATTTAAGATATACGCTGTTATCAACACCTGATTTAATTGAAGTGATTTTTGGCTCTGCAAGGCAATAAACCGTGATTCCTTTAGTATCAAAGCTACTGTATTGACCGTCTTTTTCAACAACAAGAGAGTAATTATACTTATTTCCCGTTGAAACATCTGCATCTACATATTCAAATGTCTCTGCACCTGAACAAACTAAATCCCATTGACCATCGGCATTCTTTTTGAAAAGCTTGTAATCAGTTGCATTTTCGATGATATCCCATTTTACTGTAACAGTTTCACCAATACAGGAAGCAGTTGGTTTTTTTACGCCGAAAAGGGTGATTTTGTTTTTTGGTGAAAGAACACCTGCATTTGTTCCGTTTACGGCTTTAACTGCATAAATATACGTTTCGCCGTCTTTTTTAGAAGATTTATCAGTGTATTCTAAAATATCTGCACCAACAGTTGCAAGGCGGGTATATTTTTTTGCATCTTCTGTTTTTCTGTAAACCCTGTATTTTTGAGCACCCTTAACTGCTTCCCAGGAAATCTTGATTTTATTATCCTCAAGGGTTTCGGGGAGGTCCGCAAATTTTGGCGGTGCAAGATAAATCAAATCAACGCCGTTTTTGTTGCGTTTACTGTAGCAATCCTCGTCAAATGCTCTTATGGTGTAAATATATTTTTCGCCTCTTACAGCAGTTTTATCGGTATATTCACGTTTTGTTACATCAGCAATAATCTCGTAATCAGATCCCTCTTGCTTTCTGTAAACCCTGTAAAAATCTGCATAAGTAACCTTTTTCCATTTAAGGTAATTGCCTGAATAAAGTGCTTGTGCTTCTATAATTTTCGGGGTAACATTTGCAATTTTATTAAGGTTTATTTCAAATTGATAAATGCTGTCCTTATCAATTATAAGGTCGCCCTTTTTTTGAATATATGTGAAAGTCAGACCATAATATGTTCCGCTTTCAAGCTTTGAAAAATCAATGGTAAGGCTACCCTTACTGTCAACTGTGGGGAAAGCACCATTCTTATTTATAATAATATTCTGCCTTTCCTCATCAGAATAAATGGTAAAGCCAAAATACACATTTTCTTCATAACCCTTGCTATCGAATTTAAAGGTTAAAGAACCTTTATCCTGCTTAATAGAGTAGGATTTGCATTGAGTTTTGTAGTTAGATTTAACCGGTATCATTAAACCATATTTTCCGTCATAGGATTTATATTTCGTTGCGGCAAAGCTTGTTACGGAAAAGGCTGAAATCAAACATACCACTGCAAGAAACACTGCAAGTGATTTTTTCAATGTTTTCATTTATTACCCTCCTTTTGTCTTTCGAAATATTTATCAGCTTTAAGAATTATTGTCTGGGTTTTGGAGTCTTTAATCTCACCCTTCATAACCATTTCAACAGCTTCACTTAATGGC
This sequence comes from Oscillospiraceae bacterium, assembly GCA_015066325.1. Lineage (GTDB taxonomy): Bacteria > Bacillota > Clostridia > Oscillospirales > Acutalibacteraceae > DTU089. The sequence continues at coordinate 1,992 of SVOP01000131.1, forward strand.
ATTTTAAGAGTGTTCACAAATTCATCCTCATCAAGATGCTGTTCTCCCTCAACTAAATCCGTTGCGATATACATATGAATCACTTCGTCAATAAGAGCAGGAGTGGTATATAAATCACCAATCGTAAAAATATTGTTGGCGGTAAGTCCCGTTTCCTCAGAAAGCTCACGAAGAGCAGCATCCATTGGGTCTTCCCCTTTTTCAAGCTTACCTGCAGGAACCTCTAAAGTAACCTTATCCAAAGCATATCTGAACTGGTTAACAAAAACAACCTGACCGTCCTCGGTAAAAGGCAAAACGCATACCGCACCGGGATGGCGGATAACCTCGCGGATACCCTTGTTTCCGTTGGGAAGAAGGATTTCATCTTTGAAAAGGTGAATTGCAACTCCGTCAAAAATCTCTTCAGAAGAAAGCTTCTTTTCTTCAAGCTTCATAATTACTACCTCTTAACAAGAAAATTACATAATAATACAAATACATTATACACTATTACTTTGTCACTTTCAACTGAAAATTGTTACTTTGCAATACTTTTACAAAGGGTAATCTTTACGGGGCGACCCACCACCATTGCCGTTCGAGTAATTCTATAAATCCTCGCTTATAACTGTATTAAATTGTTAAGTAACAATAAGCCCTCTTGCGGTGCCCAAAATTCTTAGTTCGCTATTCGCTTCACAGAATTTTGACCGCTACGCCAACTCACACTCCCTGCATCGCCCACAGGGCGCGGTCGTGTTCCTTGCCCCCTCCCTAAATTCCCTGACGGGAGATTTAGGGAGGATAGTATTCACAATACTTTTACTATATTCTGGCAGCAGGTGACTGGCAACTGGTGGCTAATTCCCTCTTGACTAAAAATCAATTTTATTGTAAAATCTTCCTCGGTAAAATGGGCAGTCGCGGATGTGATAAGAGTGGGTGTGCTCGGACCGAATATGCCTAAAACATCAGATTTTACAAGAATTTTATATTCTGTGAAGTTTAATACTTGGCAATTTTTTCTGTAACAAGGCAAAACTCGCAGGAAGGCTTTCTCCTTTCAAGAGTTTTAACGATGTTACAGGGAAAAGTGGCAGTATTAAACCATATGTGGTTCGAGCACACTCACTCTATTCATAGACGAGGAAAGTCCGGGCATCTCACGGCAGGGTAACTGCTAACGGCAGCCGAGGGAAACCTTAGGGAAAGTGCAACAGAGATATACCGCCGAATTTATTCGGCAAGGGTGGAAAGGCGAGGTAAGAGCTCACCGGGGCAATGGAGACATTGCTGCCATGTAAACCCTACCCGATGCAACACCGACAGGGGTGGAGCCGTGCCGCGAATTTCATTCGCAACCCCGAAGGGTGGCTAGAGCCATTTGGCAACAAATGGCGTAGATAGATGATTGCCTTAAACGACAGAACCCGGCTTACAGTTTTACCGATAAGCTTTAAATTAAGCGCAGAACGAAAAAAGAGCAGACAATTAAGTCTGCTCTTTTTTTCTACAATTGAGGCTTTTCATGCAAATGTGAATAATCATTAAGA
>SVOP01000132.1 GCA_015066325.1 Oscillospiraceae bacterium
TTTTGTGGGGAACTTAATTGTCATATCCATATCAAGCAAAATCGGAACACCAACATTCATAATTTTGAAGCCTGTAAGCCACCAATGCTTTTCGGGTCCTCTGTGGAACATTTCTTCGCCCTGATTATATAAAACAAAGGACATTTCGAGGAATTCATCTTCTGAGACGCAGTCATATTGCATAATTTTATCGGTTTTGTTATATATACCGATTTCTGCACCTGCAGTCATACCGTATTGACCCTTCCAGATCTGAACCATCCAATCCTTGTTGTCGTATTGGAAATAGATTCTTTCAGTTGAGTAATACATACCTGCTATAGGTGCAGCCATATCATAAATTACATTAAAGCCAAAGCCCTTCTGCCAAGGGTTAATGGATGAATAGTAAATACCTTGCTTTTCATCATATTCAAAACCACAAGCGTTAAGGATTTGTACAGTTTTATCGGCATCTTGGGAAGCAAATAAAAGGTCCTGAACATCTTTGAGAGGCATTTCTTTTATTTCTGCGGCTGATGGGAAATCATCTTCAACGGGTGCAGTTGTTGTGGGTGTTTTGTCACCTGACTGAGTGGGCGTGTTTGCAACAGTTGTATCAGGTGCGGTAACAGTAGTGCCTGCATTAGCCGTTGTGCTTGAAGTTGCCTGAGTATCAGAAACAGTGTCTGACGGAGGGGCAATAAGTGCACTGTTTGTTGCATCGTCGGTGTAAACAATATCACCGGAAATAGTTGTGCCGGGGGTGGTTGTGGGCTCGTCCTTGATTAAAATTGATTTTGCAAAATCAATAACACCGCAACCTGAAAAAACAAAAGTGATTGCGAGAATAAGTGCAAGCATTGAAAAAATTCTTGCATATTTTTTCATAGGAAATCTCTCCTTAAAACATTATACAAAATAATTATATCACAACAATTACCAAAAGTCACTACTTTACATAAAATTAAACTATATTTAACATCATTGACAAAACTGTTTAATAAGTTATATAATTTAATAAATATATAGAATTAATTAAAATATTATGGTGATAATGATGTATGAAAAATTAAAGGCGGAGGTATGCTCTGCAAATAAAGAATTACACGCTCTCGGACTTGCTCCGTTTACCTGGGGGAATGTTTCTGCAGTTGACAGAGAAAATGGTGTTTTTGCTATTAAACCATCGGGTGTTGCTTATGACAAGCTGACCCCTGAAAGTATGGTTATTATATCTCTAAAGGATGGTTCTGTTGTTGAGGGGGAATTTAACCCCTCATCCGATACACCAACCCACTACTATCTATATAAAGAGTTCGGGAAGCTTAATGCAGTTGTCCATACCCATTCTGTGAATGCTTCAGCTTTTGCACAGGCAGGAAGACCGATTCTTCGTTATGGTACAACTCACGCGGATTTTTCATATACGGAAGTGCCTTGCACCCCTGCTTTGACGGAAGAAGAGGTTAAAACAGAATATGAACTGAACACAGGTAAGGTTATTGTAAAATATTTCAATGAAAATAACCTTGACACCGATTCAACTCCTGCGGTTCTTGTGCGTTCTCACGCACCCTTTGCCTTTGGTAAAACTGCTTCCGATGCGGTTCATAATGCGGCAGTTCTTGAAATTGTTGCGGAAATGGCACTCAAAACAGAAATAATCGGTGGGAAGGTAGCAGAAATTGATAACTACCTGTCAGATAAACACTATTTCAGAAAACACGGTAAGGATGCCTATTACGGCCAGAAGTAATTATGACTGATTTTACTCATTTGCATCTTCATACGGAATATAGCCTTCTCGATGGTGCTTGTCGCATCGGGGAGGTAGTTTCTCTTGCAAAAAATCTCGGAATGAATAGCCTTGCCATAACCGACCACGGCGTTTTGTATGGCGCAGTTGCATTTTATAAAGAATGTCAGAAGCAGGGTGTTAAAGCGATTATCGGTTGCGAGGTTTATGTTGCACCACGTTCAAGATTTGATAAGGTTCACGGCCTTGATAGTGACCGCTACCACCTTATTCTTCTCTGTAAAAATGAAACAGGGTATCAGAATCTTCTGAAGCTTGTATCATCCGCTTGGGTTGATGGCTTTTACACCAAGCCCCGAGTAGACAGAGAGATTCTCGAAAAATACCACGAAGGTCTTATAGCACTTTCGGGGTGCCTTTTTGGTGAGGTGGCGCAGAAAATTCTTTCAAGAAATATTGATGATGCAAAAGCAACTGCACTTTGGTATAAAAATACATTCGGCACAGATAACTATTATCTTGAAGTGCAGAATCACGGAATGGTTGAGGAAAAAGAGGTTCTTGACGGAATTGTGACCATAAGCCGTGAGCTTAATATTCCAATGGTTGCAACCAATGACGTGCATTACTGCAAAAAAGAAGATGCAGATGTTCAAAGGGTTCTTATTGCAGTGCAGACCAATAAGGTTGTAGGGGAGGATAATGCACTTGATTTTCAGAGTGACGAATTTTACCTTAAAAGTGGCGATGAAATGCTTGAAGCTTTCAGGGATTATCCTGAAGCGGTTGAAAACACAAGCTTAATTGCGGAGCGTTGTAATTTTGACTTTGAATTCGGTGTTACAAAGCTTCCTCTTTTTGATATTCCGACAGATGACCACAGAGCATATCTTAAAAATGAGTGCATAAAAGGTCTTGAAAATTTATTAGGTATAATTCCGCCAGTTTACAAGGAACGCCTTGATTATGAGCTTTCCGTAATTGATGAAATGGGCTTCAATGACTATTTCCTCATAGTTGCGGATTTTATAAGATTTGCCAAAAGCAAAGATATACCCGTTGGTCCCGGTCGTGGCTCTGCGGCAGGTTCTCTTGCGGCTTATGCCTTGGGTATTACCGGTATTGACCCAATTCATAACAAGCTCCTTTTTGAAAGATTTCTGAACCCTGAGCGTGTCAGTATGCCTGATATTGATATCGACTTCTGTTACGAACGCAGGGGAGAGGTAATAGATTACGTTACAAGAAAATATGGCACAGACAGAGTAGCGCAGATTGTAACCTTCGGTACAATGCAGGCTAAAGCGGCAGTTCGTGATGTTGCCCGTGCACTTGGTTTGCCGTATAGCACAGGAGATATTGTTGCAAAGCAGATTTCAAGGGATTACCCCGATATTAAAACTGCTCTTGAAAAAAATCCCGAGCTTAAAACCCTTTATAATTCTGATGATAATATCAAAAAGCTTATAGATTATGCAATTCGCGTGGAGGGAATGCCCCGCCACGCTTCAACCCATGCCGCAGGTGTTGTTATTACTCGTGATGAGGTTTCTTCTTATGTTCCTCTTGCAAAAAACGGTGAACAGACCGTTACTCAGTTTACTATGACTGAAATTGAGCAATTGGGACTTCTGAAAATGGACTTCCTCGGTCTTCGTACTTTAACAGTTATAAATGATGCTGTAAATGATATTAAAAAGCATACCCCTGATTTTGATATAACTAAAATACCACTTGACAGTGAAGATGTTTTCCGTGAAATGTCAAGAGGT
>SVOP01000028.1 GCA_015066325.1 Oscillospiraceae bacterium
TCTGCAACAATCGCCTGATTTGTATCAGCAAGAAGAGTAACCCTTGCTCTCGGGAACATTTTCAGAATAAGCTTATGCTGAATATATGAAAGGTCCTGAGCTTCATCAATAAGAATATGCTTTACTCCCGAAAGCACTGCAGACATTCCTAACACAGATTTCACATAAACAACCCCGAGAGCATCCTCAAACTCAAGATAACCTTTATCAAGTGTTGCTTTAGTATCAAGAAGCTCGGGATAATTTATTTCTTCTGCATATTTTTCCAAAAGCTTAAAATAAACTGCAATCGGGTCAACGAGAATTGCGGATTTAATCATTTCGGTAGCAAATTGCTTAACCTCTCTGCGTTTTGCCTTGAAAAGCTTTGCAGTATCTTCATCAATTTCGGAATCAGCATCTATGTGAAGATAAATTTGTTCTCTGTGATTAATAAAAAATTCGTCAACAACCCCCTGCACATATGCCGCAAGGCGTTCCCCTCTTGATTTTTGAGAGTTTTCTGTGTCGCTCAAAAATCTTTCCAAAAGTGCTTCTTTTGAGAAAATTACATCTCCGAAAAGAGTAATATCACTGAATTCAGGCTCACATACTTCTGTATCTGTTTCAAGAAAATCAACAAAAGCCTTGCTCAGCTTTATTTCTGCACTTTTACTGCGCCGACTATCACCATTTATAATGCTTTCTGCAAGAGAATAGTAGTCCCCTGTTGAAACTGTGGGAATTTCCGCAGCAAAAATATTATAAAAAGAAGAATAGTTAATGGGCATTTCACCAAGCTCGGGAATAATGTCTGCAACATAGCTTGAGAAAATATCATTATTGGAAAACATTATAATTTCCGCAGAAGAAAGCTCTGTTCTGTTCTGATAAAGAAGGTAGGCTAATCTGTGGAAGCCAACTGAGGTTTTACCGCTTCCTGCAGGGCCGATAACCAAAAGATTTTCATTATCTGTGTAGCGGATAACCTTATTCTGCTCTCTTTGAATACTGTTAACAATAACCTTAAGATGCTCACCCGATGAAGAAGAAAGCACATCTCTTAAAATATCGTCGTCAATTTTAAGGTCGCTGTCAACATAATATTTCAATTGACCATTTTCAAACTTAAACTGTCTTTTAAGAAGCAAATCACCGCTGATTCTCCCTGATGGTGCTTGAAAGTAAGCTTTGTCTTCGAAATCTTCATAGAAGAGCGACGCAATCGGTGCACGCCAGTCGCAAACAAGCATCTCAAAGGTATCATGCTTCTGGAGGGTTCTTAAACCGATATATATTGTTTTTTCACGGGTTGCTCTTTCACCTTTGAAATCAACCCTTGCAAAATAAGGGGCATTACGTAGCTTTTTATAGAAATAAATATCTCTTGATGCTTCTTCGGAATAAAGAAACTGCTTTTCCATTTCGTGATGGATTTGAGTAAGCTCCATACCTGAATACATACCGCCGTTGGGATTGTCCATATTAAAGTCCTCACCCATAATTTTCACATTGGCTTTGTACTCTTCAATAAGCTCACCTAAACGTACAATTTCATTGTCTAAAAATTCTTGTACCTTTTGGGCATTCTGTTCTTCGATTTTCATATCTTTACCGAGCAAAACACTACCTCCAAAAATATAGTCTCTGCAAAAGTTAATAATACTATATTTCTGCTCTATATGCAAGTATTGTAATTTTTCTGTTTTTATGCTATAATTAATTACAGAGAGAAAACATATATATGAAAATTATATTACACCCCATTGAAAAACTTTCGTTTTTCAATGGGGTGTTTTCATCAATTTCAGAACATTCTTCTGATTAAAGCACAGTCAAGAACATCAATATAACCATCGCCACTCATATCGTTAGCAATAAAGAAATAATTCTGTTCTTCTGCATAAGTATCTTTTTTGAGACCAATATTCATTGATTTCTGGTAGTCGTCGTTGTCGATATCACCGTCGCCGTCAACATCACCCATAACAATGAACAATTTGTACTCTAAAAGCTCACCTGTGCTCTTAAGAATTACTCTCATTGTTGAACCTGTACCTACAAATGCTTCGCCTGCAAGCTCTTCACCCAAGTAGTTCTTGAATTCAACAATTACTTCATCAGGATTGTATCCGCCTTCTTCAATAACCTTATCCTTAAGTGAATCTGCTGTTGTTTCGGGGTCGAGTGTTTCCTGCTCAGCGCCCTTTGTTGCATCAAGCTCTGTTCTCAAATCCTTGAGAGCCTGAGAAGCATCATCAACAGTTTTCTGATTCTCTTCTGTTTTGGAAAGGTCTTTATCAAGGTTGTTATCAATTTCTGTAACCTTATCCTTGTACTGCTGGAAAGCTTCCTCATCATAGATTGGGTTACCATTTCCATCATCATTTACAAGATTATCTGCTTCTGTTTTAGAATTATTATAATCTGTATAATCTGCTTTTTCTTCAGCATTTGTTGCAGAATCAATAAGGTCCTGAATCACCTTGTCAACTGCTTCCTGCTCACTCTTGGGAAGGTCTTTGTCAAGGCTTTCTGCTGCATCAAGTGCATCCTGAGCATTCTTAACAGTTTCATCTGTATATGTTCCTTCGGGAGCGTTTACAATTTTTTCTGCTTCCTCGATTGCTTCATCAAGACCGCTGTAATCTGCCTTTTCTTTAGCATTTGTTACAGAATCAACAAGGTCTTGAATTACATCATCAATGATTGCTTGATTTTCATCATTTTTCTCAAGGTCTTTATCAAGATTTTCTGCTGCATCAAGAGCGTCCTGAGCATTCTTAACGGTTTCTTCTGTGTATTTATCAGGATTATTTACAATTTCCTGTGCATCCTTGATTGCTTCATCAAGACCGCTGTAATCAGCCTTTTCTACTGCATTATTTACAACATCATTAAGTGCATCTGTTGCATCCTTAATAGTCTGACGGTTATCTGCGGTATCAGCAAGGTCTTTATCAATTGCTCCTGCTGTACCCATTACCTGCTCGGCTGCTTTAACAGTTTCTTCTGTATATTTTTGGGGATTTTCAATGATATCCTGAACCTTATTATAAGCCTCGTCATATTCAGAATAATCTGCTTTATATTCTTTATCTTCGATTGCAGCCTGAAGAGCAGAGGTTATAGCATCAACCTGTGCCTGTTCACCTGCGGGAAGCTCCTTATCCAAAGCAACCGCATTATCGTAAGCTTCCTGAACCTTATCAATAGTAGCCTGAGTATATGTTCCTGGCTTTGCTTGTTCCTCAGCAAGAAGCTTTTCTGCCTCGGTCATAGAATCGTTAAGATCAGAATAATCTGCACGCTTTGTTGCTTCAAGCTCTGTCAATGCATCTTTGATACCCTGTGTTGCTGCATCAACAGTTGCCTGATTTTCTTCAGAAGCGGTAAGGTTTTTGGGAAGCTCGTTTTCAATCTTTGTTACTGTTTCAACAAATTTTGCATAGGTCTCTTCGTCATAAAGAGCGTTTCCTCTTGAATCAGTATTATTGGAATTGATAATTTCTTCAGCTTTAACATAAGCTTTGAAATATTCGGTGTAATCAGCACCTTCAACAAGTTCACCGTATGCTGCTTTAAGATCTGCATACGCTGCATTTACCTCATCCTGAGTAAAGTATTCGCTACCGTATGCCATATCCGGATCAATATTGTTAAAGGCATTATAAAGATTAAGAAGTGAGTTAAAAGTATAATTTTTGTCTGTTCTGCCATTTAATATATCATCAGTCTCTTCGTAAAGAGAGTTGAGGGCACGGGCATCAGTAACTTTAATATTTACAGGAATGTGGGCATGACGACGAACAGATTCACCAGCAATCCCTAAAACAGTTTCATAATATGACCAACCAAGTCTGAAAGCGAATGTTGCATCAACTATACCTGTATATGCCTCGTGATTTCCGGTAGGTCCTGTGTAATACATTTCTGCATAAGCAGAAGAATCAGAAGTTGAAAGTGTTGTTGGATCATTCAAAACGCCATTTGTTGAAAGAGCAACACCCTCAGTATTCACCCAAGTATTATGTTCGGCAATATCTCCGGCATCGTTAACTGAAGCATAGGTATTAAGGCCTGTAACAGCACCAACAACTATTGATGTCTGGTTAAGAGTAATCGCTTCACCATTATGACAACCTGTATCAGGATCTGATCTGCCTTCGCAAATGCTTGCTAAAGTGCTTGCATCTACAGTTGAAAATCTTAATGCGAGAAGATTACAGTTGTATCTTGCTTTACTGTTTCTCGCTGTTAACTCTGTTCTGATTGCAAACTTCTGACCATCTGCCACCTGCATAAAATTATACTGGGTTGAAGAAACAGAGAATTCAAGAGGACTATTTCCAAGCTCGGACAAATCATCCTGTGTGAAAACAATATCTTTATTAAGGTGCACAGAAACAAGTTTATCATGAGCTTCATAAAGTGCGTGCATTGCATCATCTATTGTTGACTGCTCATCTTCAGTGAGATTTTTAGGAAGATTCTGGTTGATAGCATAAATTTCACTAATAAAAGCATTATAGCTTTCCTCTGTGTATTTTTCTTTATTTTCTGCTAACATCCACTCAAAAGTTTCAACAAATTTAGAATAATCTGCAACATTTTCGGGAATTGTTGTAATATCGTTATAAAGCTTATCTACTTCTTCCTGAGTATAGTATTCAACACCACGAAGCATTTCAACGGGAACCGAATCCACTGCTGCCTGAAGAGCAGTAATATAGCTGTCTGAATGTGCTCCGGGATTAGCTAATGTTTTATTAGCTTCTTCTACTGCAGAAACAAGCTTACGAACATCGGTAATGGTAACTGTTGTATTGAAATGGAAGTGCTTTGTTCTTGTGGTTCCTCCAAAAAGTCCTAAAACCTTACCTGTAACAAACTTGGTTCCCATTCTCTGAAGGAAATTATAGGTGGTTTCACCTGATTCGCTTGAAGACATACCCTTAAATTGAGGGGTAACTTCAAAATAATACGATGAATTTTCTTTAACCTCAAAGCTTCTGCCGGGATTAAACAGACCTGTTTCATCTGTTGCGGTAGAAGATTTATCGTTACCGTTTGCATCAACTTCGTTCCAACGTTTAAACTCATAGTTTGTAACTGAATTTCCCTTTTCATCAGATGCGGTGTTCTGAGTAACTGAAGCTGATGTGAGGCGGGAAATAAATGCACTCGTATTGTTGGGAGAAAGAACTATATCTGTAAGGCATTCATTATCGGAACCCTCGTCAGGACTTGTGTGATTTGCAGTATCAAGAACAATGCCATAAATATCGGGGGTTTCCGTTCCGTTTTCAGCTTTACCTCTGGAAATTGTCCAGGTTTGCGATAACTCGAACACTTGATCATCTTTAGTCTGCATAAAGTAATATGCAGTATTATCGAGGTTAACGCTCAATCTTCCGTCATCAGAACTAGCACCCGTTGTTGTATAAGAACCGGGAGTCTTTTCCTTTGTGACATCCTTCGAAATAAGCTTATTAAAAGCATCTCTGAGTGCCTGAGTTGCATCATCAACAATTTTCTGTTTTGTTTTATCAAGATTCTTAGGAAGATTTGCATTAATCTGTGCAATTTCAATCTTAAATGCCTCAAAACTTTCATCGGTGTAAGCACCTTTGCTGTTGTTGATGCTCTTGAGGTTTTTGTAGAGCTGATTAAATGCCGTATAATCGGCAGAGTTAAGGCTGACATCCTTAAGCATCTGAGTATACCTGTCAATTTCGCTCTGGTCATATACTTTTGAAAAATCTCTTAAATCATCCGGGATTGTATTAAGAGTTGCTTCAACGGAGGAAATATATGCCTTAGTGTAGTTATTAGGTCTTTTAAGTATATCTTCTGCTTCATCAATTTCTTTTGCAAGCTCTCTTGCATCAAGAACGCGGATAGTTGTACCTATACGAAGGTCAAATCTTGCACTTTGGGTAGCATCGTTATTTACCCAATTCCAGAGAAGCTGTTCGTAGTAACCGGTATTGATTTCACCTTTAGAAACAGCAGAGTTACCTTTAAAAATCACGTCATTTTGCCAGGTATAAACCTTACAACCACCAATATCTGCCCAAGAACCAGCTAATGTAAAATTTTCTGGTCTTGAACCAACACCATCAGCATTATTGTTAGTTGACTTCCATTCGCTTTCTACATAGTATTTTGAAAGGAATTCGCTTGTGGGGTTGTTGGTAATCAACGGAGTTTCCCACATACCGAAACCTGCGGAAATTTCCTTAGGCTCAGTAGAACCATCCATACCGGAAGAGCCTTCATAAAAATTTATGCTTTCAAATGTCAGCGTTCTGGAACCAACACTTGTTTCATAATAGTTCTGCAAACCCTGAGTCTGACCAAATGTAAAATACTCATCGTTTTTTGTTTGATAGAAAGTATAATATGTACTCTGTGAGTTGATATTCAACTTATACAAGTCTGTCCTATTAATAGAACCACTTGCCTCAACAGGTCTTGTGGGGTTTTCAAGAGTTCCTGTTTCTCCCAATGCATATGTAACAGCATCTGCCGCCGCTGTGCCTGTATACACAACCGGCATACTGCTGAATGCAAAGAGCACTGCAAGAACAATTGATAAAATTTTTCTTGTTTTTTTCATAATTACACCTTTCCTTTTAGAGAGCCGAATCAGCCTCCCTCAGCGTACTCCGCCCCTCTCTAAAATTAATTGTTATTATTTTATCATATTATAATATTAACAGTCAATAATGCACAAAAATTTCGGCGATTATTAACATTTCATTCAATTTTTCACAACATTATTGTAAAAATTCACAATGAAAGAAAAAACCCTTTGTTGATAAACGACAAAAAAAGCAACAAAACAACAAAAAAGTGTTGCTTTTCATTATTTCACACTATTTACAAAAAATGCTGATTCCCACCTCTCGTCATTGAAACCACCATAAAAAGATGGTAGAATGAATAAAATGAAATTATTTGTCCGAGGTGGTTTTATGTATCCCAACCCCTTCATAACAGAACGTGCCGACCCGTACATTGTCAAAGGTCCTGACGGAATTTATTATTTCACTGCCTCTTACCCTGCGTATCTCAATGCTGACAGCGGTTATGACAGAATTATTCTCCGTAAAAGCAAAACTGTTATAGGCTTGAGAGCTGCAGAAGAAAAAACAATATGGGTTGCCCACGAAAAAGGCAATATGGCAAAGCATATCTGGGCACCTGAGCTTCATTTCATAGGCGATAAATGGTATATTTTCTTTGCTGCCGGTGATTCTGATAACAAATGGAACATTCGCCCTTATGTTCTTATGTGCAAAGGACCTGACCCTATAAATGACCCTTGGGAAGAAAAAGGCAAAATGCAGGCTACCGAGAATGATAATTTTTCTTTTACCGATTTTTCTCTTGATATGACCTATTTTGAAAACAACGGAAAACACTATTTAATATGGGCAGAAAAGCTTGGTGATTCTTCTCTTTTTATGGCAGAAATTAACCCTGATAAGCCTTGGAAATTGATATCAAAACCTATTCTTTTAACAAAACCTGAATACGATTGGGAAAAGGTTCGCTTTGCGGTTAATGAAGGTCCTGCTGTTCTCAAAACAGATGAAAAAATCTTTGTTTTCTTTTCCGCATCAGGTACGGGCGAGGAATACTGTATGGGTCTGCTTTTTGCTGATAAAAGCTCAGATTTAATGAACATTTCTTCTTGGGAAAAGCTTCCTAATCCGATTCTTGAAACCAAGGATTTGGTTAATGAAGCAGGTCCCGGTCACAATAGCTTTGTTATAGACGAAAACGAAAAGCTTCTTTTGGTTTATCACGCCCGCCCATCCTCTCACGCAGAGAAAAAATGCGGAACTTTTTGTGGCGAGGTGCTTTATGACCCTTGCCGCCACACAAGAATTAAAGAAATTAAATTTGACGAGAACAATATGCCAATTATAGAATAATTTTAAGGAGCTGTAAAAAATTCGTTTTTTACAGTTGCTTTTTTATTGAAAAATTTTTTAAAAATTATTGTCTTGGGTGTATAATAGTGATATACTGAAATTTAAGGATATTTTTCTTTGGAGGTGTATTCCGTGAAAAAAATAGACCCAACGGTTTTAAAGGAAACCGGCTATATTGCAACGATGGTTTTTATTTTCAGTTTAGCCTTACAATCCGTGTTCTTAATTATCGGCAAATGGGACTACACCGTTCTTACAGGTAACCTTTTAGGCTTTGTTGCTGCTGTGGGAAATTTCTTTCTTATGGGACTTTCAGTTCAAGCTTCTTTGGGTAAAGAGGAAAAAGATGCAAAAAATTTAATGAAGGTTTCTCAGTCTTTACGACTTCTTCTTATTTTTGTTATTGCGCTTATAGGTTATCTTGTTCCTGTTTTCAATACAATTGCGGTGCTTATACCTCTGCTTTTCCCAAGAATTGCGGTAGCGTTAAGACCCGTTTTTATGAAAAAGAAATAAAGCTGTTTTTAACATACAGAGGTGATGCTTTTGCAAACATCAAAACTTAAATTTAAAATAGTGGATGTTTTCTACATTGTTATGATGATTCTTCCCATTGTATGCGGTATAGTTCTTCAAATTCTCACAGAACCGCCATCAACAGAAATCACCATAACAGGTGCAAGAATTTTTTTCACTATACCTATGCCCTTGCAGGATTTTCCCGTTACGGAATCTCAGATAAACTCCGCATTGGTGCTTATTACGTTATTTTTCTTCTGCCGTTTTATTACTCACGGCATAAGTGAAAAGGCAGACCTGAAAAGGCAGCATATTGCAGAGCTTGCCGTTGAAAAAATAGACGGTATGGTGCTTGAAAATATGGGTGAATACTTTAAAGGCTATGCACCTTTTATTCTTGCCATACTTCTTCTTTCCGCTTGTTCAAGTCTTTTATCTCTGTTTGGTCTTTTTCCGCCAACATCTGATATTAATATTGTCGGCGGTTGGGCAATTCTCGTTTTCTTTATTATTACCTATTACAAAATGAAATGCGGACCGTTAAACTACCTTAAAGGCTTTACTCAGCCCGTTGCATTTTTGGCACCTATTAACTTTATCAGTGAATTTGCAACCCCCATTTCAATGTCCTTCCGTCACTACGGAAACGTTCTTTCCGGAACTGTTATTTCAACTCTTCTGGCGTTCGCACTTGGTAGCCTTTCAAACAAGGCTTTAGGCGCATTACCCGGATTTTTAGCAGATATACCCATTTTTCAGGTTGGTATCCCTGCGGTGCTTTCCGTTTACTTTGATGTATTCAGCGGATGTCTTCAGGCATTTATTTTTGCAATGCTGACTATGCTCAACGTTTCGGGTGCATTCGATTTTGAGCTTTATGAAAAAAGAAGGCAGAAAAAGCTTTCAAAAAATAAATAGTTATATTAAATTTTGGAGGAAATATTATGGAACTCGCACTTGGTATTATTTTAGGATGCTGCGCTCTCGGCGCAGGTTTGGCAATGATTGCAGGTATCGGCCCCGGTATCGGTGAAGGTAACGCTGTTGCAAAGGCTTGTGAAGCTATCGGCCGTCAGCCCGAAAGCAAGGGCGCTGTTACAACAACAATGCTTATGGGTTGTGCTGTTGCAGAAACAACCGGTCTTTATGCTCTCGTTATTGCAATTCTTCTTATTTTCGTTGCCCCCAGACTTCTTGTTAACATTCTTGTTGAAACAATTCAATCTCTTTAATTTTCAGAATAAAGAGGAAATTGGAGTAAAGCATTATGCAAACATTAGACGTTATTTCAATAAATATATGGCAAATGCTTGTTTCCCTTGCAAACCTTGCTATTCTTTTCTGGCTTGTTAAGAAATTTCTTTATAAACCCGTTAAGAAAATGCTCAAATCCCGTCAGGATGCTATTGATGTGCAGTATAGTGAAGCTGAAACTGCAAAAAGCGAGGCTTTGTCAGAAAAACAGGCATACGAAGAAAAACTGTCAGGTGCAAAAGCAGAGGCTGACGGTATCATTCAGTCTGCCGTAAATCTTGCAAAAATGAGAGAAAATGAAATTCTCGAAAAAGCTAAAAATGATGCAGATGTTATTGTTCGTCAGGCAAAAGAGGATGCCGAGTTAGAAATGACAAAGGCAGAAGAAAGCATCAAGCGTGAAATTGTTGATGTAAGCACAGTTCTTACAAGCAAAATTCTTGAACGTGAAATTAATTCTGACGATCACAAACAAATTATAGACTCATTTATCGAGGAAATAGGTGACGGCTATGACACAAACTAATAAAGAGTATGCAACTGCTCTTTTTTCTCTTGCAACAGAGAGCAACGCCGTTGACGAATACGAAAAGAGTCTTCTTGAAATCGGTAATATTTTCAAAGAAAACCCCGATTATATAAGGGTATTGGAATCACCTGCAATTCCATTGTCCGAAAGAATTGCCTTTATTGATAAGGCTTTTGAAAGCACCTATACTGAATATCTTGTTTCCTTTATAAAGGTGCTTTGTGAGAACGGGCACATAACAGAAATCTGCAATTGTATTGAGGAATTCTGCGACCTTGTAAGAATTTACAAAAATCGTACAATTGCTACAGTTTACTATGTTGAACCTCTTACAGACGAACAAAAATCCGCACTTTTAGATAAGCTTCAGAAAATCAGCGGTAAGGTCATTGAACCCGAGTTTATAAAAGACGAAAGTCTTATCGGTGGTATCAAGGTTCAGATTGATGACAAGATTTTTGACGGTAGTATAAAAAATAGATTACACAAAGCTAAGGGAGTGATAAGCGAATGAATAATCCCGGCGAAATCAGCAGTATTATTAAAAGTCAGATTGAAAATTATAAATCCCGCGTTGAAATGACAGAAACGGGCAAGGTTATTCTTGTTGGTGACGGCATTGCCAGAGTATATGGTCTTTCTAACTGTATGGCAAACGAGCTTCTTGAATTTGAGGATGGCTCTTTCGGTATGGCACAGAACCTTGAAGAAGAAACTGTTTCTGTTGCAGTTCTTTCAAATAAAAACAATATCCGCGAGGGCTCATCCGTAAAAAGAACAGGTAAGGTTCTTTCCGTACCTGTTGGTGAAAAGCTTTTAGGCAGAGTTGTTAATGCTCTCGGCGAGCCCATTGACGGTAAAGGTCCGGTTCAGTACAGTGCCACCCGCCCTATTGAATCAGAAGCACCCGGTATCATTGAGAGAAAAAGCGTTAGCGTTCCCTTGCAGACAGGTATCAAGGCTATTGACAGTATGATTCCCATCGGCAGAGGTCAGCGTGAGCTTATTATAGGTGACCGCCAGACAGGTAAAACCGAAATCGCCATTGATACAATTATCAACCAGAAAAACTCCGATGTTATATGCATCTATGTTGCTATCGGACAAAAGAGCACATCAGTTGCTCAATTGGCAAATGAACTTAATAAAAATGGTGCATTAGGCTATACAATTGTCGTTTCCGCTTCCGCTTCTGAAAGTGCACCTCTCCAATATATAGCGCCCTACAGCGGTTGTGCTATGGCAGAATATTTCCGCGAGCAAGGTAAAGATGTTTTAATTATCTATGATGATTTGAGCAAGCACGCAGTTGCATACCGTGCACTTTCTCTTCTTATCCGCCGTCCTCCCGGACGTGAAGCATACCCCGGTGATGTTTTCTACCTTCACTCACGTCTTCTTGAAAGGGCTGCTTGCGTTGCAGAAGAATATGGCGGAGGCTCAATTACCGCTCTTCCCATTATCGAAACTCAATCAGGTGACGTTTCTGCATACATTCCCACTAACGTTATTTCAATTACAGATGGTCAGATATTCCTTGAAACCGAGCTTTTCCATTCAGGCATTATGCCCGCTATCAACCCCGGCATTTCTGTTAGCCGTGTTGGTGGCTCAGCTCAGTTAAAAGCTATGAAAAAGGTTTCAGGTGAATTAAAGCTTCTCTATTCCCAGTATCGTGAATTGCAGTCCTTTGCTCAATTCGGTAGTGACCTTGATGCAGATACCAAGGCAAGACTTGCTCTCGGTGAGCGTATTGTTGAGGTTCTTAAGCAAGGCAGAAACAATCCTGTTCGAGTTGGTTGCCAGGTTGCAATTGTTTATGCGGCAATCAAAGGCTATCTTGACAGCGTTCCCATTTCAAAGGTTCATGAATATGAAAAGAACCTTTTCTTAAAATTAGAGAACGAAAAAGGCGAATGGCTTAAGAGAATTGAAGCAGGCTACTATGACGAAGCAGACGAGGAAGAGCTTAAAGCAGTTCTTTCGGAAGTGCAGGTGTAAGCTATGGCAGGAAACACAAAAGCGCTTCGAGTAAGAATAAAAAGCGTTAACTCCACCTTACAGCTTACAAAAGCAATGGAGCTTGTGGCATCTTCAAAAATCCGCCGTGCAAACGAAGCAATGCAAAAAGCAAGAGAATACACTGCTTCTTTGGAAAAATCAATTTCACTTCTCACAAGTGAAAAGGAATGCTTGAAAAGCCCATATATGCGTCAGACCGAAAATCCAAGAACAAAAATAATTGTTATTGCCGGTGACAGAGGTCTTGCAGGTGGCTATAACGCAAATGTTTTCAGACTTTGCAACTCCTTCCCCGATGCAGAATTTATTCCCGTCGGCAAAAGAGCTTGTGAAAGATTTGATGCAGAAATCAATTCTTCCGAGCATTACTCTTTCAACGATGCGGCTGTTCTTGCAGATAAGCTTTGCAAGGATTTCAGCGAGGAAAAGTTTGACAGATTGGGTATTATTTTCACAAGATATAACTCTGTTATGTCATGGGATGCACAAATCAAATGGCTTTTACCTTTCCAAAAAAGTGAAAAAGACTCAACAGTAAGCACAATTTTTGAGCCCGACCACCTTACAGTTCTCAACCTTACAGTAAGAGAATATGTGGCAGGTATTTTAATTGCTTGCTTGAGAGAAAGCTTTGCTTGTGAGGTTGCTTCAAGGCGAATTGCTATGGATTCCGCAGGTAAAAACGCAAAACAGATGATAGACGATTTAGGTCTTCAATATAACCGCGCTCGACAAGGCGCAATTACTCAGGAAATTACAGAAATTGTTGCCGGTAGCGGTAACTGACACCAGATTATGAGGTGAAAAAGATGGACAAATTAACTGTGGGTAAGGTTGTTCAGGTTATGGGCCCCGTTGTTGACGTAAGATTCAACGAGGGTGAGCTTCCTGAAATTCTTAACGCACTTACTATACCCGTTGGGGACAGAACTTTGACTGTTGAGGTTGCACAGCACATTGGTGATAACACCGCAAGATGTATTGCTATGGCATCTACAGACGGTCTTCAGAGAGGCACTCCCGTTACTGATACGGGCGCACCTATTTCCGTTCCCGTTGGTCGCGAAACCTTAGGACGCATTTTCAACGTTTTAGGTGACGCAGTTGACAATATCCCCAACCCTGAAACTGCAGAAAAATGGAGCATCCACCGTTCTGCTCCCGCATATGATGAGCTTGCAACAAGCGCAGAAATCTTTGAAACAGGTATCAAGGTTATCGACCTTATTTGCCCCTATTCAAAGGGCGGTAAAATCGGTCTTTTCGGCGGTGCAGGTGTTGGTAAAACTGTTCTCATTATGGAGCTTATTAACAACATCGCAAAAGAGCATGGCGGTATTTCCGTTTTCTCAGGTGTTGGCGAGCGTACCCGTGAGGGTAACGACTTATATTGCGAAATGAAAGAGTCAGGCGTTATAAATAACACTGCTCTCGTTTACGGACAGATGAATGAACCGCCCGGAGCTCGTATGAGAGTTGCTCTCTCCGGTCTTACAATGGCAGAATATTTCCGTGACACAGAGGGTCAGGACGTTCTTCTTTTCATTGATAATATCTTCCGTTTCACTCAGGCAGGCTCAGAGGTTTCTGCACTTTTAGGCAGAATGCCCTCCGCTGTTGGTTATCAGCCAACTCTTGCAACTGAAATGGGTGCTTTGCAGGAAAGAATCACATCCACCAAAAAAGGTTCTATCACATCCATCCAGGCAGTTTACGTTCCTGCGGATGACCTTACAGACCCTGCTCCTGCAACAACCTTCGCTCACCTTGATGCAACAACGGTTCTTGCAAGAAACATTGCTTCCCAGGGTATTTACCCTGCTGTTGACCCCCTTGAATCCTCAAGCCGTATTCTCTCTCCCGAAATAGTCGGCGAAGAGCATTACTATGTTGCTAAAGAGGTTCAGAGAATTCTTCAGCGATATAACGAGCTTATGGATATCATTGCTATTATGGGTATGGATGAGCTTTCTGATGAAGATAAGCTTCTTGTTCAGAGAGCAAGAAAAATCCAGCGCTTCCTTTCACAGCCCTTTGATGTTTCTGAAAAATTCACCGGCATCACAGGTAAATATGTTCCTATAAGTGAAACTGTTCGTGGCTTTAAGGAAATTATTGAAGGTAAACACGATGATTTACCCGAATCTGCCTTCCTTTTTGTCGGTACAATTGAGGAAGCTATTGAAAAGGCAAAGAAGGTGCAGAAGTGAGCACATTCCACTTAACTGTATCTTCCCCTGACGGCAATAAATTTGACGGTGAGGTTTTCAAATTTGATGTTCGCGGTGTTGAAGGCGAGCTTGCAATTATGGCAGGTCATATCCCCTTTATAACATCTGTTATCAAAGCACCTTGCACAGTGTGGCTCAGCGAAGACAAAAAGAAAACGGCAGTATCTGACGGCGGTCTTTTAACCGTTGATACTGACCGGGTAACATTCATTTCGGGTTCCTTTGAATTTAAGGACTAAATAACAGTTCCCCTAACTTTTACCGAAAGTTAGGGGAACTGAGCTTTTATTTTAACTTTTCTAATTTTGCCGTATCCGCAATAACAATAAGCTTCATATTTTGCTCTAAGGGCATTTCAGGGTCAATGCTTGTTATGACCTCTTCGCCCTTTAAAATTGCAACAACATTAATTGAATATTTTTTTCTTAGGTTAAGCTCAACAAGGTTTTTTCCTACCCATTGGGGCTTCACATCAAATTCCACCATAGAAACATCCTTTGAAAGCTCAACTATATCAACAAAGCCCGAGCTTAAAAGGTTTTTACCAAGACGTGTACCCGCTTCTTTTTCGGGAAAAACAACCCTGTCTGCACCAACTCTGTAAAAAATCTTACCATGCATTTCTTCAACACATTTTGCAATTACGGTTTTCACCCCTGCTTCCTTGCAAAGTGTTATTGCCATAACCGTTGCTTCAAGGCTGTTTGCCATAGCAATAATAACCACATCTACATCAGCAATATCAAGCTTATCAATAACCTCAGGCTCTGTAACATCAGCACATTTGCAAACAGGAATTGTCTGTGCCGCCTCATTTACAAGCTCTTCGTTACTGTCAACTGCAATAACCTCTGCTCCGTTTTTAACAAGCTCTTCTGCAACTGCTCTGCCGTATCTGCCAAGTCCGAAAACTGCATAAGTTTTATTAATACTCATATTTTTTACCCCACACTTATATCTTCAACAGGATTTTTTATTATATTTGGATTTTGTTTCTTTAAATTCAAGGCTACTGCTAAGGAAATTGGTCCTACACGACCGAAATACATTGTTGCTGTAATTATTATCTTGCCTAAAGTATTTAAAGTAGCGGTCAGATTTCTTGAAAGCCCAACAGTTGCGGTTGCACTTGCAGTTTCATAAAGAATATCAAGAAGGCTTGCATCTGTTACAGCGGAAAGAAGAAGAGTTGACATAAACATTATAAAAAATGATGTGCAAATTACTGCAATCGCTTTACTTACCGCTTGTTTTGACAAGGTTCTGTTGAACATTGTAACATCATTTTTATTTTTAATAGCAGAAATTGCCGCTGAAACTACCACTGCTATGGTTACTGTTTTGACACCACCTGCAGTACCAACGGGAGAGCCGCCTATAAACATAAGAAGTACGGAAACAAGCGCTGAACCGTTTGACAGATTTTCCTGAGGAACAGTGAAAAAGCCTGCAGTTCTTGTGGTTACCGATTGGAAAAATGAAGCCTGAATTTTTTGATACAAGGTAAAATCTCTCATTGTTTGAGGATTGTTGTATTCAAAAAAGAATATGCACAAAGCACCACCGAAAATTAAAATCAAGGTTGTTGCCAAAGCGATTTTACTGTGAAGAGTCAAAGCCTTGAAAATTTTAACCTTCTTTGCTTTTCTTTGCTTAATAACTCTTATAACATCCCACCAAACAATATAACCGATACCGCTGAAAAAGATTAAAAGGCAAGTTGTTAAATTAATTATAGGGTTATGAACATACCCTGCAAGGCTATCAGGAGCGATTATATCAATACCTGCATTACAAAAAGCGGAAATAGCCGTAAAAACTGAAATCCAGATACCCTTTAACCCAAAATCAGGAATAAACACCGTCATATAAAGAAGAGCACCGATACCCTCAACAAGAAAAGTCCCCAAAACAACCTTTTTAACAAACTGAGAAAGACCCGAGAGGGTATTCAAGTTAAACGCGTCCTGGAGAAGAAGCCTGTCGGATAGGCCCATTTTTTTATGAAACAGCATTGCAAGTATGGAAACAACCGTGATAACTCCCAACCCGCCAATCTGAATTAAAAATAAAATTACTATATGACCGAAGGTGCTCCAGGCAGAAAATGTGGGCACCACCACAAGACCCGTAACGCAGGTTGCAGTTGTTGATGTGAAAAGAGCATCAACAAAGGGTGTCCACTCCCCTGTTGCAGAGCTTATTGGCAAAGAAAGCAAAACCGCGCCTAAAAGCACAGCTATAAAAAAGCTTAACAGAATTATATGGGTTGTGGAAAAAGAAATTTTTGACTTTTTCATAAATACTCCTTACCAACTGATGCAATGATTATATCACATCGTTTTTCTGTTAACAATATTTTTCTATAAATCCGCTTATTATTGATAAAGTTTTTATATTGTGTTAAAATTATTGTAAGAAAGGTCGGTGAGGCTATGAAAAAAGCAGCTCAAAAAAATTCCGTAAGCTCTGCCAAATTCAATTCAGCCGCTTTTAAATCACTTTTAAGCATAACGCCAGACATAGTTTTTATTAAAGATAAAGATTTAAAGTATATCAATATATCCGATAGCTTCGTTGCTTATGCCGGTAAAAAAAGCAAAGATGAAATCATAGGCAAAACCGATGAAGAGATTTATGCAAACTCAAAATTAGCTGCCAAATACAGGGCGCAGGATCTGGAGATGCTTGTTTCAGGAAAATCAGAAGTCAATTTTGTTACTTTGCTCCCCGATTCAGACGGGCATTCCCGCTACGCTTTTGCCAAAAAACAGCTTCTTCTGGATGAAGACGGAAACCCCATCGGTATTTTCGGCTTAATCCGCGAAACTGCTAAAGAATACCTTGATAAGCAAAGCTATGAGCAAGAGCTGGATTTCCTTTTGGATACAAACAAAAACACCTATTGCCTTGAGCTTATTGATGTCGATAATTGGCAAATCGTTCGTGAAAGAAGACGGACTGTTGACGGTTATAAATTTCCGCTTTTCAAAGAAATTGAAGTTTTTTGCTATGTTGCGAACGAAGGCGTTTCTGATATTGAAAGTGATGCTTTTTCTTTCTACAAAAATTTTTCAAAGCAATATATAGAAGATATTTTTAAAAACGGCAGACGTGATATTGTTATGGAATATCGTCGAATTTTGCCTAACGGAAGAGTTCGTTGGGTTCAGGATATTATAAAATTCCTGGTTAATCCCGAAAACAATCATTTATCAGTTGCGTTGATTTCCCGTGATATTGATGAAAGAAAACGAGAAGAACAAGAGCTTCACAAGGCTGCAGAAATTGATGAAATGACAGGACTCCTTAACAGAGCCTCTATAACAAAGAAAATCACAACCTTTTTAGGCACTGAAGGTGCTGACAGCTCCCATCACCTTTTGATGATTGATGTTGATAATTTTAAAAAGCTTAATGATACTAAAGGTCATCAGGCAGGAGACAAATTGCTGATTTCTCTTGCGCAAACAGTCAAATCCTGCTTCAGAAATACCGACCTTGTAGGCAGAGTTGGCGGCGATGAATTTTTCGTTTTTATGAAGCATTGTCCTCATAGAAATATAACTGAGAAAAAAGCAGAGGCTTTAATCAAGGCGGTAGACGAAATTTGTTTACCGTATAAAGATATCGGCATTTGCATCAGCGTGGGAATAAGTAATTACCCTGCTGACGGCATTGCTCTTTCCGAGCTTTATAAAAAAGCCGATGATGCACTTTATTATGCAAAGCAGCACGGCAAACATTCCTTTGTTTTTGCAGAAGATATTAAATAAATTAAAAGGTGATAATATGCCCTATTTATTTGTTCATTTTAAAGAAAAAATCACTGTTGACGGTGAAGCTGTTTATTTCGGAATAAGCAAGGATGGCTTTAATTGGGAAAAGGTTAATGACGGAAAGCCTGTTCTTATGAGTAAATTAGGTGACCTGGGATGCCGTGATATTGAAATAATCCGGCTTCACACAGGTGGATTTGTAATTCTGACCACCGACCTCTGCATTGTTCG
The DNA here is from genome assembly GCA_015066325.1 of Oscillospiraceae bacterium. Taxonomy (GTDB): domain Bacteria; phylum Bacillota; class Clostridia; order Oscillospirales; family Acutalibacteraceae; genus DTU089. Next base: position 18,491 of record SVOP01000028.1, read on the forward strand.
CCAAATGGATGAAAACTATAATGTGGATTGGAAGCACATAAACAGCCACGGCAGTAAATGCCTTTCAATGTGGAAAACAGATGATCTTGTTAATTTCTCCGAGCAGAAATTGGTTCATTTCGGCAGAGATGATTTCGGTTGCCTCTGGGCACCTGAAATCTTCTTTGATGAAATTAATGAAGAATATCTTATACATTGGGGCTCAACAGTTGCAGAAAGTGATTTTACTCATATGTCAATTTACTGCTCTGTTACGAAGGATTTTGAGACGTTTTCAGAACCGAAACTCTATTTTAATAAAGAAAACGAAATTCTTGATTCCCATATTACAAAGGTTGGCGATACATATCACCTTTTCTATAAAAACGCCAATAATCCCGGAATGAATATGCATGCAACCTCTGAAAATCTTTATGGTCCGTTTGAGCACGACAAAGGTTTTCAGGAATATATGGAAAAAGAAATACAAAATCCAGGTGCTTATGAAGGTCCTACCACATATACTCTCCCCGATGGCAGATGGTGCTTGATGCTTGACTTTTTCGGCTGCGAAAAAGAAAAAATGGGCTATGTTCCCTTTGTTTCTTCCTGCCCCGGTGATATGAATTTCAGAAGAGCCGATGAAGAATTTTCTTTCCCCTACGGCTTCAAACACGGTAAAGTTATTAAAATAACTGAAGCTGAATATGAAAGATTAAAAAATATGTAATAAAAGAGACGGATTTTTCCGTCTCTTTTATTGTATTATTTTTTTAGTTGTGATAATATTACTTATATATTGTTCAAAAGAGGTAGTTTTATGAATGCTATTATAACCGTTGTTGGCAAAGACAAAGTTGGTATTATTGCCGGAATTTGCGTTGCCCTGGAGAAAATCAATGTAAATATTCTTGATATCAGCCAGACTGTTATGCAAAATATGTTCACAATGAATATGCTTGTTGATATTAAAGAATCAAATGTATCTTACCCTGAAATTGTTGAAGCTCTCGACAAAGAAGGCGATCGTCTGGGTGTCAGCATCCGTATTCAGAGAGAAGATATTTTTGATGCTATGCACAAAATCTGAGGTGACTTATGCTTAACCAACGCGAAATTATTGAAACTCTCAATATGATTGATAATCAGCATCTTGATATCCGTACAATAACTATGGGTATCTCTTTGCGCTCCTGCGGTCATCCCGACCCTAAAATCTGCGCACAGAAGATGTATGATAAAATTACTAAATACGCTGAAAACCTTGTTAAAACCGGTGAAGACCTTGAAAGAGAAATGGGTATTCCCATTATTAATAAGAGAATTTCAGTTACTCCCATTGCTATTGCCGCAGAAAGCTGTGAAACAGAGGATTACACAATTTTTGCTCAGGCTATGGACAAAGCTGCAAAGGAGTGCGGTGTAAACTTTATCGGCGGTTTCTCTGCTCTTGTGCAAAAAGGCTTTACTATCGGTGACAGAAGACTTATAAGCTCCATTCCCGAAGCTCTTGCAACCACTGATTTCGTTTGTTCTTCCGTTAATATCGGTTCAACAAGAGCAGGTATTAATATGGATGCAGTTAAGCTTATGGGTCAGACCATTAAAAAAACTGCAAAAAGAACCGAAGACCGCGACGGCTTCGGTTGTGCAAAATTAGTTGTTTTCT
>SVOP01000029.1 GCA_015066325.1 Oscillospiraceae bacterium
ATACTCTAGCGTATCGCTTTCAAACTTCTTTCGAAGCCCGAATTCTACTGTCGCAAAATTTTCTTTTACGCTCAAAAAAATCTCAAGGGTTTCTTTCTTTCTCGTTGTTTAATTTTCAAGGTTCGTTGACTCTTTTTAAGGTCTCCTGCGAACCACTTTTGCAGTTCGTTTTCGCCCCTCTCGAAGAGTGCCTTGATATAATATCACCACAAGTGCTATTTGTCAAGCATTTTTTTCAAATTTTTTTAAATTTTTTTCAACTTTTTTACCAATCACAATATGTTGTGGTTGTGCATATTTAACAACCACAATTTTTGTGCTTAAAACCTTATAAAAAGAATGAATATTCTGTTTTTTAATGAAAAAACTACTAAAAAAATATATGAGGTGTAATATGAAAAAGAAAAAATCTGAATTAAATCTTCAAAACTTTCTACATTCAAAATATGGTAGTTTTGTTGCTGTTATTTTAAGCCTTTCTATTATTTTGGGTTTAGGCTTTATTTATACCAACCAAACAGAGTATATTGAGACACAAGAGGTTCTTTCAAAGGTTGGTTCCCGCGGTGACGAGGTCAGACGGATTCAGAACAAATTAAAATCCCTCGGTTTCTTCAACGGGAGTGTCGACGGCATATATGGAAGCAAAACTCAAAGTGCGGTTAAAAGATTTCAAAAATCCGTTGGTATCACCGCCGATGGTATTGCAGGACCCAAAACACTTTTATATCTCGGTCTTGGTTCCTCGTCCGGAGGTTCAACAGGTGGTTATAGTTCTTCTGATGTTTACCTTCTTGCAAAGGTTATTGCCGCAGAAGCTCGTGGCGAAAGCTACACCGGTCAGGTTGCCGTTGGTGCTGTAGTTTTAAATCGCGTTGATTCATCATCATTTCCCGATACGGTTTCATGCGTAATTTACCAGGCGGGTGCATTTTCTGCAGTAAGGGACAGCAACTGGTCCGTTTCTCCTGATGCCACATCTCGAAAAGCTGCTCAGGATGCCCTTAACGGATGGGACCCCAGCGGTGGTGCGTTGTATTATTATAATCCTGCTAAAACTTCAAACAAATGGATTCGTACTCGCCCCGTTATTACCACAATCGGACGACACGTTTTTTGCCGTTAAGTCACCATTTATAATAGTATATAAAAAATTTAAAATCTCTGCTTTCTGTATTTTTACGATAGCAGGGATTGCTTTTTGCATACAAAAACATTTTTTTGGCAGAATATTAAGGATTTTTAGTTTTATTTTTGACAAAAATCTGTCAATGCACTTGATAAATTTCTCCGTTTAGTGTATGCTATAATGGGGAAAATTGGTAGGGATATTTTTTATTTTTCTACCTTAGATATACAACTTCCTTATACAATATATAATATAAAGGAGAAATCGCTAATGCAAAAGGTTCAATTTACCGAAACCGTGTTGCGTGACGCTAACCAGTCACTTATTGCAACCCGTATGAAGTTCAATGAATTTGAGCCCATTCTCTCAAAACTCGATAAAGCAGGTTACTACTCTCTCGAGTGCTGGGGTGGCGCAACATTCGACTCTTGTCTTCGTTATCTCAAAGAGGATCCCTGGGAAAGACTCAGAAAAATTAAAAAGGCTTGTCCCAATACAAAGCTCCAGATGCTTTTAAGAGGACAGAACCTTCTCGGTTATCACCACTATCCCGATGATGTTGTTAGAATGTTCGTTAAAAAGAGCGTTGAAAACGGTATTGATATTATCAGAATTTTTGATGCTCTCAATGATGTTAAGAATATTGAGGTTGCTGTTGATGAGGCAGTTAAAAACGGTGCTATTGCTTCCGGCGCTATCTGCTACACAATCAGCCCCATCCACACCCTTGACTCCTATGTTGAGCTTGCAAAAAATATGGCAAGCATCGGTTGTCAGACTATCGCTATTAAGGATATGGCAGGTATTCTCAGCCCTGCAGAAGCACACAAGCTTGTTTCTTCACTTAAAGAAGCAGTTGATGTTCCGCTTGTTCTTCACACTCACAGCACAACCGGTCTTGGCTTTATGACTTGCCTTAAGGCAGTTGAAGCAGGCGTTGATGTTATTGACACAGCAATCTCCACAATGTCCGGCGGTACTTCACAGCCTGCAACCGAAACTCTTAACTACACTCTCGCAGAGCTTGGTTATGAAACAGGTCTTGACAGCGAAGCTCTCAGAGATATTGCTGATTTCTTCAAGCCCATCAGAGCAAAAGCTCTTGAAAGTGGTCTTCTTAACCCCACAGTTCTTGCAACTGATGCGAAGGCCCTTGACTATCAGGTTCCCGGTGGTATGCTTTCAAACCTTGTTGCTCAGCTTACTGCACAAGGTAAAATGGATAAGTTCGACGAGGTTCTTCTTGAAACTCCCAGAGTTCGTGAAGATTTAGGTTATCCCCCTCTCGTTACTCCTATGAGCCAGATGGTTGGCGTTCAGGCAACTGCAAACGTTCTTGCAGGCGAGCGTTATAAGAATGTTTCCAAAGAAGTTAAATCCTATCTTATGGGCGAATACGGTAAAGCTCCAGGTAAGGTTAACGAAGATGTTAAAAAGCAGATCCTCGGTGACGAAAAGGAAATTGAAGGCAGATATGCAGATACACTTGAACCTGCATTTGAAGCTGCAAAAGCTGAAATCGGCAAAAAAGCAAAGAGTGATGAAGATGTTCTTTCATACATCGCATTCCCCACTCAGGCAGAAAACTTCTTCGATTATCGCGATGAAATGGCTTCTAAAACATACAGCTATGAAATCAAGGCTATTGACTAAGGAGGGTTTAAAATGACTTTTCTTCCTTTGTTCAGTTTTCCTGATGCTCTCGGAACATCAGGACTTGGCTTTTTCCTTGTTCTTGCAGTTCTCGCTGTAATTATGTTGTTTGTAAAGCTTCTTTCAAAAGTTTTAGGCGGCAAATCTAAAAAAGAAAAGAAAGAAGAAGCTGTTACAGAGATTCAGACTTCTGCACCCGTGCAAACTGCACAGCCTGAAACAATTGTTGCAGAAGAACCCAAGAAAACAGAAGCTCCTCTCCCCTACACTCCGGGTTATGTAACCCTTGACGGAGTTAAAGAGCAGGATGCAGCAGTTATTATGGCTATCACTTCTCACGAAACAGGCATTCCTCTTGAAAGACTTTGCTTTAAATCAATCAGACGTCTTAATCAGGAACCAGAGCTTATTAACATCGAAGAACAGGATGCCGCAGTTGTTATGGCAATTATTTCCGATAAAACAGGCATTTCTCTTGATAACCTTATCTTTAATTCTATAAAATTAGTGGAGGAATAATAATATGAAATACAATGTTACTTTAAATGGTAAAATTTACGAAGTTGACGTTACAGAATCTGATGCAGTTGTAACAGGCGTTACTCAGGTACCCGTTGCAGTTGCAGCTCCCGCTGTTGCTCCTGTTGCAGTTGCACCCGTTGCAGCTCCCGAAGCTCCTGCTGAAGCACCCGCTGCTGCTCCTGCAGTTGCTCCCGTTTCCGCAGACGGCACACAGGTTAAAGCTCCCATGCCCGGCACAATTCTTGCAGTTAAGAAAAATGTTGGCGAAGCAGTTAAAGCAGGCGATGTAATCGTTGTTCTTGAAGCTATGAAAATGGAAAATGATATTGTTGCTCCCTGTGACGGTACAGTTAAATCCATTAACGCTCCCAAGGGCTCAACAGTTAACACAGATGACGTTATCGCTGTTATCTGATCAGATTTTTTCAATACTTAAAACTTGAAAGGTTTTATCTATGGATATTTCTTCAATATTATCTAACCTTTGGGAACAATCCGGTTTTGCTCTTTTAGAGTGGCAGAACCTCGTTATGCTTGGCGTTGCGTTCTTCTTTTTGTTCCTTGCAATTAAAAAGAACTATGAACCACTTTTACTTGTTCCCATAGCATTCGGTATTATACTTGCAAACCTTCCCGGCGCAAATATGATGCTTGATACTACGGGCGGTCAGTTAGGCAGTATCGGACAAGCTGTTGTTGAAGGCACTCATTGGTACGATTCAGGTGTTCTGCGTATTCTTTATGTTGGTGTTAAATCCGGTATCTTCCCCTGCCTTATCTTTATGGGCGTTGGCGCTATGACTGACTTCGGTCCCCTTCTTTCAAACCCCATAAGCCTTCTTTTAGGTGCGGCGGCTCAGCTTGGTGTTTATTGCGCATTCCTTCTTGCAATTGCATTTGGATTTGAACCTGCAGAAGCAGCATCAATTGCTATTATCGGTGGTGCAGATGGTCCTACAGCTATTTTCCTTACATCGAAATTAGCTTCGCACCTGTTAGCTCCAATAGCTCTGGCGGCGTACTCATATATGGCACTCATTCCAATCATTCAGCCGCCGATTATGAAAGCTCTTACCACAGAAAAAGAGCGTAAGGTTGAAATGAAGCAGTTAAGAAAGGTTTCAAAAACGGAGAAAATCATTTTCCCTGTTGCAGTTCTTATTCTTTGTGCTTTCCTTCTTCCCTCTGTTGCTCCTCTTCTTGGTATGCTTATGTTGGGTAACTTATTTAAAGAATGTGGCGTTACGGAAAGACTTTCCGAAACTGCACAGAATGCACTTATGAATATTGTTACAATCATGCTTGGTGTAACAGTTGGTGCAACTGCTAACGGTCAGGATTTCATCCAATGGAAAACAATGCTTATTGTTATTCTCGGTCTTGTAGCATTCTGCTTCTCAACAGCAGGCGGTGTGCTTTTCGGCAAGCTTCTTTATGTTGTTACAGGTGGTAAAATCAATCCCCTTATCGGTGCTGCAGGCGTTTCCGCTGTTCCTATGGCAGCACGAGTTGCACAGAATGAGGGTAGAAAATATAACCCCACAAACTTCCTTTTAATGCACGCTATGGGCCCCAATGTTGCCGGCGTTATCGGTTCGGCAGTTGCCGCAGGCTTCTTACTTGCAGTATTCGGACAGAATTAAAAAACAACCTCGATTACCAAAATGGTAGTCGAGGTTTTGTTTTAGTTCAACGCCACTCTTGTGAAAAGGCGTTTCATTTCTTGTGCTAAAAGGTGCCTTTCCTCTGTTGAAATTGAAACCTCATTGTCAACAAGCTCTTTGGCGGTTTTCTGGGCTTCATAGAGAATTCTTGTATCTGTCATAAGATTTGCAATTCGCATATCAGGAAGACCGTGCTGACGGGAACCGAAGAAATCACCGGGACCGCGCATTTCAAGGTCTTTTTTTGCAATTTCAAAGCCGTCTGTGGTACGGCACATTGTTTCAAAGCGGTCAACTGCCTCTTCATTCTGTGCATCGGAAAGAAGAATACAGGTGCTCTCCTTACTTCCTCGCCCTATTCGTCCTCGTAACTGATGAAGCTGTGATAAACCAAATCTCTCCGCATTTTCTATAACCATAACTGTTGCATTAGGTACGTCCACGCCAACCTCAATAACAACTGTTGAAATCAGAAGCTGAATTTCACCCGAATAGAAACGTGCCATAACTGCATCCTTATCCTTCGGCTTCATTTGCCCGTGAAGAAGACCCAAAGTACAATCGGCAAAATAGGTAGACTTTAAATAATCGTAATATTCCGTTGCGGGAACAAGGTCGCTGTCACTTTCGGAAACCAAAGGGCATACAATATATGCCTGTTGCCCTGCAGCAATATTTTTTCTAATAAAATTATAAATTCTTTCGTGATAGCTTGTTGGCACATGATATGTTTTAACAGGTTGTCTGCCCTTAGGAAGTTCATCAAGAACTGAAATATCAAGGTCGCCATAAATCATCATAGCAAGAGTTCTCGGAATAGGAGTTGCAGACATAACAAGTGTATGAGGATTATTGCCCTTATTTGAAAGACTTGCTCTCTGACCAACACCAAAACGGTGCTGTTCATCTGTAATAACAAGACCTAAATTATTGAACTCAACATCATTCTGAATTATTGCGTGTGTTCCCACAACAATATCACAATCACCGTCTTTAAGTCTTTCTCTTATATCTCTTTTTTTACTTGCAGTAACCGAGCCTGTTAAGAGACAGATATTAACATCATCACCAAAGAAATTTGAAAGCGTTTTAAAATGCTGATTTGCAAGAACCTCTGTTGGCGCCATTAATGCTGCCTGAAAACCATTTTTAACTGCATTATACATAAGTGCCGCGGCAACTGCGGTTTTACCCGAGCCAACATCACCTTGCAAAAGGCGATTCATTTGCTTGTTTGTTTTCATATCTTCAACTGCTTCGGAAACAGCTCTTTTTTGTGCATTTGTAGGTTCAAAGGGAAGAGAAGCATAAAAATCTTCCGTATAATCATTTCTTACAGGTATTGAGCTTCTGTTTCCGCCCTCGGTTTTCTCACACAAAAGACCCATTTGTAAAAGCAAAAGCTCTTCAAAAATAAGCCTGCGCTTTGCCAAAGCAAGCTGTTCTTCACTTTCGGGAAAATGAATAGCTCTGAGCGAATCTTCAAAGCTCATAAGTCTGTATTTTTTAACAATATATTCGGGAATTATCTCCTGAACATTGCCTTTAATTTCTCTCAAGGCGGTTTCAACAAGTCTTTCGGTTGTTTTCGAAGGCATTGCTGAGGTTGCTTTATAAATAGGTCTTATTCTTTGCTTTTCAAGAGATTTTTCAAATCTTGGGGAAAGCATACATTTATTATTATATTTATCTAAAGTGATTTTTCCGAAAAATAAATATTCCTGATCCTCAACTAACTGGTCTTTAACATATTTATTATTGAAAAATGTAACGGGAATATAGTCACTACCATCTGAGATTACGGTTTTTACAAGAATTCTTCCGCCGTTGATTTTAACAACCTGAGGATTCTGGGCAACAATTGCCCTTACGCATATATTTTCGTTAATCTGCGCATCTCTTAAAAGTGTTGTGTTGTTCCAGTCCTCATAAGCTCTGGGGTAATTTCTTAAAAGGTCGCCGATACTGTAAATCCCCTGCTTTGCAAGGCTTTTTGCCCTCGCCTCGCCAACGCCTTTCAAAAACTGAATTCTTGTGTCAAAATTAACCATAAAATCACCACCTGCAAAACCATTATTATAGGTAGTCCTATCATAAACCTTTTATGCTTTGTTTTATGTCGGATTTTGAGCATTGTAAGTAATTCTGCCAAGCTTCCGCCTAAAATAGCCAATAAAAACAAAATCTTTTCGGGTACTCTGTGTTTAGTCCATTTTTTTGCGGCTTTTTTATCATAAATCGTAACAAAGCAAGTAATCAAGGAAATAACTGCAAAATAAATTAAAATATATTCCATTTCACTTCCGCCTTAGAACATTTGTTCTTATATATGTTATCATATATCTACAAACATTTCAAGTTAAAAATGAACACATTTAAAAGTATTTAGCTTTTAAATGTGTTCAAAATAATTTTATTCAGTAACTACACCTTTTTTAAGGATTACATTTGCATAAAGTGCCATTTCACTTGTTGCAATAATTGCATAAGCAGTTTTTGCTCTGTCATAGAAAGCAAAACGCTCAATTTCGCTCATTTTTGTTGCACCATTGTGCTTATCAACAATTTCCTGATACTCTGCCCAGATAACGGGTGTGGGGTCGCCCTTAGTTGTCTGCATAAGCATAACAGGGCTTTCAACATAAGTATCAAGAGGCATGAGCTTTAAAATAGCGTCAAGAAGCTCGGGAACATTGTGACCGTCGCAACGGATAAGTCTTTGTGCATTGGATGCAGCAGGGAAATTACCGTCACCGATAACAATTTCATCACCATGACCCATTTCATCAAGAATTTTAAGAAGCTCTGGTGAAATAATATTCGGAATACCTTTTAACATAATTCTATCTCCTTTATTTGTTCTTTTGTCTTATATCAGTTCCGTAGAACTCAACAATTTCAAATGAATTAAGCCTTGATGCAGCTCTTTCGCCATATCTTTGCTCAAACTCTGTTCTGTTCAAGTTGGAAATCAAAATCATTGGTTTGCCCATCAATACGGCATCATCAATAATCTCATTTATTGCCGCATTTGCAAAGGGAGTTTCAAACTCTGCCCCAAGGTCATCAATAATTATTAAATCGTTACGATTTAATTCTTCTTCAAAATCAGAATCTGATTTACCAAAATGCTCATTCTGAAGCTGTTTTATGACCTTTCTTGCAGATTCATAATAAACGCTGTAACCATTCTGAGTCAGCACATTGAAAATTGCAAGAGCAAGATGTGTTTTTCCCAATCCCGTACCACCGCTGAAAAACAGGCTCGGGTTTTCGGGGCGGAAATTTTCCGCATAGTTTTTTAGCATTGCAAAAACCCCGCCCATAATTTCACGATGGGAAAAACCTAATTCAATATCTTTAATATTACTGTAGTTATTCAAATCAAAGCTTTCAAAGGTTGAGCGCGCCAGAATAGGACTGCAGGATAGACTTTCTACCGAAATCTTTTTTAGTATATCAAGATGACATTTACAAAGCCTTCCGTTATTAATACCTGAATCCTTGCAGTCTTTACAAGTATATGGAGTTTCAAGATAATCTTCTGGATAGCCTGCATTCTTTAAAAGTTCTTTTTTCTTTTCCTGAGCCTCAAGATTACTTTTTGCAAGCTGAGAAATATCAATTCTCTCTCCACCTGCTCCAACACTTCTTATTACGGAAAGTGCTGTTTCTTTCATAATATTTTCTATTTCTAAAAGTTCGGGGTATTTGGCGGCAACCTCATTGCGACGCATTTCACCAAGCTTTTCTGCTCTTATTCTGCGCTCCTTGAGTTCTGCTTCCGCTTTTGAATAAATTGCTTCGGAATATCTCATTCATTTTCCTCCCCATTTGCATATTTTTTAATCCAATCAAGAACACTGTTTTTGCCGATTTCTTCTGTTTCATAGGTTTTCTTAACAGCTTTCGGCAAGCTTTTCTTTTCTCTCACTGCTACCTGTTCGGGAGAAGATATACCAGACTGGACAAATTTTTTAAGCATTTTATTTGTATCATTTAAGCTTTTATTGTTATTTTCTAAAGCATATTTTATCAGCTCATCGGAGCATTCCCAATCAACTGCCCAGGTACGCAAAAATTTTGCTATTCTTGTTGTAGGAACATCGCCCGAAAATTCTGCAGTTTCTTTAACTGCCAAGAAAGTAGCCTTGATTTTATCAAGGGCTAAAAGCTCTTCTTCCACAAGCTCGAGAGTATCAATACCTCTTTTTGCCCAATCCTCTGCTCTGTTTTTTATAGCAGAAGATGCAATTTTTCCCTCATTTTTCTGATGTTGAAGAAGCGTGATTATAACCTCGGGCGGAAATCCGTAAAAATCATAAATCATCAAAAGAAGCCCTTGAGTATCATAACCGAAGGTACCAAGTATATTTTGCGCTTCCTTATAAATAATTTCAAGCTCCGGTTCAGCAAGAAGCCGTTCTGCTATCTCTCTTTGGGTCGGTTTTTTCACAGGCAATTTTTTTACAGTAACAATTCTTTCTGTTTTTTTCTCTTCAGGAACTGAAACTACTTTTGCATTGCCAACTGAATTTGCATAGTCCTCTTCATTAACTTTTTCATTTGTTATCTCAATTACCGAATTACTCTCCCAAAAATCGAGACAATTTTTAACATCTTCCTCAGACAAACCTGTGCACATACTTATTTGCTTTGCATCAGCAGTGCCCTGCGGATTTCTGAGAATAAAAAGCAAAACCTTAAAACTTGCCGCAGAGGCAAGTTTTAAGTGTTTGTCTATGATTTCTGTGGGTACGGCAACCGCACCATTTAAATAATTACATTTAATTTTAATCATTATTCAGGGAATTTCACAATAACGCCAACTGATTTATCGCTAACGTATTGAGCCATGCCTTTCATATCTATATCAGTAGAAACTGTTCTACCTGCAACAAGATAACCGCCGTCTTTTGCAAGGCAAATATCATTTGCACTTTCACTTCTTGTTCCGCCAAAAGAACGAGCCCAGGAAAGCTCACCGTGCTGTGAAAATGATGCAATAACAATATCGTTACCGCCACGGGTTGTTACACCCTTAAAATCACGGGAAGAGGAGTTGCTTGCACCTGCGGCTATAAATGTACCGTCTTCCTTTTCAATGATGCAAGTTAAATTATCATCATTTTGTCCGCGGAATGTTCTTGCAAATGCAAGGTTAAAATCAGAATCATATTTTATCAAATAAGCATCATATCCGCCACGAGCAGCAAGATTAGATACAAACATACTTTGTGTGGAACCTGCATCAGAGGAATTAGATCTGCCTACAATCGCAACACCACCATCTTTACAAGCAGTAATTCCGGAGAACGCTTCATTTCCGCTGCCTGCAATAGAGCGAGCAGCCACATATTTGCCATCACTTGTGTATTTCAACAAGCAACTGTCTGCATAACCTAAATTTTTAAAGTATGTTCCTGTGTAGAAATTTCCTATACAGTAAATACTTCCGTCTGTACCCTGAGCAACACCTGTCAGGGAGTCTTTATTTCCGCCGATAATATCTTTCCAAACAACAGAACCATCTGCACTGAATTTAACAATTGCTGCAGCAGATTCATATTTGGGTTTATCAAAGCCTTTTGCATCGCCATCATTGTTACCAACTGAACCAACGACAACAACACCGCCATCGTTAGTAAGAACTGCACTGTTGAAGAGGTCAACTGTGCTTGTTCCGAATTTGCTGAACCAAAGTTGTTCACCTTTTTTATCGAATTTGAAAACAGCACCATCGTAATAACCTTTGCCGTTTACTCCGCCGATATTTTTTCCATATCCGGCTGCATAGAAGCCACCATCACCTATAGCAACAAGGCTGGTGATTATTGTTTCACCTTTTTTGGAACCTAAAGCATCCTGCCATACAATATCGCCATTTTTAGAGTATTTGGTAAGAACTGTATAGGGTGTTGCATATTTCAATTCTTTGTATTTTGCAAAATCACCATCAGTTGAGTTTGTTACCGTTGATGTAATATATGAACCATCTTCCAATGTTGCAATGCTTGAAACATAGTCTGCGGCAGAACCGCCCAATGATGTTTTCCATTCAGTATCGGCAGGCTCAACAATTGCAGGCGTTGAAGTGATTTCAACAATTGTAGTATACACATTGCCCTGATTATCAACTGTTGTATGGCCCTGACCATCTGTAACAGGGACAGCTGTTGTTCCAACAACAACGTTTCCGTTTGGTTTTACTGTGGGAGTAATTGTTTCCTGCTTTGTAATTGGTTCGCCATCTTTATTTGTAACGATTTCCCCATCCTGATTTGTAACAGGAACTGCAACTGTAACATCTTTATAAACAACTGTTGTTTTCTTTTCTCCGTTTTCGTCTGTGTATTCACTAACCTCTGTTTCGGGAACAACAGTAACCGGCTCACCGCTTGCATCGGTAACGGGAACGCCGTTAACATCGGTAACAACGATAGGCGAAGGTTTTCCTCCGTTTTTGTCAGAGCTGTTGTTTTTAAGAACAACGGCAATAACAATTGCTGCTATTATAATCGCAATAATTATGGGTATAAGTATTAATAATTTTTTATTTTTCCCTTTGTTACCATCATTTTCTTTTTTAGGAACAATCGGCGGAGGTGAAGGACGTTTCGAATCCTTTGCACCATTTGTTACTTTCTTGTCATCCATAGTATGTAAACCTCCGTAGGAATAAATCAAATATTGTTATAGCAACAGAGCATAAATACTCATTGTGAACATATTCTATCATAAACAGTCTTATTTTTCAATGAAAAAAACTCTATTTTAAAATATTCGTTACATATTACATAAAAACGAACACTATTTATTATGTAATATCAATAATCTTTGCATTTTACTCAAAAAAAGCGTTGTAAACGCAAAAAATATGTGCTAAAATACCAAATATAAGTTGCCAAAGTGTTTATTTATATAATGGTAGCATTATTTTACAATTTCAATCGCGGAGTAAGTTCCGCTTGTTTTAGGAGGAGTTCGACTTGAAATCTTATGCTAAAGAAAACATCAGAAACGTGACCATTGCCGGTCACGGCGCAAGAGGTAAAACAACTCTTGCAGAAGCAATGCTTTACATAGCAGGTGCTTCAGACAGACTCGGCAGAGTTGCAGACGGCAACACCGTTCTCGACTTTGATGCTGAAGAAAAGAAAAGAAATGTTTCTATTTCTTCCGCTATGGCTTGTATCGAATGGCGCGACAGAAAAGTTAATATTATTGACACTCCCGGTCTTTTTGACTTTGAAGGTGCAAGAAGTGAAGGCATTCGTGCTGCTGAAACTGCAGTTATCGTTCTTTCCTGCGGTCACAATGTTGACGTTGGTGCAGAAAAAACCTTGCGTATAGCAGGCAGAAAGGGTCTTTCAAAATTTATTGCCGTTTCCAAATGTGATGGTGAAAACCGCGATTTCTATAAAACTCTCGGTGATTTACAGGATAAATACGGCACAGCTATCTGCCCCGTTGTTGTTCCCTATATGGTTGACGGCGTTGTTGATTGCTATGTTAACTTCCTTCAGAATAAAGCATTTAAATATGACGGCATTAAGGCTACTGAAGTTGCAATTCCTCAGGATGCTCATATTGAAGAAATTTATAACGCTTTCGTTGAAGCTGTTGCTTCTGCAGACGAAGACCTTATGATGAAATTCTTCGATGGCGAAGAATTCACTCACGATGAAAAGGTTGCAGGTCTTTCTCAGGGTGTTGCTGACGGTACTGTTATCCCCGTTTACGCTTGCTCCGGTTTTACAGGCGAGGCTGTTGACCTTCTTCTCAATGGTATCACAAAGCTTGCACCCGCTCCCAAGGGTGAAGGCGATATTGCTTGCGATGCAAACGGACCTCTTGCTGCTATCTGCTTCAAGACAGTTGCTGACCCCTTCGTTGGTAAAATGTCCTTCTTTAAGGTTGTTTCAGGTAAAATTACTCCTGCAACTAAGGCTTATAATGCTCGCACAGAAGAAGAAGAAAAAATGGGTAAAATCGTTTTCGTAAAAGGTGCAAAGCAGGAAGATGCTGCTGAAATCGTTGCCGGTGACATTGGTGTTGTTACAAAGCTTTCAGGCTTCAAAACAGGCGACACAATGTGCGATGCTAAAAACCCCGTTGAACTTGCTCCCGTTGACTTCCCCGCTCCCTGCTATTCTATGGCAGTTAACGTAGTTAAAAAGGGTGAAGAAGATAAGGTTGCTTCCGGTCTTAACAAGCTTCAGGAAGAAGACGGCTCAATGAAATTCTATACCAACAAAGAAACAAAGGAACAAATTGTTTCCGGTCTTGGCGAACAGCATCTTGAAAGTATCGTTTCCAAACTCAAAAATAAATATGGTGTTGAGGTTACTCTTACAGCTCCCAGAGTTGCTTACAGAGAAACAATCCGTAAAACTGTTGACAAACAGGGACGTCATAAGAAACAGTCCGGTGGCCATGGCCAGTTCGGTGATGTTTGGATTCGTTTTGAACCCTATATGGGTGAAGAAGAATTTGTATTCAACTCCGACGAGGTTGTTGGTGGCGCAGTTCCCAAGAACTTCTTCCCTGCAGTTGAAAAAGGCTTACGCGAATGTGTAGCGTCCGGTCTTATTGCAGGTTATCCGATGGTTGGCATTAAAGCTTGCCTTCATGATGGTTCTTACCATCCCGTTGACTCTTCTGAAATGGCATTCAAGATGGCTGCAAGAATCGCTTTCAAAGCAGCAGTTCCTGAAGCAGCTCCCACAATTCTCGAACCTATCGGAACTCTTAAAGCTTATATTCCCGATAAGGATTTAGGCGATATTATGGGCGACGTTAATAAACGTCGTGGTAGAGTTTTAGGTATGGGACCTGCTGAAGAAACAGGAACTCAGGAGCTTATTGCAGAAGTTCCAATGGCTGAAATGAGCGACTTTGCTATTACTCTTCGTTCAGTAACAGCAGGCAGAGGCTCTTTCACTCTCGAATTTGCTCGTTATGAGGACGCTCCCAACAATATCGCAGAAAAAGTTATTGCAGAAGCAAAACTTGCAGATGATGATGAATAATTAATGCAAAAAGCCTTCCCTTGTGGAAGGCTTTTTTTAGTCGCCAGTTACCAGATGCCAGATGCCAGTATATAAACTAAAAATTACAGCCTCCCAAATGGGAGGCTATAATTTTTATGACTTAAAGTCTTGCTTTAGCATCATCATACATTTTTTCGATTTCTTCGAAATGACTGTAGTTATCTTTTTGTTTTATAAGCTTTTCTGCGTCAAGATAAACCTTTGCGGCACGGTTGAAATATGCGTGCTTATCCATTTCCACTTTTGAGAATTTACGAGCATCTTTTCTTTCATCTTCAACCTTTTTAATTTCTGCCTTCAATTCTGTTACCTTTGATGCATCCTTTGCTTTTTTAGCATCTCTCAAATTGAGATAAAGCTCTTTAAGCTTAACATCGCATGCATCCTCTGCATTGAAGAATTTATCAAGGTCTGTAAAGTCAGGTTGCTTGAAATCCTGTCCCTTGCTGAAGTATTTTTTAACTGCTTTATAAGATGCTTTCTTACTTTTTGCAATTTCAATAGCTGTTTTGCGGATTTCTTTTTCTTCTTTAGTTGATCTGGGCATTGCCTTTGCAACAGCAAGCTCCTGATTTATAAGTGAAATATCTGCATTAAGAAGAGCATCAAGACCTGCTGCATATACCTTTTCATTTTCTCTTACCTGAAGCTGAACTGCAGGTGTGGAGAATTTATTAAGCTCTTCACAAACAAATTTACCGATTTCAATTTCATCGTTAAATTCTTTATCTGCAAGATATGCCTTCTTTGCAGCTTTTCTTTCTTCTTTATCTTTTATAGATTTATAAGATTTTTTGTCTAATGCCTTAGGCGAAGCTGCTGCCATTTCTTTTGCATTGCGGATAATATCAATAACCTCAACAAGCTCTGCATCCTTGAGAACACCATTACCATAGTCTTCAAACATTGCGCGAACCTTAAGAACACGAATAACAGATTTCTGCTTTCTTTCGTTAAAGTCATACCAGAAATACGGAATAACATTCATTAATGCACCAAAAGCAGAGAGAAGTATAAGAATTTTGAGAAGTTCAGTAAGAATAACCGGATCATAAAGAGCTGAATATGGATTTGTATAGTTATCCTGACCATTGGCTAACTGGTCTGCAAGAATTTGCCCAACGGTTTTTCCGTCTCCTAAAACTCTGTTAAGAATTTCAGGTCTTGAGGTAACGAGCTTTGCATTTACATCTGTAATACCATTCTTTTCGTAAACAATCGGAAGAACTGAAGAGAAAACAAGGTTAAGCACTGTACCTATAGTGGCAACTGCAGCAAACATACCGTCAATTCTTTCGCCTGTTTTATACTGCTGGTAGTCACGGATATCTGCCTGAACAGCAGGATTGAGAATATGTGCAAATGAACCCATAAGTGCATTAAAATACATACATCCCATAACAAGCCAAATCATAACAGACGAAACATCTCTAACAAGAGGAAGTAGCATAAGAATAAATACCACATTGAAAAGGTTTGTTACAATCAAAACTGCTTTTTTACCCCATTTTCTTATACAGAAAGGAGCTAACAGCATACCCCAGAGAGATGCATTTCCGTAAACTGTAATAATAATACCATAAGCAGTACCGGAGCAAGCACCCGCATAGTTATAAAGCCATGCAAGGATATTAAGGAAAGAGGATTCAAGGAAGCCTAACCAACCTGCGAGAGATATAATCCAAAAATACTTGTTCTTCGCAACAGCTTTAAGTGCATCCAGGAATTTGATTTGAACAACATGAGTTTTTGCTTGAACAATCTTTTCCTCTGTATGCTTATAAACAACCATACAGAGAAGAATTCCGCCAATAGTAAGAATAGGATAAATGAAGCGGTAAACTCGTATATCTGTGGTGTTTGTGTGGAAAAGATGCTGCGCAATAATAGGTGTTAAAAGGTTAACTACCGTTGGAGCAAATGAATAAACCACACTCTTTACTGAAGCAACATCCGTTCTTTCCTGAGAGTTTGGAGAAAGCACGTGGATAAGGTTTTCATATGCATCGTAAAAGAAGTAATAGAAAAAGTGAATAATCAGGTTAAGAACCATAACAATAGCACACTTTGCAACATATGCAACATCTTCACCGAAAAGAGTGCCGTCACCAAGCCATACGGGAAGCTTATTGTATGGGAACCATACAGTTAAAATACAAGCAATTGCAGAAGGAATTGCCATTGTAACAATATAGGGTCTGTATTTACCTGCTTTATTTCTTGTGTTATCAATAATGTTTGCACGAACACCTGTAAGGAAAATATTAGCAACAACAGCAATAAGGTACATAATATACATATCTGTTGCACCAATACCAAGTGCGCTGGAAAGCAAAACGTTATTTGATGAAAGTAAACAAGCGGAACCCATAGTAATAATCATATAGGCACCTATACCGCCACCTGAGTAAGCGGCTATTTCCTTAAAGGTCATATAACGGCCTTCCGGTGGGGTTTTCCAGTAGGTTTTGACCTTGGAAATACCATCAACAGCTTTTTGTTTTAAATCCATTTTTCTTCTCCTTTTTCACAAAATTATGCTATTATATAACATTTTAATTGTAGCACAAAAGGAATTGTTATTCAATGAAAAAAGAAGAAGATTAACGAGAGCTAATTACTTTCGTTAATCTTCAACAAATATAGTTTTTATTTAATGTGCAAAACGGCAAGCAAATTATTTTTGATAATCCATTATTTTTTCATCTTCAACAAAAATTGTGCAATGAATTGTCCAAAAACCGCCTAACGACACTTTTACAAGTCTTCCGTCAGGTAATCTGCCTATGAGCTTGGCTCTTTCTCCACCGCCTCTTGTTTCATCCTGAAGTCTTCCATTTATAAATAATCTTTCTGTCAAAACTTCATTTTCAACATGTATATTATTTCCGTAATAGTTGGCGTCCCAGGTTTTCATAAATTTCCCCTCTCAAAAGAATTTAATTTTCGGAACTGTCTCCGTTACCATCTGCGGAAACATCGAGAATTGCTGCACCACCTGTTGCATAAGGAAGTTTGCCGTCCCATTTTTCAATCTTATTGTTTTCAAGAACATTTTTGCTAAGGGATTTTTCAATTTTTTCATTGGCTTCTGCCTGAGCTTCCGCTTTTCTGAGAATTGCTTTTGCCTCTGCTTCTGCGGCAATAACTTTCTTTTCAGCCTGAGCATTTGCTTCAACAATTAACTGCTCCTGCTCTGTTTTTGCTTTAAGAAGGTTTTGCTGAGCAACTTCTTTTGCTTCAATTGCTTTTGCAAACTCTTCGGAGAATGAGAAATTAACAATATTGAACTTTTCAATTACTATACCGTACTCTTCCATTTTTTCTGCAAGAGTATCCTGAATTTCAATTGCAACCTTAGAACGGCTTGTTACAAGCTGTTCTGCAGTATATTTTGCAGTTACAGCTTTCAGGCTTTCGTGAATTGCAGGCATAAGCATAATTGTTTCATAATCCCTGCCGATTTCTCTGTAAATCTTTGCAGAAGAGCTATCACCTATTTTGTAGTTAACAACAATTGTTGTTGAAATAGCCTGAAGGTCTTTTGAAACGGATTCTGCACCTTCGATTTCACATTTTTGAATTTGGTTGCTCATTTTAACAACGTTCTGAACTAAAGGTGCTTTAAAATGAAAGCCTTCTGATAAAACATTATTACTTACTTTACCCAAGGTTACAACAACACCTGTATGACCTGCGGGAACTATGGTTATTGAAGCTAAAAGAGCTACAACAGCAATTACAACTACAATACCTACAATAATTAACTTCTTTGCATTGGAAAAATTAAATTCGCCAACAACTTTTGCATTTTTAATCATAATATGTACTCCTTTTTATTTTTATCATTTTTAATTTTGTTCCACGTGAAACATTTTAACATTTTTCCTTTGTTCCCGTGAAACTATATTACATTTTGTTCCACGTGGAACATCAGTCACCTAAAAATTCCTGAAGCATTTTATCTGCTTCATTTTTAAGATTAGAAGAAATATGAGCCAACATCATAATTTCAAGAGCGTTACGCAATTTCTCTTTGCCTCCGGAAAAAGGCTCTTCATAATCTTTGATTTGTTCGTCAATAACGCTGACAACAGTTTCCTTATTCCAATTTCCGATTTTGTCAATCTCAGCGGTAACGGAACACATGATGCTATAGAGTTCACCGTCGGGAATGGCATCGTCACACCTGTCATCGACCTTACCGTTGATATATGACATTAAGGAAACAATGTTTGAGAGCTGCATTGCACCTTTAAGCATATTGATTATAAGAACTCTTGCAATAGAAGTTTCACCGTAGCGACGGTCTTTAGGGGGCTCTATCCAGCCTCTTTTTACCCAGTTCTGAATTGTTGTCGCCTCAAGACCTGAAATCTCTGCAAGCTGGGAAAGGGTGAAGCCACCGGTAAGCTTCATTGCTGTTCTTATAGGTTCAAATGCTTTTTCTTTCATTTGCATTCTCTCACTCCTTTCGTCCCACGATTGTTTTTCGTGTTGTTATGATAATATCACAGGTTCGCGTGACTGTCAAGTATTTTCTTAAGATTTTTTACATATTTTTACAATATCCGACAAAAAAATGCTATTTTGTAGTTTTACTTTACTTTAACACTATATTCACATTTTGCTAATATTTTTTTGCTAAACTTAAGGTGTACTTGGAAAGGGAGCCGCACCCGAGTACAAGTACTTAGTTCTGAGAGGAACTAACCCCTCCTCAAGTAAACCCAAGATACAGAGTGTTATACTATGTATCGGGAATGCAGCGTCTGTCCCCACAGGCGCTGTATTTCTTTTTAAAATTACGAATTACAAATGAGAAATGATAAATTAACGGTCTGCGACGCCAATACATAGTTGCTGTGCGTTGCATCCACATTTCTGATTTCGCATTTGTAATTTCTAATTTATAATGCTTGACTATTAATTAATATAGTAGTAAAATATATAATTGATTAAATTTGTATTAAAATCTGAAACTAACAGATTGGAGGCTTCATTTTGGCTATTATTCAAGTTGACGCTTTAACAAAAGCCTATGGCGACAACATAGTTCTCAATGATATGAGCTTTGCTCTCCCTCAAGGAGAGATTATAGGTTTATTCGGTCCTAACGGATGCGGTAAAACTACCCTTATGAAAATTCTTACAGGTCTTATTCACGATTACAAAGGTAATGTGCTTGTAGATGACATAAAGCCCGGCGAAAAAACTAAAGCTTTTACTGCTTATCTTCCTGAACAGACTTTTGTTCACGAATGGATGAGAAATATTGATGCAGTTGATTATTTCAACGATTTCTTTTCCGATTTTGATAAAAATAAAGCTCTTGAAATGCTTAAACGTTTCGGTCTTTCTGAAAAGCAGAAATCAAAAACAATGTCAAAGGGTATGCAGGAAAAGCTTTTACTTTCTTTAGTTATGTCAAGAGATGCAAAGCTTTATATTCTGGACGAGCCAATGGGAGGCGTTGACCCTGCAACCAGAAGCTCAATTCTTAATTTTATTATGGAAAACTATGCAGAAAAATCAACTCTTCTTGTTTCAACTCACCTTATAAACGATTTACAATCCGTTTTCACCCACGCTTTATTTATGGGTAACGGAAAAGTTCTTCTTAACGACAGCGTTGAAGAAATAACAAAAGACGGCAAATCGATTGAGGACATTTTTAAGGAGGTATTTTCAAATGTTTGGTAAGCTCTTAAAAAATGACCTTAAAGCACAGTGGCATTCAATGTCCGTTGTTTTCCTCTGCACATTTATTGTTGCGGTTGTAGCAGAAATTTTCACCGTTACATCTGATAACAAAGTGGTTACAGTAATGGGCGGTATGCTTGTGAGCCTTGCATTAGGCTTTGCTTGCATAATCATTATAATTGCCGTG
The DNA here is from genome assembly GCA_015066325.1 of Oscillospiraceae bacterium. Taxonomy (GTDB): domain Bacteria; phylum Bacillota; class Clostridia; order Oscillospirales; family Acutalibacteraceae; genus DTU089. The sequence continues at coordinate 19,912 of SVOP01000029.1, forward strand.
GCAATGATGTTTTCAAAAACTATGTTTGGCAGGGCAGGCTACCTTACCTTATCTCTTCCCGTTAAAACAGGCTCACTTTTAGCATCAAAAACAATTTCAAGTCTTATCTGGGTTTTCGTAGTTTATGCTTTATTTTTAGGCTCTCTTTTTCTTTGGGTATTTCAGGTTAAGGATGCTTTAGGCGAAGAGGTAATGGAAAGTGCTGAAAATGT
>SVOP01000133.1 GCA_015066325.1 Oscillospiraceae bacterium
GAAAGCTTAAAGCAAAGCTTCAGCTTACCGTTACCGTAGCATTTAACTCCTTCATTGGGACATTCGTGCTGGGCATACCAACCACCACCAATATGGAAAACGATTGTATTTCTGCCTTTTTTAAGAAACCTTGAAACATCAATTCTTTCATAAAGAATTCTGTAGGTCATTTTGTCAAATATGGGGTAAGCCATACTTGCTGTGTCCATAAATTCAAAGTTTGTCCATGCGGGTGAAAGAACCTTATCGCTTATACTTTTACCGTTAATGTAAACATTGCAATAACCAAGTCCTGTAACAAAAAGCTCTGCAGGGATTTTCTTATCTAAATCAAAATCACAACGAACGATTACTGCCTCGGTGTCAGGAAATTCAACCCAATCTGCACCCTCAAAAACAAGGTTAAGATTATATTTTATATATCTTTTTCCCTCTTTTTCAAATGCGATATTCTCATAAGGGAAGCCGTTTTTAGTAAAGAAATCTAAAACATCTGCTCTGCTTTCGCTAACAATTCTTTTTGCACCGTTTTCAACAGCAATTCTTTTCAATTCATTAAAAATATTGCTACCGATTTTGAATTTTCTGTAATCCTTGCTGACTGCAATTTTTGAAATTTCAAATTCGCCGTTGCCATTGTCATAAAGGCTACCGCAACCTAAAAGCTCATCACCTATTGCACAAACAATATGGAAGCCTTTTTCATCACGTTTATCTTTCACAAACGCAGGCTTTTCACCCTCTTCGCCGCAAAAAACCTCGCGGCGAAGAGAGATAATGTTTTTAAAAAGCTTGTCAGAAAAATCTATTTTTTCGTATCTTTGTTCCATAATGCACCTTACTTATTTTTCTGCCTTCTGGGGAGCAATTACAAAATTAAATGTGTGTTCTTTAGAAGCATCAATGCTGTACTGGGGAAGAGTTGCAGGACCGCAGCTACCTGTACCCGTACCCTTTGTATAACCGTTAAGAGTTACAAAGGTTGTTTTCTGGTCATAAATATCTTCTCGGTGGTCTGCTTTCTGGAGAAGCTCCTGAGTATAGTTATGAACATTGAAATCAAATCTCTTATCGGAGTAAATAAGGATTTCCTCGCCCTTTTCATTCTTAAGCTTCAAGTAAGAAACATCTGAATGGTTGGAGTTATCCTGAGGACGAATATAGGGCTCGTGCTCATCTGCAACCTTTGCAGTATAAAGACCAATAGGCGCGTGAGCGTTAAAGTCGTTGTAGTTTTCCTTTTCGCCTCTGCCGAAATATTCAATTTCGTTGAATTTCTTATCTGCTTCAAAGGTAAGACCGAGAGCTGCCAAATCATAGAACTGTTCTTTACTTTCCTTGTCGGGAGCAATTGCAACCTCAATATCAACAACGCCGTTTGCACCGATAATATAGAGAATGTTTGCATTAAAGAGAACATCCTCTTTGCCGTGAACAGTGATATATTGGCTGACTGATGCCACACCCGATTTAACCTCTGCACTCATATCCTCGAGAACAATTTTAGGGTCAACAAGGTTATGCTTTTCCCAATCCTCAATAATCCAACGGTCGTTGTCAACATAAGCTCTTGAAAGGTTAAGAAGGAAGCCTTTATGAGAAGCAGGCTCTTTATTAAGCACCTGAACTCCGTTTGCCTTATAGGAAACCATTTCGCCTGTTTCCTCCGAGAATTCAATTGAGCCGTTTTCATATTTAACAATAAGCTTTTCACCATCGGAAGCAATTGAAACCTTGCCCATTTCAAGAGAGGGCTGAATGAATGGAGCTTCGGAAAGTGTTAACTGTTCGCTTGCAACTACAAAATCACCATCAAGGTATGTAAGATTAAGATATGTGTTTTTATCGTAATCAACTTTAGGTAAATCGAGCTTATATGTTGCATCCTTTTCAGGTGCAATATCAGTACTGAAGCTACCACATTTGAGAGTAACACCATTTTCCTGAACTTCCCAATACACTTCAATATTTGAAGATGACAAGAAGCGGTTGGTATTAACAATAGTAAGCTTGTTACCTGAAAGTCTTCTTACTCTTAAAGGTCTGTAGCAATTCTTCATTTCGTATGCGCCTGTGTGAGGTGTGCGGTCGGGATAGAAAAGACCGTCAACGCAGAAGCAACCGTCGTGGAGAAGCTCTCCGTGGTCTCCGCCGTAGGTATATTGATATTTATATTTATCGCTACCATCGTGAAGAACAGAGTGGTCTGCCCATTCCCAGATACAGCCACCCATAAAGATATCATCGGAATAGAAAAGCTGCATATATTCTTCTAATGCACCCGGTCCAACACCCATAGCGTGACAGTATTCGCAAAGATAGAAAGGAACTTCCTTGTACTGTTTACCGCGTTTTCTGTCACGAATTTTTTTCAATTCATCCTGATGAGTGTACATTTCGGAGAACACGTCATAGTGATAACGCTTTGTACGGCAAACGCCCTCGTAATGAACAGGAATATCTGTGCCCAAATCCTTAAGCATTTTGTAGCATTTATCGTGGCATTTATAACCCCATGATTCATTACCCAAGCTCCACATAATAATTGAGGGATGAGTTCTGTCACGGAAATACATTCTTCTTACTCTATCCATATATCTGGGTGCCCATTTTAAATCGTGGCTTATTGTACCACCTTCACAGCCTAAATCCCAGATACCGTGAGTCTCGATATCTGCTTCGTCAACACAGTAAAGTCCATAATGGTCGCAAAGCTCAAGGAAGAAGGGATCGGGCGGATAGTGGGAAGTACGGACACAGTTAACATTAAACTCTTTCATAAGCTCAACGTCTTTAATAAGGTCCTCGAAGCCCATAGCATAACCCTTTGTTTCATGGGTATCGTGGTGGTTAACACCTTTAAGCTTAATCTTTTTGCCATTGAAATAAAAAACTGCGTCTTTGATTTCAATATTCTTGAAACCAACATACTGACGGATTGTCATAACCTCTTTTTTGCCGTTATAAAGAGTTATGAAAAGCTCGTAAAGGCGAGGAATTTCTGCACTCCATTCCTCAACATTAAGACCTTTAAAAGAAATAGCGTTTTTCTTTTCACCCTCTACGGTGCTTTCGGCTATGAGAGTTTTACCGTCATAAAGCTCTGCTTTAACGACAGCACCCTTAAGAGAACCTTTAAGCTCTGTTTCAATATTGAGATTATATTTTTTGCCCTTTTTCTGAGGGATTGCCTGGAAATCGTTAATATATGTTTTCTCATAAGTATAAAGAAGAACATCACGGAAAATACCGTTTTCCCTGAACATATCCTGTGCTTCAAGATATGAGCCCGTACACCATTTATAAACAACAACGATAATTTCGTTGTCGCCCTCTTTCAGAAAATCGGTTATATCAAATTCATATGAGTTGTGAGCCGCCTCACCATAACCCACAAAAATACCATTGATATATAAATCAACACAAGGAGTAACACCTAAAAA
>SVOP01000030.1 GCA_015066325.1 Oscillospiraceae bacterium
GATATTATGCATGTTGACGGCTCTGTTGACCCTCAGAGAGATATTGAAACAATTAACCTTGAGCTTATTCTCTCCGATGCTGAAATCCTCCAGAGAAGAATTGACAGAACAACAAAAGCTATGAAGGGCGATAAAACTCTTGCAGCAGAGCTCTCCATTCTCGAAAAAGTAAGAGAAGCACTTGATAACGGCATTTGCGCAAGAGCAGTTGACCTTACAGACGATGAAAAGGAAATCCTTGATTCAGTTGCTTTACTTACATCAAAGCCCGTTATTTACGCTTGTAATATGAGCGAAGAGGATTTCGCTTCAAAGATTGAGTCCAACGCTCGTTATAACGCAGTTAAAGCTCTTGCAGAAGAGGAAGGCAGCCAGGTTCTGCCCATTTGCGCAGAGCTTGAAGCACAGATTGCAGAGCTTGACCCTGAAGAAAAAGAAATGTTCCTCAGTGAGCTTGGTGTTTCAACAGGCGGTCTTGATTTACTTATAGAAAGAAGCTATGACCTTCTCGGTCTTATGAGCTACCTTACTGCAGGTCAGCCTGAGGTAAGAGCCTGGACTATTAAGAAAGGCACCAAAGCACCTCAAGCAGCAGGAAAAATCCACTCTGACTTTGAAAGAGGCTTCATTCGTGCAGAGGTTGTTTCCTTTGATGTTCTTATGGAATGCGGTTCAATGGCAGTTGCAAAGGAAAAAGGTCTTGTTCGTTCCGAGGGTAAGGAATATGTAATGCAGGACGGAGATATTGTATTATTCAGATTCAATGTTTAATACTCAAGGGCATATAAAAAAGGTTTCGGAGTTCTCCGAAACCTTTTAGTTTTTTATTCAGCCAATTTATAATGTCTTAAGTAAACACCAACAGTTTTATCGTAGTCAAGAACGTGAATAAATGTGCCGTCTTCCATCGGGAATACTGTTACGCCTTCTGCTTCATTACCTGCCATAGAGGGAAGAGAACGGGTGCAAAGCTCTTTAACAAGACCGGTTTCAACCTCAACAGTAATAATCTTATCATCGTTGCTGTCTGCTATATCAGAAGAGAGGTAAAGTATTCCATCATAAACCTCGCCACCCTGAATGCGAACAACCTGTTCTGACAAAGGAATAACGTGCGAAAACTCCATTGTTTCAAGGTCAAAAGCAAGAATTTCGTTAACTTCATTAAACTGTGAGCAATAGAGATAGCCGTTTTCACCATCAACACAGCACCACGGAATACCGTCAGGAAGATTATCGTTTGGCAATTCAAAAATATCAACAATGTGAAGTGTACGGGCATCATAGGTTATAACAAGGGGTAAATCCTCTGCCTCATTTTCAACTGCTGCATAGATTTTTCCGTCATAATAGCTGATACCACCAACATGGTCGCTACCGTAGTTATCTATATATTCCTGAGGAATGGGAGAATCGTTTTTAACGAGAACCTGCATAGTATCTGCATCCCATTTAGTAATACTTGTCATGCCGAAAGCGGTAAGAGAGCCTGATGTGTAAAAATACTTACCATCAGTTGTAACACCCTGACCTGACTTAAAAGCATCAAGGAAAACAAGCTTTTCTTCTCTTACAAGCTCAACCTCGGGGGTTGAAGAAGCCTCCCCTGAATCCATAAAACCTGTAAAGAGCATACAAATAGTTACTAAAATGCTTAAAAAAGCGTCTATAATATGTATTCCAGTCATTTTATCTACTCCTTAAATTAATATGTAAATAGCATATACTAAATTCAATACTTTTTCAAGTGTTTTTATTTTTATAGATTGATTATTTAAACGAAAATATGTATAATAACAAAGAAATTTACAATAAGGGTGCAAATATGGAATATAAATACGAAATTCATGCCCACACAAAAAACACAAGCCGGTGTGGTCAGCTTGATGCAGAAGAGCTAATAAAAAAATATAAAGAAGCGGGTTATTCAGGAATTGTTATAACAGACCACTATTCCCCTATGACCTTTCACATTTCCGAGTTTTTTAACAAGAAAAAGGCTATCGACCATTTTCTCCACGGTTATAAAAAAGCAAAGGAATTTGAAACGGAAGATTTTTCTGTTTTACTCGGTGTTGAATTAAGATTTTACGCCACAGTTAATGATTATCTAATCTATGGTGTAAATGAAGATATGCTTTACGAACTCCCCTTTTTACTTCCTCTCTATATTAAAAAGGCAAGTAAATTGTTCAGAGAAAGAGGTTGCCTTTTTCTTCAGGCACACCCTTTCAGGCAGTTTATAAGAAGAGCGAACCCCAAATATCTTGATGGTGTTGAGGTTTTCAATGCAAAATCCACCAAAGAAGAAAACGATAATTCTCTCAAATGGGCAGAAGAGAACAATATTAAAATCCGCACAAGTGGCAGCGACTGCCACAGAGAAACAGGCGTTGGTTTAGGTGGTATAGTTACAAAAGAGCCTATTAAAACAAATGATGATTTATTGAGAATTCTCAAGAGCGGAAATTATAAGTTAATAAGAAGTCAAAAATAAGCAAAAGGGGATGTAAAAAAAGCTCAGACCGCATAAAACAATATAAATCAAGGGGTTCAACAGGTGAAATTTTCCTGTAGAACCCCATAAATTTATCCAAAAACTACAAAAAGTCGAAAAAAAGCAATGTTTTATGCTACAAACAAACTTCGCCACTCGACGTACCTTTGTACGCCTTCGGGCAAGCAAAAAGAAGGCTGAAGCCTTATTTTTGCTCAGTTTGTTCGTTCTGCATCTTTTTTTCCTATTCCCAACAAAGTGGCTGTAAAAAAACGATAAGTTTTTTTTACAGCCCCTTAATTTTATGCTTTTGAGGGAAAAAGAGAAAGTATTTTATTTTCAAAAAATGCAACTAAGTTATCATATTTTATTAACTTCTTAATTAATTCAAACACAACAGAAATTGCCAGAGAAATCAACAAAAGTGAAAAAATTGTAAGAATGGGATATTTCATACTGTAAATAAAGCTTTTTAGAAAATATGCTCGTAAAAATGTATGGAAAACAAAAATATTCATAGAATGCTTTCCTAAAAAGGCAAAAACTGTATTTATTATTTTTCTGAAAAAGCCGCCTTCACGGAAAACAAACCTATTGCAGAACACAATTACAAACAAAGGCGCTACGCCGAAATGATATTCCCACAATTTCTTATATGGCACCCTCAGCCACACATATATGCTTACGAAAACTGCAATCAAACCACCGAAGAACAACAGAAATTCATTAAGGTTTTTATTTTTCACAAGTTTGAATTCTTCAATTTTCCCGAACAAATCGAAACGGGCAAACAACGCACCGAAATAAACCGGCAAAAAGAAAGAGAAAATATTAGATGCACCAAAAAACTCATTATTAAATAAAATTCTCGGTATTATCACAATACAAGCAAGCAAGCTTGCCCAACCTAATTTATCAGTCCATTTAACTAGCAATGGTAAAAGTACTATAAAAACAACTGCCGCACTCATATACCACCAAGAACCATTGAGGATAGGCGTACCGAACAATGTGGCAACACCGAAGAAATCAAGCAAGGCATAAACTATACCTCTTGTCATTCCATCTGTAAAATAATATTTCTGAGGCAAGTTATAAAAAATTGCTGTTGCAACAAAGCTTATCACATACCAAAACCAGAAACCGCTCATTGTTTTTATGTATCTTGAAACAATCCATTTATTAGTTTCTGTTAAATCATTGGTTTTTTTACGCACAGACAAATACAAGCCGTAACCGCTTATAAATGCAAAAATAGAAACACATATTTTGCAATAATAGGCCAAATCGACATATAAATCCTGGCTCAAGGGCCAAAAATTAAATTCAAAACCGGCAAATCTGGTGGTGTTACCGAAACAATGAATACACATCAACAAAATAATTGCAAGACCCTTAAGGCACATTGAATCTGTTTTGCTGAATGCAACTGTTGTTTTTGCTTTTTCCACAATATCAACTCCTATGAGTTAATACTAACATTTAAGGGAAAATTTGTCAATTAAAAAGACGGTTGCATTAAACAACCGTCTAAACTTAATTTATTTAATCATTGATTCTTCCCATGAAGCATAGGGTTCAATACCGAAGATTGTTGCTACTGTGGGAGCAACGTTTGCGAGACCGAATGCACCATCTTTAAGCTCATAGGAATTCTTGCTGTAAACGATGAAAGGAACTTCGTTAAGGGAGTGTGCTGTTCTGGGAGCAACGTTACCCTTTTTATCCTTTTCAAGCATTTCATCAGCATTACCGTGGTCAGCAGTAATAAGAACTGTTACGCCACATTTATCTGCAGCCTTGAGAACTCTTGCAAGACCAAGGTCAACCGCTTCAACAGCTGTGATTGTTGCATCAAGGTTACCTGTATGGCCAACCATATCGCCGTTGGGGTAGTTGCAACGGATGAAGTCATATTTGCCGCTTTCCATAGCTTCAATAACTGCATCTGTAACCTCTGCAGATTTCATCCAGGGTCTTTCGTCAAAGGAAACCTTATCGGAAGGAATTTCCATATAAGTTTCAAGCTCTTCTGAGAACTTATCGCTCTTGTTACCGTTCCAGAAATATGTTACATGGCCGTATTTCTGAGTTTCGGAAACTGCGAACTGATTCATACCCTTTGAAACAAGAAGCTCTGAAAGAGTATCTTTAATTTCGGGGGGATTAACAAGGAATCTTGCGGGGAGCTTAAGGTCACCATCATACTGAAGCATACCTGCATAAACAACATCGGGTTTTGCACCTCTGTCAAATGCAGTAAACTCTTCGTTATCAAATGCCATTGAAAGCTCAATTGCACGGTCACCACGGAAGTTGAAAAGAACTACGCTGTCGCCATCCTTGATTGCGCCAACGGGTTCACCATTTTCAGCAATAACAAAGGGAGGTAAATCCTGGTCGATAACGCCGTCATTTTCTGCACGGTAAGTTTCGATTGCTTCAGTTGCGTTTGCAAACTGTCTGCCGATACCTTTAACGTGAGTATCCCAACCGAGTTTAACCATATTCCAGTTAGCTTCATAACGATCCATTGTGATAACCATTCTGCCACCGCCCGATGCGATTTTACCGCAGAATGTATCGTCATTAAGCTCAGCGAGAGCATTTTCAAGCTCTGCAACATAAACGAGACCTGATGTTGCAGGAACATCACGACCATCGAGAAGAATATGAGCGCGAACGCTCTTTACACCCTCTGCTTTAGCCTGTTTAAGCATTGCAATAAGGTGAGAAATATTCGAGTGAACGTTACCATCGGAAAGAAGACCGATAAAGTGAAGAGTTGAACCCTTTTCAACACAGTTACCTGCAACCTCTTTCCAAGCAGTTGATTCATAGATTTTTCCTGATTCGATAGATTCATTAACAAGCTTTGCGCCCTGAGAATAAACCTGACCGCAACCGAGAGCATTGTGACCAACCTCGCTGTTACCCATATCGTCATCAGAGGGAAGACCTACTGCTGAACCATGAGCTTTTAAGCGAGTGTTGGGGCATTCTTTAAGAAGTTTGTCAAGAACGGGTGTATTAGCAAGTGTAACAGCGTCACCAAGACCTGTTTTGGAGTAACCTACACCGTCCATTACAACAAGAAGTACTTTTTCAGACATTTTATATCACCTTTACAGAAAATTCGGGCAGACGATAAAGCCTGCCCGGGAGTGGGTCAAGTATATCCGAAACAGCCTTAAATGGTGATGTTTCGGTGCTTTTGCCCGATTTGCCTTTGAAAGGCGGTAGCCTGTCTGCAGTCAAATACGACCAAAATCCCTCAAAACCTCATACATTTAAGGTCGAAGAATTTTGGGATAAGGATTTTTCACACAGATGAGGCAAAAACGGAGTAAATCCTTTTGGATTTACGAGTATTTTAACAAAATATGTGGGGAAAAGACTATCCCAAAATCTGATTCGGATATGCTTGACCCACTCTATATTTTAAATTAAACGCTTGCTGCTTTAACGATTACAGAGAAATCTGCTGCTTTAAGAGATGCACCGCCGATAAGACCGCCGTCAACATCAACCTGAGCGAGAAGCTCTGCTGCGTTACCTGCATTCATAGAACCGCCGTACTGAATCGTTACACGGCTTGCACATTTGGGGCAATAGATTTCACCAAGAACCTCACGGATTGCATGGTTAACTTCATTTGCCTGCTCTGCTGTTGCAGTTTCGCCTGTACCGATAGCCCAAACGGGTTCGTAAGCGATGATAATTCTGTCAAGTTCTTCGTTAGAAACGCCCTGAAGAGCAATTTTAGTCTGAGAACGAACAACTTCCATTGTAACGCCTTTTTTACGTTCGTCAAGAAGCTCGCCAACGCAAAGGATTACTGTGAGACCGCTGTCAAGAGCAGCTCTTACTCTCTTATTAACTGTTTCATCAGTTTCGCCGAAATACTGTCTTCTTTCGGAGTGACCGATAATAACATATTCAACACCGATAGCTTTAAGCATAGGAGCTGAAACCTCACCTGTGAAAGCACCGCTTTCTGCCCAGTGGCAGTTTTCTGCACCAATTTTGATATTTGAACCGGCTGCTGCTTCCTGAGCTGCAAAAATGTCGATATAAGGAACGCAGAGAACTACGTCACAATCTGCATCTGCAACAAGGGGTTTCATTTCGTTGATGATAGCTTTTGCTTCATCGGGAGTTTTGTTCATTTTCCAGTTACCTGCGATAACTGCTTTACGAAGTGATTTATCCATATCTATATAAATCCTTTCACACATTTTATTATTTATTTCTCTACTCCATAGACCATCTCTCAAAGAGTGCGATAAGGAATAGAGTGCGTGCAGTTGGTGAGTTAGTGACCCCGAAGCGTATAAGATACGCGAGTTCGGGTCAGCAACTCGACAAATGCGCGTGCTATATTACTTATCGTTAACTGCTTCGATACCGGGAAGTGCTTTACCCTCAAGGAACTCGAGAGATGCACCGCCACCTGTTGAGATGTGAGTCATCTTTGCACCGAAGCCGAGAGTGTTAACTGCTGCTGCAGAGTCACCACCACCGATGATTGTAACTGCATCTGTTTCTGCAAGAGACTTAGCAACTGCAATAGTACCTTTTGCAAGAACAGGGTTTTCGAAAACGCCCATAGGTCCGTTCCAAACAACTGTTTTTGCAGCTTTAACTGCTTCTGCATAAAGCTCTGCTGTTTTTGTACCGATATCAAGACCCATCATATCAGCAGGAATCTTGTCAGCATCGCAAACAGAAACTTCAATTTCAGCATCGATAGGATTGGGGAAATCCTTTGCGATTGTAACATCAACAGGAAGAAGAATCTGAACGCCTTTTTCCTCTGCTTTAGCAAGCATATCTTTACAATAGTCAATCTTTGTTTCATCAAGGAGAGATGTACCTACACCATAGCCTTTAGCTGCAAGGAATGTGTAAGCCATACCGCCACCGATGATAAGAGTATCAGCTTTGTTAAGAAGATTTTCGATAACATTAAGTTTATCAGCAACCTTTGCACCGCCGAGGATTGTAACGAAGGGTCTCTGAGGATCTTCAACAGCGTTGCCAAGGTATTTAAGCTCTTTACCCATAAGGTAACCAACTGCAGCTTCTTCAACGAATGAAGCAACACCAACTGTTGAGCAGTGTGCTCTGTGAGCTGCACCGAAAGCATCGTTTACATAGATATCGCAAAGAGAAGCAAGTTCTTTTGAGAATGCTTCGCCGTTCTTTGTTTCTTCGGGACGGAAACGGGTGTTCTGAAGAAGAACAACATCGCCATCTTTCATTTCTGCTACTGCCTTTTTAGCATTTTCGCCAACAACTACATCATCTGCTGCGAAAACAACATCTTTATTGAGAAGCTCGGAAAGTCTTTTTGCTACAGGAGCAAGGCTTTCTTTCTCATTGGGGCCGTTTTTAACTTTACCGAGGTGAGAGCAAAGGATAACCTGTGCGCCATCATCGAGAAGTTTTTTTATTGTGGGGAGAGCGGCTGTGATACGGTTTTCGTCTGTGATAACGCCGTCTTTGAGCGGAACGTTAAAATCGCAACGAACAAGCACCTTTTTGCCTTTTGCGTTGATATCATCAACTGTTTTCTTGTTTAAAAGACCCATTTTTGATTACTCCTTTTAACATTTTTTATATTGTTAATTTTTTACCGAATATATTTTATACTAACTGACCTCTTTTTTCAAGTATATTTCCCATTTTTTGACCTATCATTTTCAACATTCTTTTAAAAGTTAATACCCATATTTTTGTTATGTTAGGCTAAACAGTCATTTTTTCACGGATTTCTTGTAAAATTTTCTTTTCTCTTCTTGAAACCTGAACCTGCGACATTCCCATTTTTTTTGCAACTTCTGTTTGGGTTTTTGACATAAAATATCGTAATTCAATTAACCTTCTATCCATTTCAGAAAGCTCTTCAATGCATTTATCAAGAGTCAACTTTTCATTGATTTTATCTTCTTCACTTTCTATTGGTATATCGAACTGCTTTTCGTCTGTTTCACCGTCACCCGAAGTAAGAGAAACAACCGGTTGAGAAGCAAGCAGAAGCTCGCTTGTTTCATAAACGCTCAAGCCTACTCTTTGAGCAATTTCAGTTAAAGTGGGTTCATAGCCTTTTTCATTTTCAAGTTTTTCTTTTTCCGTCCAGATTTCTCTTGACCGCTCTTTTATAGAGCGACTGACTTTAACTGCTCCTCCGTCACGAAAAATCCTTTTAATCTCTCCCAATATTGCAGGCACGGCATAAGTCGAAAAGACGTAGCCTAAGCTTTCATCAAACCCATCTGCCGCTTTAATAAGTCCCACACAACCCGCCTGAAACAAATCCTCATACTCCACGCCTCTGTTTTTAAACCTTTGAGCACAAGAATGAACAAGCCCCAGATTATCTTTTATTCTTTCTTCTCTTTGGGTCATTTTGTTTTACCGCATATTCTTTTTTCTATTGTTACTGTAGTACCAACGCCAACCTTTGAGCGAACACGAAGCTTATCAGAAAAGCTTTCCATAACAGAAAAGCCTAAGCCTGAACGGTCACCGCCAACGCTTGTATAAAGTGGCTCTCTTGCCTTATTCACATCTTCAATTCCGCAACCTCTATCCCTTACTGTTATACGGACAACACCCTCTTCAAAAACTGAACAGGTTATGTAAATTTTGCCAATGGTATTTTTATAGGCGTGAACAATGCAATTTGTTACCGCCTCGCTTACAACTGTTTTAATATCCCCTAACTCCTCAACCGTCATATCCAGTTGTGAGGAAAAAGCAGAAACAGCCATACGGGAAAAGCTTTCGTTAACAGATCTGCTGTCAAAAATCATTTTTAATTCATTAATTTTCTTCATATATACACCTCGTTTTTCTGATTAATCTCAGCAAGTTTTTCTATTCCTGACATTTTCATAATAGTGTAATCACGTTTTGAAAGGTTACTAACCTTCAGTTTTTTACCCTTACCGGAAACCAGACGATAACGCCCCATAACAAGACCTACGCCTGAGCTATCCATAAATGTTACATCATAAAAATCAAGCACAAGAAGATTAATACTTTCAATACTTACAAAAGCATCGTCAATTGCATCTCTTATTTCAGGAACTGTGTGATGGTCTATTTCCCCTTTAATAAATGCGGTTAATGTGCCATTTCTGTTTTTTAAAGTTACAGGCATATTCACTCCTCCTTTTGAATATAATTACAGTTTACATTTCATAGCTTAAAAAAATTGTCACATAAAGACGACTTTCAAAAAGTATTTTAAATGAAAATATTGTAGAATTTTAATTTGTTGTATGATATAATAATTTTAATGACGTTCACTTGGAGGATTAAGATGTTAAAAAAGGTTCTCTCACTTATAAAAAGCAACAAAATTTTAAAATGGGCTTTAAGCATCATACCTTGTGCAATATATTCGAGATGCATAAAGAAAAAAGCCATTAACAATAAAGTTATGCTTTTGGAGGCCCAGCACGGCGGTGAAATCAGCGGTAATATTTTTTATATTTTAAAAGAACTTACTTCCAATGAAGATTATGCTTCATATAAGATTTATTTAAGCTGCAAGGCAACCAGTAAAGAAAAAATAAAAAACATTCTTGATTCTTACGGCATCAAGAATGTTAGCCTTGTTATTGTTCTTTCTCCCCAATATATGAAAATTGTTGCCACTGCAAAATATCTTTTCAATGATAATACCTTTCTTCCTTTTTTCACCAAAAGAGAAGAACAGATTTATCTTAACACCTGGCACGGAACGCCTCTTAAAACATTGGGCAAGGGCATAAAAAATGCTATGCACAATATCGGAAATACTCAAAAGAATTTCGTTGCGGCAGATTTCCTGCTTTACCCCAACACCTACACAATGGAGCATATGATAGAAGATTATATGCTTAAAAATCTTGCTAAAGGAAAATGCGTTCTTTCGGGTTATCCACGAAACACCATCTTCTTTGACACAGAAAGAAGAGAAGATGTTCGCAAAAGCTTTGGCATGGAAAACAAAAGAGTTTATGCTTATATGCCCACATGGCGTGGTGCTATCGGAAATATAAGCAAAGACGCCAACCTGCAAATGACAGATTATCTTAATGAAATTGATAGCTTGTTAACCGAAGATGAAATTTTATATGTAAATCTCCACCCAATTGCAGTTAAAAACATTGATTTCGGTGGATTCAAGCATATCAAAAAATTTCCGCAAAACCTTGAAACTTATGATTTCCTCAACTGCACAGATTGCCTTATTACCGACTATTCAAGTGTTTTTTATGATTATGCGGTAACAAGAAAAAAATGTGTGCTTTTCACCTATGATGCAGAGGAATATTTTGCAGACCGTGGTGTTTATAAATCAATTGATGAATTACCTTTCCCACAAGTAAAAACTGTTGATGAGCTTATCAAAGAAATCCGTTCAGAAAAACAATATGATGATACTGATTTCATTAACGAATATTGCTTTTATGATTGTGCGAATGCAACCGAAAACATTCTTAATCTTGTATTTAAATCAACCCCATCCGAAAAAACGGTTTTAAAAGAAATCCCCTGCAATAACAAGAAAAACATACTGATTCATGCAGGTAACCTTGACCAGAACGGTGTTACCACTTCACTTTATAACCTGCTTAAAAGCATCGACCCTAAGGAAAACAATTATTTCATTTGCTTTCCCACCGGAAAAGCAAAAGACCATCAGAGTACAATTGCAGATTTACCCGATGGTATAGGATATTTCCCCATGCACGATAAAATGAATTTGGGGCTTATCAAAAATGTGTTCTGGTACACATTCCTTGCTACCTGCTTTGTAAAAAAGAATTTTATGAAAATTGATTTTATTGCAAAGCTTCTTGAAAACGAGTGGCAATATGAAATAACAAGATTATTTGGCGGAGCAAGGTTTGACCACGCTATTCAGTTCACAGGCTACGGACCTAAAATGATTCTTTTCTTTGCTAATTTCCCTTGCAAGAAAACAATTTACGTTCACAGCGATATGCGAAAGGAAATTGAAACCCGTGGCAATCAAAGAGAAGATGTTCTTAAATATGCCTATAAGAAATATGATAATGTTGCCCTTGTAACCGAAGATATTTTTGAACCCATTTCAACCTTCGTTAATAACACCGATAATTTTAAAATTGCTCACAATGTTATAGCCTTCGAGCAAATCAAAACTCGCGGTGACGGAGAAATTTGTTTTGATGAGGGCGTAACACAAAGCAATAAAACCTTGGATGAGGTTAAAGAAATTCTTAATAGTGATGCAAAGAAAATAATAAGCGTAGGCAGATTTTCCCCTGAAAAAGACCATAAAAGAATGGTTGACGCTTTTAACAAAGTCTGGAGCGAAAACAAGAATTCATATTTCATTATCATAGGCGGTAACCAATTTAACAATCATTACAATATTCTTAGAGACTATGTAAAAAACCTGCCTTGTGCTGATAATATAGTTCTTATTCTCTCTATGAAAAATCCTTTACCCATTGTGAAGAGTTGTGATGGTTTCATTTTAGCATCCCATTACGAAGGCTTCGGGCTCGTTCTTGCAGAGGCAGATATTCTCGGTTTACCCGTTGTTTCAACGGATATTGTTGGTCCGAGAACGTTTATGAATAAAAACAACGGTACGCTGGTTGAAAATTCCTCAGAGGGTGTTGAAAAAGGCTTCAGGCTTCTTCTTGAAGGAAAAGTTCCGATGCTTGCAACTGATTATAAAGAATACAACGAGACCGCAGTAAGTGAATTTTTGGCTTTATTGCAATAAAAGAACAAGCTATCGACCGAAATCGATAGCTTGTTTTTTTATTTCTTTTAAGTTCTCGGTACCTGATCAACTCCATCAACTGTTTCCTGAAGCTGAAGGTCGTTTTTAATCATTGTTGTGGAGACACCGGGAGTTCTTTCAAGGAATTTAACCTCGCAATATTCTTTAAGGTAGTCAAATTTATCACTACCTGCCCAGTCGTCACCCATAACAACAACATCTATTTTATAATCTTTAATATCCTGAATTTTCTGCTCCCAGTTATTCTCGGGAATAACAAGGTCAACATATCTGATTGCTTCAAGCATTTTTTTACGGGTTTCATAGCTGTGATATGCTTTTTTTCCCTTTGTTGCATTAAATTCATCTGTTGAAAGAGCAACAACAAGGTAATCACCTAATTCTTTTGCTCTTTTAAGAATACGGATATGACCATAATGCAACAAATCAAATGTACCATAGGTTAAAATTCTTTTCATCGTAATACTCCTTATCACAATTGATTATAAATAATACTCGCTAATTTTTCAGTATTATCTGTGCCTTTATTTTCAATAAATTTATCTGAAAACCTTTTCAGGTTATCAAAATCATAAAAACCATTATGAACAGCGTTCAATAAATCCTTTTCTTTTTCAAAACAAGCATCTGAAAACTCGTCTTTAATTTCAATATTCAAGCCCTTTTCTGTTTTATACTTCTCATAATCGGGAACATAAAACCACAACGGTTTATTTAACAATGAGCATTCAATAGCAGTAGCAGAATAATCGGAAATAATACCATCTGAAAGCTTTGCTAAATCATAGGTTGAAAACTTACCATTGAAAGAATATTGATCCATAACCTTTGTTGCAGGATGGGGCGAAACTATTAAAGCATATTCCTCATTATTTTTAAAGGCATCAAAAAGCTTTTTGATATAAAGGAAGTCGTTATCCCTGAAGGTAGGAAAATATGCAATTAATTTCTTGTTTTTGTATTGAGGGTTAAGCTCAACAAATTCTTCATATCGAGATTTGCCATCTGAAATAACATCAACTCTCGGAAGAGATGCTATAATAATTTTATCTTTAGTGCAACCAAATGCTTCACAATAAAACTCTGCAGTTTTTTCAGATGGTGCTATTACAAAATCATAATTCTTATGCATAGACATTGCCTTTGCAACGCCTAAATCTCTGCCCTGTGCCTTACCTGCTGACTGCAGACTGAATTTCTTCACAGCACCTAAAGCGTGCCAGATTTGAAATACAGTTAAACTATCTTTATGGTTAAGGCAAGAAACAGGGATTGAATAAGTATCTGTTACTGCGATTTTAGCAGATGCAATTTCCCACATATCTCTTAAGATAAAGAAAATATATGAAACAGAAAGTCCGCTTTCATTTTCAAGACGACAAAGCCTGAAAACCTGCTTGGTTTCAGGTGAAAGCTTTGAAATTTCTTCTGAAAGCATTTTCATATCTTCTGATTTTTCGTTGCTTTGACGAGAAAGCCAGACTATTTTATTTTCGGTTTTTCTCAGCTTCATAAAGGCATAAAGAACTCTTATGAAAACAACAAAAAGCTTGATTATTAATATTTTCATACGCCACCTCAAGTGACTTTTTATTAAAATATATTGTATGCTAATTACCTATTTTTGTCAAGGCAAAGGGTTTTTGATATGTTTTTTGATATTGAATATAAAAAAATTTGTGATATAATATCTCCGTTATCAGGGGAAACAGGTGAAAATCCTGTACGAGCCCGTCGCCGTGAGGTGCTTTTTGTTATTTATCTATCTGTTGCCGCAAAACAGAGAAAAGCTATTGAAAGTTTTACTTTTGAGAAGGTGATAAATAATGCACCGAGTCGAAATACCCGTTAACGCCAACTCTTTTAGATAGTTTTATCTGACTGCGAGCGCCGGTTTTTTATGAAAGAGAAATATATTATAAAGGAGAAATTCCAAATGAAAATGACACGCAGTAAAAAAGCGTTGTCGTTCATCCTTTGTATTGTGCTTATTGCGGCTATTGCACTGTTTACAACAGCTTGTAACGACAACAAAACAAACGATACTACCACAACAACAAACGGTGCGGTATCAACAACCGAAAGTCCTGAAGCAACTGTTCTCGGTAAAGGTGAAACAAAATTCAACTTTACAGTAACAGACCTTGAGGGCAAGGAAACAGCTTTTAAAATTAACACAGATAAGAAAACTGTTGGTGAAGCACTTTTAGACCTCGAGCTTATTGCAGGTGAGCAAGGGGATTACGGATTGTATGTTAAAACCGTAAACGGCACAACTCTTGACTACGATAAAGACGGTGCATACTGGGCTTTCTATGTTAACGGTGAATATGGAACTACCGGTGTTGACGCAACAGATATTGTTGCAGGAGCTACTTACACATTCAAGGCTGAAAAAGGATGAAATTAAAACTTAAGGAAGCAGTTATTTTCGGTATGCTCGGGGCAGTTATGTATGCTTCAAAGCTGATAATGGAAGTATTGCCGAACATTCACTTAATAGGTGTTTTCATCGTAGCAATTACTGTTGTTTACAGAAAAAAAGCTCTTTACCCTATTTATATTTTTGTGTTTTTAACAGGTCTTCTTAATGGCTTTAATATGTGGTGGATTCCATATTTATATATATGGGCAGTGCTTTGGGGAGCAACAATGCTTTTACCAAAAAACTTACCACCGAAAGCAGCACCGATTATATATGCGGTCGTTTGCTCCTTACATGGATTTTTATACGGAACAATTTATGCTCCTGCACAAGCTCTGATGTTCGGGCTTGATTTCAAGGGTATGGTTGCCTGGATTGTTGCAGGTCTCCCCTACGATTTAATCCACGGAGTGAGCAATTTTATAAGTGGTTTAATTTTAATAGTTCCGATTATTTCAATACTAAAAGTTGCAGAAAAAACTGCAAGAAAAAGTTAAAAAGGTGACTCCCTACTGAATTTTAAAAAATTCAATAGGGAGTCGTTAGTTTTACACCATTTTTTCCTGTTTAATTTTCTTATCAATAACGTGTCTTGATTTAAGCTCATTCATTATATCTTCAACGGAAATTCCCATTTCAATCATAAGAACGAGAACGTGGTACATAAGATCGGAAATTTCATAAATTGTTTCTGCCTTATCATCTGCTTTACCTGCGATGATAACTTCAGTACATTCTTCGCCAACCTTTTTGAGAATTTTATCAATTCCCTTTTCAAAAAGATAGGTTGTGTATGAACCCTCTTTAGGATTAAGCTTTCTACCCTCAATTGTTTCAACAAGGCTCTGAACGCTGAATGCAGGTGCAATTTCCTCATTCTCAAAAACTGTATTGAAGAAACAGCTTTCCTCACCTGTGTGGCAAGCAGGACCATCTTTTTTAACTCTTACTTTAAGAGCATCCATATCGCAATCTGCGGTGATGCTTACAATATGCTGATAGTTTCCGCTTGTTTCACCTTTGAGCCAGAGTTCCTGCCTTGAACGGCTCCAGAAACAAGTTTTTTTCTTTTCGAGGGAAATACCAAGGCTTTCCTTGTTCATATATGCGAGAGTGAGAACCTGATTGGTTTCATCATCCACAACAATTGCAGGAATAAGACCTTTTTCATCAAATTTAAGCTTTTCTATATCAAACATATTATAACCTCACTGTTATGTTATTCTCGTTAAGAGTTTTCTTTAAATCGTCAATAGTTACTTCGCCATAGTGGAAAATGGAAGCCGCAAGACCTGCGCTGACATCGGGAACAGTATTGAATAAATCAACAAAATCCTGCTTACCCCCTGCGCCGCCCGATGCAATAACGGGAACATTAACTATATCGCATACTGCTTTGAGCATTTCGATATCGAAGCCCTTTTTCACACCATCGGTATCAATGGAGTTAACAACAATTTCGCCTGCGCCATTGTTTACGCCACGCTTAATCCATTCAAGAGCATCAAGACCGGTGTTCTCTCTTCCGCCTTTTGCAAAAACCTTAAACTGTCCGTCCACCCTTTTAACGTCAACGGAAAGAACTACACACTGGTCACCGTATTTTTCTGCCGCTGCGTGAATCAAATCGGGGTTTTTGATTGCACCGGAGTTAACGCTTACCTTATCTGCACCGCATTTTAAAACTCTGTCAAAATCATCAAGTGTATTGATGCCTCCGCCTACTGTTAAAGGAATAAAAACCTTTGAAGCGGTTTGGGTAAGAATATCTGTAAAAAGCTTTCTACCGTCTGATGAAGCGGTTATATCATAGAAAACAAGCTCGTCTGCACCGTGAGAGCTATAATACTCCGCTAACTGAACAGGTGAAGAAATTTCGTTAAGGTCTTTGAAATTTGTACCCTTAACAACAGTTCCGTTTCTCACATCAAGGCAAGGAATAATTCTTTTTGTAATCATTTTACCGCCTCCAATGCATCGCTTATTTTTATTGCACCTGTGTAATAGGCTTTGCCGATAATTGCACCGAAAAGGTTCATTTTGTTGAGAGCAGTTATATCATCAAGGGTTGAAACGCCCCCTGATGCGATTATATTAACGCTGAATTTCTCGGAAAGCTCTTTATAAAGCTCTCTGTTTGTGCCCTGCATTGCGCCATCTTTAGAAATATCCGTGCAAATTACAGTTGAAACGCCGATTTTCTGGAGCTTCTCAAAGAAATCAAAAGTGCCGTATTCGGATTTTTCAACCCAACCCTTAATGGCAACCTTACCATCCTTTATATCTGCACCAACTGCAATTTTATCGCCATAGGCTGCAACAGCAGTTTTAAGGAACTCTTCGTCTGTTACTGCTGCCGTACCTAAAATAACACGGCTGACCCCTGCATCAAGATAGGCTTTAACGGTTTCCATTGAACGAATACCGCCACCAACCTCAACATTCAAGGATGTATTTTCAACAAAGCTTTTTATTATATCAATATTGGGTGTTCCGCCGTCACGAGCACCTTCAAGGTCAACTGTGTGAAGCTCTGTTGCGCCCTGAGCTTCAAAATCCTTTGCAATTTCAATAGGATTTTCGGAATAAACTGTTAAATCATTATAATTACCCTTTAAAAGTCTGACAGCCTTACCCTCATATAAATCTATTGCGGGAAAAATTTTCATTGTATTACCTCATATTTCACAGAATGCTTTCAAAATTGAAAGACCTACATCCCCACTCTTTTCGGGATGAAACTGACAACCGAATATATTGCCTTTTCCTACTGCAGCCGTTACGGGTATGCCGTATTCAGATGTGGCGATAACGGAATCGTCGCAATCAGTTGCATAGAAGGAATGAACGAAATAAACGAAATCACCGTCATTTATATATTTGAAAATTGGACTTTTATCCCCTACAAAATCAAGCGCATTCCAACCCATATGGGGAATGTTAAGGTTTTCGGGAATTTTATTTTCCAAGGGTATTACATTACCTTTAAGAAAGCCTAAGCCCTCATGCTCACCATATTCAAAGCCTTTCTCAAAAAGCAGCTGCATACCAAGGCAGATTCCTAAAAATGGCTTTCCGCTTTTTGCTTCTTCTGTGATAAGCTCAACAAGACCTGATGAGCGAAGCTTTTTCGCCGCATCACCGAAAGCACCGACACCGGGAAGGATTATTCTGTCTGCCTCTTTTATTACATTTTCATCACTTGTTACAACTGCTTCAACACCTATTTTCTTAAGTGAACATTGAAGAGAGAACAAGTTACCAACGCCATAATCAATTATTGCAACCATTATAAAACTCCTTTGGATGAGGGTATCTCGTTTTTCATTGCTTCATCAATGGCAACCGCCTTTTTGAGAGTTCTTGCAACTGATTTGAAAGCTCCCTCAATCAAGTGGTGAGAGTTTACTCCGTCAAGCTGTTTAATGTGGAGCGTTATTGCGCTATTGAATGCAAACGCCACAAAAAACTCTCTTAAAAGCTCAGTATCAAAATCTCCCACCATTGGTGCAGGAATATTCATATAATACTGAAGATATGCTCTGCCCGAAATATCTACCGCTGAAAGTATAAGGGCTTCATCCATAGGAAGAATTGTGCTTCCGTATCGGTGAATACCTCTTTTATCGCCTATCGCCTCTCTAAAAGCCTGACCGAGAGCTATGCCTATATCTTCTGTTGTGTGGTGTCCGTCAACCCATATATCACCACAGCATTTAACAGTTAAATCGAACCTTGAATGCTTAGCAAAAAGAATAAGCATATGGTCAAAAAAGCCGATACCCGAATCAATATCGCATTGACCTGTTCCGTCAAGGTTAAGCTTTACATATATATCAGTTTCTGCAGTTTTTCTTTTAATTTCTGCTATACGCATTTAAACTGCCTCCATAATTTCTTTGATTTTTTCAATAAGAATTTGCATTTCCTCGAAAGTTCCGATAGTTATGCGGTTAAAGTCCTTGATTCTGTCTTTAGTGAAATGGCGAACAAGAACACCTTTATCTTTAAGCTTGAGATAAAGCTCTTCGCCATCAATTTTTTCTGACTTTGCAAAAACGAAGTTCGCTTTTGATGGTAACACCTCAAAACCAAGGGCTTCAAGCTCTTTTGTTGTGTAAGCTCTTGTTTCAATAATCTTTTTGCAGTTATCTGTGTAATAACTCTGAGAATCTATTGCCGCCGCACCTAAAGAAAGTGTAAGGCGGTTTATATTATATGGGTTAGTTGAATAACGAAGCTTGTGCAAATCGTTGATAATATCTTTACTACCGATAGCAAAGCCTAAACGAGCACCTGCCATCGAGCGAGATTTTGAAAATGTCTGCACAACTAAAAGGTTATCATACTTTTTAACGAGATTCACGGCACTTTCTGCTCCGAAATCCACATAAGCCTCATCAATTACAACAACATAATCGGGATTTGACTTAATAACCTTTTCAATTTCTTCGAGGCTTAAAGCAAGTCCTGTTGGTGCATTGGGATTTGCAATGAACACACCGCCATCAACACCGCAGAATTTTTCATAATCAATTGAAAAATCCTCTTCCAAGGGAATTTCCGTATAATCAGAGCCGTGAAGATTTGCAAAAACACTATAAAAACCATATGTGATATCTGCAAAATATGACTTTCTGCCATTGGCACAATATGCCATAAATGCAAAGTTCAGAATATCATCCGAACCATTTGCAAGGAAAACATTTTCTGTTTCCACGCCGTAAAGGTTTGCAAGCTTTTTTGTAAGAATTTTACCGTCAGGGTCAGGGTAAAGCCTTAAAAGCTCTGCTTCACCTTTATTCGCCATCTCCAATGTTTCGGGACTTGGCGGATATGGCGACTCGTTAGTATTGAGTTTTATATATTTTTTATCCTGAGGCTGTTCACCGGGAACATACGCCGCAAGAGAATCATATCTTTTATCAAGGAA